>DASWOP010000113.1:0-18545 GCA_036404255.1 Acidobacteriaceae bacterium | reverse complement strand
TCATCCCGCAACGCGATGACGCGCAGCACCAATTGGCCATCATGCACTTCCATGCCATTGGCCAACGCTGTCACGCTGGTGATTGCAGCAAATGAGCGGGCGGTTGCGGCATCTTTCGGACCGCTCTGAGCATATGCATTGAGGCCGCTGCCCACACTGAAGATGAAACAAAGAATGGAAGCTGATGCTCCTCGCGCGCACATGTGAATTCTCCAAAAACAAGTTGCATTACAGAATGCCCGTAACTCAAATCCTGCCGGGCGGAACCAGAGCGCGAATGAGCTTGTGGAATGAAACGCGGCCGTGATGTAATGAGCGCGTCACGGCCGCGGCTGGTTGATTAGAAGTTGTACTTCAGAGATACTTCCGAGAGGCGCCGGCCAAGCTTGTACGGCGCTGAGCCGAAATCTGTGGAAGGAGCACTAGTTGCAGTTCCAGGTGTTGCGGTGGCGGAGGTATCGCTCAACTGCAGCGTTGTCTGCGACGCATAGCCTGTGCCGAAGCTATGTAGCGGATGGTTGAGAAAGTTGAATGCAGCATAGCGTAGCCGTAAGCTCCTCCCCGATCCCATCCCGAAGCTCTTCTCCACGGTAAGATCGGTATTGAAGAATGCCGTACCATGTACGTACGGCTCAATGTACTGGCCGTTCGTTCCAGTTGCCGGCAGAGCAAAGCAGGCAGAGTTCAGATACTGGTCCTTTTTGCGTCCAGTTCCGGGGTCACACTTCAACACAGGTTGCAGGTTGACATCGGGCGTTCCCAGGATCGACTGCGATGAAACGGAATACGCATTGGCGCCCTGTCCGATGTTTCCCTGCGCGTAGAAACCGGGCGAAGCACTCACCCCGGTCTGCATGTTGGGCCCGCTCTGCAGGTTGGTGATACCGGAAATAAGCCAACCATTGATGAAGCTACCAAGAAGACGCGCATCGGTAAACTTCCGCGTCTGGTAGGAGTAGCTCAGGTTCAGCACCTGGCTACGGTCGAAGTTCATCGGACCATAGTTGTTACCCATGTGGAATGGATCCATACCTGCGGTCCAGTTGAAATCCGCCGAGGACCCGAGAATTCCAAGTGCCTTGGAGAAGCTGTAATTGATATTGAAGTTGAAGCGGCCCAACTGTTTGATTGCCTCAACCTGTATACCGTTGTAATTTGCATACGTGTTGTGTTCAGGCACAAGAATCTGGCTGTATCTGTCATACGGCCGCGCCTTCTGAACCGATTTATCTCCATCGTAGTTGTAGATGTTGTCGAGGCTTGCCGCCTGCGCCGGGGTACATCCCGTCGGATTGCAAGCGTTATAGTGCGCGCCGTTGTTGATCGCTAGTGCCGCAGCCGGAGTGAACAGCGCACCGATTGGAAGTGCGTTCACATTGTTCAACACCACCGCTTGCGTGGTGCCGTTGTTCATCAGTGAATTACTGTTGTTGCCTACATAAGAGATCTGCAGAATCCACTTGCCGGGCATCTGCTGAGCAACGCTCAGGCTGTAGTTATTGGTGACCGGCTGCTTATCGTCATTGGGATCCAGTCCATAAACAGTGGGTGGGGGGATGAAGGTCTCCGTGCTGCCGGTTCCGGTATTGCCATAAGTATTCGGATTTAGGTGGAGTGTGTTCACCCCTTCCAGGGTGTTACCACCAAAACCCTGCAAATCGGCATAACGAACATTTTCCGCCTCGGCAAACATGTTCGTCACGTCGGTGACCGCATCATGGAAACGATAGATGCCGAAGCCACCACGCACCACCGTTTTACCGTCTTTGAAAACGTCCCAGGCAAAGCCAACGCGGGGCTCAAAATAAAGTGGTGGGGCTTTCATGCCGGAGTTAGGAACAGACGCTGTACGCCCGTGCCAAGTGATGCCGGGCAGCGGGTTGTTCGTTGGATCGTATGCTGTGGTGTAAAGCGCCGGATTCCAGATAGCGGCTCCTAGTCCATGCGCATCCTGCCACGCACCCAGTTTGGCTACGCGAGCGCCGAACGTCACCATCACATTCTGGGTCACATGCCAGGTATCCATCCCATAGAAATCCACGTTCCAGAAGTAGAGGTTCGTATAGGGATTGAAGTTTTGCTGGCGCCAGTCCTGGATCTGCCCTTCGAAGAAGTTTGCCAAGGCATTGCCGCTGTTCACGTGATAGTTGCCATATGCGGGAGAGCCGTCAGGATATTTCCCGTTGTAGTCAGAGAAGCCAGAACCCGCGCCGCCGTAGTAGTAGTTCTGAATGATGCCGCTGGTCGAAGGATTGGTCGCTGTCTGGTTGTTGGTGGTGCGCTGGGCGAAGATTCCAGCCTTCACCGTGTGCCTGCCCCAAACCTTGGTCAGATTGTCGCCGACATTTGGCTGAAATTTCTTCAGTCGCAACGGATTGGTTGAGTAGTCGGGCCAGAGACCGAGCGGCAGGCCGCCATACGTGGTGTAGGTCCCAAGTTGTGGATATTGTGTGCTGCCGTTGTCGAATGCGCCGTTGTAAGGATAGTTGATTGCCCCCTTCTGCAGCGCTGCAATCTGCCGCGCGTCAAAGGACTCAACGAACGATGTGAGGGTTGCATAGATTTCATTGGTCAACGTGGACGAAAACAGCGTGACGTAGTTCGCAGACGCGCTGTGGACCCAGATGTTGTTATTTACCCCATAGCCGGGTGTGTTCACCTCGCCCATTACGCTGTTAGGTGCATAGTAGGGCACAAGCGGCTGTCCCGTCTTCCCCTTTTCGAAGCTGTAACGAACGAAGAACTGGTTACGCGGACTGATGGCATAGTCCACGCGGCCTACAAACTGGCTCACGTTGTTGTTCACCAGATCTAGATTGTCGTAATTGAAACCGTCCTTGCCCGTCTGCGTGCGGGTTGGCAACGGCAATGTGCCGTTTACGAGTGCCATCGCGCCCGGATCCAGGAATGCAGCGATATTGCCGTTCGACAGGTTCGAGCCGTCATCTCCTATAGTTGGCGGTGTATTGAAGGTGCCATAGTTGCCGCTGGTTACGTTTGTCCCAAGATAGTTCGAAAGTTCCGTTGCGCTGAAATCCCCACCGCGCATCCTTTGGGTGGGAACCAGGGCGTGAATGATCGCACTGCCTGCGCTACCGTAGGCATACACATTCCGCTGCGCGTCATACTCGGCGCCAGCAAAGAAGGTTAGCTTTTTGAAGTGAGGAACCGGCCCGCTAAACGTGCCCCCGGGATAGATAAATCGGTCATTCGGCCTCGCGATACCGTTGAAGTTCGACAACCAGTCGTTAGAGTTCAGTTGATAGGTACGCGCGTAGGTATATAGCGACCCATGATAGACGTCGGTGCCCGACTTGGTTACGCCAGAGATCACGACCGGCCCATTCGACTGATCGGGGCCAAAGTTGGACGTTTGCACATGCACTTCGCTCACGAACGAGTCGTTGATGTTCTGAAGATTCGCCCCAAAACTGCCCGCATCTGTCAGGTTCGCACCATCCAATTTCAGTGAAATACCCGCGACCGGTGCGCCATTGGAGGCATAGGGCGTAGGCTGGCCAATCTGTACCTGGGTAAAATCGGGTGCTGCATTTGTCGCGGCTGAACCACCCGAGTTATAGCGGATTGCAAATCCTGGCAGGATACGCTCTAGCTCTGTCGCGTCGCGTCCCACGATAGATAACTGGTCCAGATTCTGCGCTGAGATGGTAGAACTCAATTGACCACTATCCAGCGGCAACCCAGCAATCTCCGTGGTGACCGTCACGGTCTCCGCCGTGTCGCCGAGCTTCAGGTTCAGATTAGGCACAGAGATTGTGTCGCCCGGATTGAGATGAATCCCAGTCTGCATAAAGGCCTTGAAGCCATCACGTTTGACCGTCAAGGAGTAGTCGCCGCTGGGAACGGCGGCAAAGGTAAATGCCCCGGAAGAGTTGCTCCGAAGAGTGAGGACGTTGCCGCTCGCAGCGTTCTTCAAAATGACGGTCGCGGCTGGAATAATAGCGCCGGTCTGATCCTGTACCACGCCGCTGAGGGATGCCGAGCCAACCTGCGCATGGGCCATGCTGCCTAGCAGTACCACGCACAGCGCCAGACACAAGAGACCGTTCGCAATCAGTCCGCGGATGGCATACAGCGCCTTGCTCGTTACCAAATTCCGATTCATGGTGCCTCCAAAATGTTCCATCAAAGCCGATTTGGTTTTCCCTTCGGCACACAGAAGGCTTATACCTTCCAAGCGGGATGGTTATATGAGGCTGACCACCCCATGTATAGCTCCTTGCCGTAAGGCACAGAGTCTTATCATGAAAAGAATCGTATAAACCTTTTAGATACGCAATTTACACGAACACTGACAGTCGTTTAAGTCGCAGGATATAATTCCGCGGCAGGAGTCGGAGCTTATGGCAACGAGCTTAACGGGAGCGGCGGTCCTCTACAGCGAACAGCAGAAGGCCGAAGTGTGCCGTCAGCTGGACCGCATGCTGGCCAACCCGCATTTCTGTCATAGCAAACGGTTCCCCAGTTTTCTCCGCTTCATCGTGCAGGAAGCGCTTGAAGGCCGGGGTGAACAGCTTAAGGAACGCACGCTCGGCATTGAGGTCTTTGGACGTGACCCCGGCTACGATACCACCCTCGATCCCATCGTCCGCGTTACAGCCGCCGAGATTCGCAAGCGGATCGCACAGTATTACCAGGATACGAACGACCCTGACCAGCTGCGGCTGTCGCTACCCGCCGGATCGTACATCCCCCAGTTCGACTGGCCCCAGGCTGACGCTCTTCCTATCTCAGGCACCAACCCCTCGAATTTAGAACTTGTCCCGCAGGAGTCACTCCCGCCTATTGCAGCACTGAAACACGCGGAAGCGCACAAGTTCTCCGGCCGGCTCTTCGGAGTTGCAGTTCTATTGGCATTACTGCTCGCCAGTGGTTTCTATTGGAAGCATCCACACCACTCGGCACTGGACCGCTTCTGGGCACCGGTGCTCGAGTACACCGATCCCGTCACTATCTGCTTCCCCCAAAGCCATCTTCCTGGCATCATTCTGCGTGACGCTGCCGATCCAACCCGGCAACATCACATGGATGAACCCATGAGCGGTGTTGTGCTCGACGACCTGCAGCCCCTCGTTAAAGTCTCCGGCTTGCTCGAAATGCGTAACCAGCGCTATCTGCTGCTAGGCGCTGACACCACCACGCTCACCGACCTGCGCCAGGGCTCGGCCATCTTCCTCGGTGCATTCGATAACGCATGGACTCTGCGCATGACCCGTAATCTTCGCTACCGTTTCGGCAACGATGCCGATATGACCCACTTCTGGATCGAAGACACACAATCCTCCACCCATCAGACATGGAGTATCGACCGCAACATACAAGAAGCCACCAACAACTATCGCGACTATGCTATCGTGGCGCGCTTCCGCGATGCCACCACCGGAAAATTCGCGATCATTGCCGCAGGCATCGCCCGGGGTGGCACCGTGGCGGCCGGCGAATTCCTGACTCAGCCGGGCAACATGGAAGCCGTCTTTGCCCGCGCACCACACAACTGGAGCGGCGAAAATCTGGAATTCGTCCTCAGCACCGAGATCATCGATGGCCGCTCAGCCGCACCCCGGATTGAAGCCACTTACTTCTGGTAATTTGATTCCTACAGTTGACCGCCGATGGACACAGATTTTCGCTCTTCGCTGGCGAACGAGATATGCAACGCGGCTCGAACGGCGACCAGCAAGGAGATAGAAAAGTGAAAAATCATCTGCCATGGCGGGTTATTTTTCACTTTTGTAATTCCCTGCCTATCCTGTATACCTATTGCAACTACAAATACAGGATGACCCATGCGTGGACAGGATTCTCGCACCCAATGGCAGGAGCTTACGGAGCTCTATGCGTCTATGACCGATGAGCAGCTTGTGGAGTTACGCGCCGACTATGACGGCCTGACAGAGATCGCACAGCCGATTCTGCGCGATGAGTTGCAGCACCGCAAGCTGTGGCCGCCACCGGTTCCGCAGGCCGCGCCGCCGCCAGAAATTGTACCGGCTGAGCCGCCGATTCAGTACGACATATCGGACATCCAGTATGGCGGCGTCATCGTCGCTACCTTCGACAATGAGTTTGAGGCGGGACTTGCCGGTTACATTCTTGAGCTCGCGAAGATACAAAGCGGCGTTGTCTCTTCCAATCAGCATTTCGGCCTGCCGGGAATCGAGCTGCGCGTTGCGCCCGATGATGGAGAGCGCGCCATTGCTATTTTGTCGAAGCCGATACCAGACAGTATGCGTGATGACTACCAGGCAATGAAAGATGCGGGAGACTTCATTCTGCCGGCATGTCCGGCGTGCAGGTCACAGGAAGTTCTGCTCATTTCCATAGAGCCAACGAACCAGTGGCAATGCGATGTGTGTGGACATAAATGGCAGGACCCAATTCCCGATGCGGCATCCTAGATAACCATGCACATCTCATTGCGTGTGGTGACAACGGCGGCGTAAAGTCGGTGTTCATGAGAGATTTTTTCATTGCCCGCCGCCGCTTTCTACAAGGTACAGCTCTCTATGCCGGAGCTGCTCTGCTGCCGCGTGCGACACCGCTGTTCGCGACTACTTCCACTCCAATTGCCACCACAACATACGGCAAGATCAGTGGAGCGGTGGACAACGGCGTAATGGTCTTCAAGGGCGTTCCCTACGGCGCGGACACCGCTGGCCGCCGCTTTCAGCCACCCGCACCACTAACTCCATGGACAGGTGTACGCATTGCAAATGAATTTGGTCCGCGTGCGCCGCAAGGTGGTGGACGCGGCGTGATGGGTGGTCCGGCTACCATCAGCAAACGTGGATACTACCTGCCGCCAGAACTGGGTGACATCAGTGAAGATTGCCTGCACCTGAATGTGTGGACGACGGCGCTCCGCGATCATCGCAAGCGGCCGGTGCTGTTTTACATCCACGGAGGAGCTTTCTCCAGCGGCTCCGCAAATAATGTGCTCTACGACGGAGTGCGCCTGGCGAAACGCGGCGATGTAGTTGTAGTCACCATCAATCATCGGCTGAACGTCTTCGGGTATCTGTATCTTGCGCAACTGAGCACGCACCCGGAGCTTGCAGATGCAGGCAATGCAGGGATGCTGGATATCATCCTGGCACTACAGTGGGTACGCGACAACATTGCTGAGTTTGGCGGCGATCCGCAGCGTGTGCTGATCTTCGGGCAATCCGGGGGCGGAGCAAAGTGCGCTACACTCATGGGCATGCCTGCTGCTCGCGGACTCTTCCACCGAGTGATTTCCATGAGCGGGCAGCAAATTACAGCGGCGCGCCCGGAAAGCGCAACAACCCGTGCCATGGTGCTGCTGAAAGCGCTGGAGCTTACGCCAGCACGTGTAGATGAGCTGCGCACCATGCCGATGGAGAAGCTCGTTGCAGCATCGCGCAGCGCGGGCTACATGGGACCAGTGAAAGATGGCCGCAGCATGCCGCGCGACCCGTTTGCCCCGGACGCACCGCCGCTCTCCGCGCATGTTCCGATGATCCTGGGCAATGCACACGACGAGACGCGAGTGCTGATTGGCGGCGGCGATCCTTCGCTGTTTTCGCTGACGTGGGAGGCTTTGCCTGCGAAGCTGGAAGTGGTACGCCCGTTCCTGGGTGATCTGAAGGCTGACGACGTGGTGGCGAAGTATCGCGCCATCTATCCGCAATATTCTGCGTCCGACGTATTCTTCGCAGCGACGACGGCCTTCCGCTCGTGGCGAGGAGAGTTGATCGAATCAGAACGCCGCGCGGCACAGCCGGTAGCGGCTGCACGCACATGGGTCTACCAGATCGACTGGCGTTCGCCGGTCGATGGTGGAAAATTTGGCGCACCGCACACTATGGATATTCCGTTCATGTTCGACAACACCGCGATGGCGCCAGGCATGTGCGGGGACGACGCGAGTGCACTTCCACTTGCACATACGATGAGCAGCATGGTCGCAGCATTCGCGCAGACCGGCGATCCGAATAGCCACTCGAAAGAGAGCGGCCTGCCACACTGGCCGGTCTATGACCTGAAGACGCGCGCAACCATGATCTTCGACAATCATGAGAAGAAGACGCGGGTTATGGATGATCCGCGAGGCGCTGAACGGCAACTTGTGGAGACAGTGATGTATACGCAGCCGGGAACATAAAGTAGTGAGACCGAAGAATTTGCGTCTATTAGGCGCTGAGCACTTTAGAAACTCGCCTCGATTTCTTCCAGCGTCTTTCCCTTGGTTTCCGGAAGGAAGAAGAGCGCCGTTAAGAAATAGATAATGGTGCAAAGGCCCCAAAACCAGAACATGGCTGAATAGCCATAGCGACCCACAACCGGAAGAAACACGCCAGCAATCAAGGTGGAAACGCCCTGGTTAATCAATAGCGCAAGTCCCATTCCACCAGAGCGGATTCGCGTAGGCATTAGCTCTGACAGTGCAAGCCAAACCACAACACCCGGTCCCGCTGCGAAGCTGGCAATGAACAACGCAATGCAACCGGTGATCAGCCAGCCAGTTTTCTCGCTTGGGATAGGCCCATAGTAGGCATGTTCAATCGTCAGCGCAGACGCGTTGCCATCTTCCGTCCGAATGTCGAGCATTCCGGAGCGGTCTGTACTGACGGCAGTGGCAACCTTGTCACCCGCTCCGTAGTTATAGAGAACGATGAGCGCCATGGGTGCGATGTCCGCATCCTGCGAACGCATGCTCTGGATAGGCAAACTGAGCGCATTGCCGCTTACCTGGCTCTGCAACATCGCGCGCACATCCACACGCTTCGCTTCAAACGTGTGGAATAGAAATCCCGCAGTGCAGAGCGCAATGATGATGCCGGATGTCCCCAGCGTAAGCAGAAACTTCCTGCCTTTCTTATCCACCAGCGCAATCGCCACAATCGTCATGGCACAGTTGAGCAGCTTCACCGCAACATCGCCCTGCGTTGCGTGCTGTGCGCTCATGCCCGCCTGCTTCAGAATGATGACAAGATAACCGAGAATCGAATTGATTCCGGTTGCCTGGTTGCAGGCCAGAATGACGCATGCCAGGAGAAATGGAACAACATACTTGCGTTGAAGCAGCGAACCGGCAGCACCAGAGGTGACCTTCTTCTGGTTCGTGTTTGCCAGCTCTTCCATCTCACGGAACTGCGTGGCCGCCTCTTGCTCAGAAGAAGAACGCCGCAGGGCAAGCAGAGCGTCCTGCGTTCGGCCTTTGCGGAAGAGCCAGCGTGGCGTCTCGCCAAGGAAGAAACAGCCGAAGAAGAAGATAAGGCCCGGATAGATCACAGACAGGAACATGCTGCGCCATGCCTGGTTCGCAGCTTCCAGTATGAGCGCAGTATTTCCAGCCGCAGCCGTAATGGCCCGCTCTGCCTGCTGAGTGTAGAACCATCCTGCAAATGCTGCGATCACAATGCCAACCGTGAGCATGAACTGGAAGATGGCAGAGCCTCTGCCACGGCTGGATGCGGGAAGACATTCGGCGAGATAGAGCGGCACCACGACAGCAATAAAGCCCCCGCTCATGCCCTGCAGCAGACGGCCCAGAAACAAGGAGCCAAATCCCTGGGAGAGCACGATGACGCCGACACTGGCAACGAACAGAAGGCCGCTGATAATCATCATGGTTCTGCGCCCTAGCCAGTCTGCCAAAAAGCCTGCAACCAAAGAGGAGAACATGCTGCCGCCGAGCACGGCTGCGACGATGATCGATGTCTGGCTTTGGGTCAGGTTGACGGTCTTGCCCAGATAGAGCAACGCCGCCGCAATAATGCCAACATCAATGCCGTAAAGCAAGCCGCCCATACCCGCAATAAAGAGCAGAAAACGATCGTAGACAATCCCTGTGAGCTTCTTGCTGGTTCCAGCACTCATGTTGTAGATTCACTCCTTCTTACTGGCCACGATTGAGTAGGCCACACGACTTCGCAAAGCACGGCTGTAACGGCGCTGCTTGCAGCTTCAAGCTCGAATCACCTGAATGCCTTTTGCAGTAAACGACTGATAAGCCTCTTCGGAGATTCCTGTATCCGTCACAAGAATATGCACGGCTGAAAGCTGACAGATGAGCGCCGGGCTTACGTGTCCGATCTTGCTGGAATCAGCGACCACAATCACTTGTTTCGACTGACGAATCATGGCTTGAGAGACTGTAGCCTCTTCGACCTCAAGCGTTGTGATTCCCCTTTCGATATCGACACCAGTTACTCCGATAAATACCTTATCGAGATAAACATCCTTCAGAGAGTGGAGTGTTGACTGGCCGGCGAGTGCGAACGTCCACTCCCACGCGATACTACCGCCCGTGAGCGTCGTCTTGATGGCCGGCTGATTGCACAGTTCCATGCCAATATTCAAAGCATTGGTAATCACGGATATGCGCTGGCGATGACGAAGCGAACGCCCGATCTGCGTCGTAGTGGTGCTGGCATTCAAACCAATCACTTCAGTTTCAGCGATCAGTTGCCCCGCAGCTAGGCCAATGCGGCGCTTTTCGTCAGCGCACCGTAGTTCTCGTGCCTGGAATGAAGTGTCGTGACGGAAGGGCTCATAGAGCAGAGGCTCTACGAGCGTCGCGCCGCCGTGCGTGCGCCGAACCAAGCCGCGTTTCTCCAGGCGCGCCAGATCGCGGCGCACACTTGGAGCGGAGATTCCCACTTGCTCCACGAGACCCTGAATCGAAATATCGCCCGCGCGCAGAATGGCCATCATGATGCGGTCACATCGTTCGTCGATCTTCTGGGACATTGGGATTGACTTTATCTTAGAACTCAGTCGAAATATAGAAAATTAAGACTATTTGTCTCGATATGTGCACGATACAGTCACAATTTATGTCCAAATATGGTTGAAATAAACATAGCATGGATGCGCTACTATGCCGGCTACCAGCGGGAAAAGTCGTTCGCGGGACGATAGGAAGAAGGCACAAACAATGTTTCAGTGGTGGGCCCGGAGGGATTTGAACCCCCAACCAAGGGATTATGAGTCCCCTGCTCTAACCGTTGAGCTACAGGCCCTGCAAGATGTGCGCCAGCCTTACGATTGTAATGGACAGGGCAGGTATCGACCCAACGCCTGGCACAATCAAATATTTGCACGCTGTAAAATGAAGTTGCCCGCGATACGAATGATCCGAATCGCGAGTAAATCATTGGAAGCAAAGTGAGAGTGGCGTGGACGAGTTTCCCAGGCTTAAACGACTGCCGCAGTACGTCTTCAGCATTACCAGCGAATTGAAATCCGCCGCACGTAAGCGTGGTGAAGACATTATCGATTTCGGCATGGGGAACCCTGACGGCGCGACACCGGCGCATATTGTGGCCAAGATGATTGAGGCAGCGGGCAAGACAGCCACCCATCGGTACTCGCTCTCGAAGGGGATTCCGCGGCTGCGAAAGGCCATCTCCAACTGGTACAAAACACGCTATGACGTGGATATCGACCCGGAACGAGAGGCGATTGTCACCATTGGGTCGAAAGAGGGCATTGCGCATTTGTGCCTGGCGACGCTGGATAAGGGGGACGTGGTGATGGTGCCTAACCCCAGCTATCCTATTCATATCTATGGACCTGTGATCGCCGGGGCGGATATTCTGAGCCTGCCTTTTCATAGCGCCGACGACTTTCTGGCGGAGCTGGAACGCAATATCTCCCGCATGTTCCCACGGCCTAAGATGTTGATTCTAAACTTTCCATCGAACCCGACGACGGAGTGCGTGGACCTTGCTTTCTTTGAAAAAGTGGTCGCACTTTGCAAGGAACACAAGATCTATATCGTGCACGATCTGGCGTATGCCGACATTGTTTTCGACGGCTACCGGGCGCCCTCCATCATGCAAGTTGCTGGTGCTAAAGACATTGCGGTCGAGTTCTTTACGTTGTCGAAGAGCTACAACATGCCGGGGTGGCGGGTCGGATTTATGGTGGGCAACCCGGTGCTGGTGAATGCGCTGGGAAGGCTGAAAAGCTACTTCGATTACGGCACCTTCACGCCGATACAAGTCGCTTCGATTCAAGCACTTGAAGGGCCACAGGAGTGCGTCAGCGAGATCTGCGAAATCTATCGCGGGCGGCGGAATGTGCTGGTGGAAGGGCTGAATAAACTGGGATGGAACCTGGAGTTGCCGCGGGGGACGATGTTTGTGTGGGCACCGATACCGGAAGAACATCGCGCGGCGGGGTCTTTGGAGTATTCGCGGAAGCTGCTGGCAGAGGCGAAAGTGGCGGTTTCACCGGGGATTGGCTTCGGTGAGTACGGCGACGGGCATGTGCGTTTCTCGCTGATTGAGAACCGGGAACGGACGCGGCAGGCGCTGCGCGGCATCGCAAAAATGAACGGAATGCACCTATAAACCACGGTTTTCCGTGGATCGCCCACGGTAGTTCTCAGGTCATTTCCTGGATAGTGCGTGGATGTTTTTTGAGGGTGTTCACGGGCGGTACTGGCTCACAAAGTGGTAAAAATTTACCACTTTGTGCCCGCTACTGTTTGTAGTCGGTTCCGGGCGTGATGTTGGCGTCGTTTGGCGCGGATGGGTTGATCTTCTTCTCTTTGTTTTCTGGGGTGGGACTTTGGACTTTGGTGGAGCCGGGGCCGGCGGTGGCTGGGTTCTTGCCATCGGAGCCCGAGGGTGTGACTTTCGGATCGGTCATTTTATTTCTCCCTGGCAGTAAGAGCGCCAAAAGAGCGATACGGGATGCATGGGCAAAGAGCAAAGGCGCGCTGCGCGCGGTAAGACTGCCTTCGGCAGAGTGGTAGCGACTTCGTCGCGGTTCTTTTTTTCCCACGGCTGAAGCCGTGGGCTTAACGAAAGATTTTTCTTCTCTGCTGAGTCTCCTTCCCTGCTGTTTTGTGGCGAAGAACATTCCATCGTGCATCGGTGCAGCGGAAGCTTGGGACGACATGGGTCGCGTGTGGTTCGTCTGGATTCTTCGACTGCGCTCAGAATGACACTTTCAATTTAGTGGTGGAAAGACGGAGAGCATCGCTGATGTGTGCGAGAAGCAGATTCCGCGCGCTACGCTTCGGAATGACAAACAAATGCAGCTGAGGGATCACAAATAAATGCAAAAACGTATGGGGCACTCACTTCATGTGCTGGTCACTGAATAACAGTGGTGACACGAACATTGATCCCAGGTCTCAGAAGCGAGATCCATTCGACAGGCTCAGGACAGGCTCTGGGACACCCACATTCTCGACTTACATGAAGAGCTGTACCGCAGGAAGAAAAGCAGATTCCGCGCGCTACGCTTCGGAATGACAAATAAATATAGCTGAGGGATCGCAAACAGATATAGCTGAGGGATCACAAACAAATGCAAAAGCGAGAAGCAGATTCTTCGCTTCGCTCAGAATGACAGATCAAGAAATTACGAATGACAAATCAAAAAGAAATGCACCAACAGTAGCTAGAGAGCGCGGCCGGCAGCGGCTCCGCTGGCCCAGGCCCATTGGAAGTTGAAGCCGCCTAGCTGGCCGGTTACGTCTACTACTTCGCCGATGAAGTAGAGGCCGGGTTGTTTGCGGCTCTCCATGGTGGAGGAATCCAAACCGGCAGTGTCTACGCCGCCAGCGGTGACTTCGGCCTTTTCGTAGCCTTCGGTGCCGAGGGGGGTAAGTTGCCAGTCGTGCAACTGCGATTCGTAGGCGGCGAGGGATGGGTTCTTCCAGTCGGCGGGCGTATGCAGGCGCATCCAGCGATCGGCGAAGCGTTGCGGGAGAGGCCAGTAGAGGGCTTCGCGGAGGAGGGCGAAGCTGCGCTCTGAGATATTGGCTACTACGGGCGCGAGGACGTTGCGCGCGGGAGCGAGATCGAACGTGAGCGCGGTGCCGGGCTTCCAGTAGGAAGAGATCTGGAGGATGGCGGGACCGCTGAGTCCGCGATGGGTGATGAGGAGTTTCTCGCGGAAGGCGGGCGCGGTTTTGCCGAAGTGGTTTTTCTTGTCGACGCAGCGGGCTGTGACTTCCATGGAGATTCCGGCGAGGTCGCAGAAGTTGGCGTGGTCGGCGGGTGCGAGGGTGAGCGGGACGAGGCCGGGACGGAGATCGACGACGGTGTGGCCGAACTGCTGGGCGAGTTGGTAGCCGAAGCCGGTAGCGCCCATCTTGGGGATCGACAGGCCACCGGTGGCAACGACCAAAGCAGCCGCGGTGAAGGCGCCGTGGGGCTCGGTCTGAATGGTGAAAGTGCTGTCTGCGTGGGTGACGCTGGTGATGGTGGCGCCGAGCTGAATCTGCACGCCTGCTTCGGCGCACTCCTTCTCCAGCATGGTGACGATGTCTCGGGCGCTGCGGTCGCAGAAGAGCTGGCCGAGGGTCTTCTCATGGTGCGCGATGCCGTGCTTCTGCACGAGGGCGATGAAATCGCGCGGGGTGTAGCGGGCGAGGGCGGATTTGGCGAAGTGGGGGTTGGCGGAGAGAAAGTTTTCCGGCTTGCAGTGGATGTTAGTGAAGTTGCAGCGGCCGCCGCCGGAGATGAGGATCTTCTTGCCGACCGAGTCGGCGTAGTCGAGCAGGAGCACGCTCTTGCCTCGTCGTCCGGCTTCTATGGCGCACATCAGACCAGCGGCGCCTGCGCCAAGGACGATTGCATCGAAACGTGTATTGCTCATGAGTTCTATTTTAGGTGTTTTGGGCAGGTGTTACTTGGGCGGCGGTGGCTGGGGAGAGAAAGGCGTACCTCAGGGGCTAAAGCCCCATCTCACGCAGGGTAATTTACGGCACGGCTGAAGCCGTGCCCTTAACGAAAGAAAAAGGCGTGAAGCAGATTCTTCGCTGCGCTCAGAATGACAATTCATAAAGACAACGGATGACAAACAAAGACAACGGCCTTCTTTAGGTTGACTGTCGTACAGCGATAAAAGCAACTACAGGGATCCTTCGCTGCGCTCAGGATGACGGGATGGTGGAGTGGAGGGACTGGATGAGGATGTAGAGGTTTACCAGCATCAGGATGAAGGAGGGCAGCGAGAGGAGGACGGCGTCCTTCATCTTGAGGCGGACGAGAAAGGCCAGGAACATAAGCAGAGCCAGACCGCCCGCGGAGAGGGAGAGCGCGAAGGGCCACCAGAGGCCGACGAAGAGCCCTGCTCCGCCGAGGAGTTCAAGGACGCCGGTGAGGATTCTTAGCTGAGTGAGACGGAAGCGCTCGAAGTCCTCCACCATGGAGCGGGAATAGAAACAGTAGAAACCATAGAAGAGGAAGGTTCCGCCCGAGATGCAGGTGAGGATGGGGAGAAGCTTCACCGCGGAAGGACGCCGGAGTAGACGCCAGCCACAAAGAGCGACAGCAATAGCAGGCCGAGCGAGGGCATGTGCTTCTGCCAGGGATTGTGCACTTTGAAATGGGCTGCCTGGGCGCAGAGCATGAGGAAGGCCATGAGCAGCGCTGGAACTACAACGAGCCGGGGATACCAGATGCCGGCAATGAGGAGCGTGGAGAGAGCGATTTTAGCGGCTCCGACGGCGCTGCGGGTGAGTTCGGAGAGGTGATACTGCTCGAACTCTTTGACGATGTTGGGAAAACGGAATACCCATACGAAGACGATGGATAGAGCGATGATGATTTGGGCGCAGATTGCGAGCTGGTACATGGTTGATTTCCTCTTTCGCGCGTACACGCGTACACGGCTTGTTGTGCTGCGCGCAGTGTAGTCCCTCGCGCTAACAGGTATATGTCAGGAATTGACCGATGAGGGAGATTCTCAGGAATTACCGGAGATGGGCTGGGACGGTCGCAGTCGCTACAATAGAGAAGAAACCACTCCATTGACAGCGCTTAGAGAAGACTTCAGCACACGGACCCTTATGCCCAAGACCGCCATACTCCTGATTGACTGCCCGGACCGCAAGGGGCTGGTCGCTGCCATTGCGAACTTTCTGCTGG
The DNA here is from genome assembly GCA_036404255.1 of Acidobacteriaceae bacterium. GTDB lineage: Bacteria > Acidobacteriota > Terriglobia > Terriglobales > Acidobacteriaceae > JARLFX01. The sequence goes on along the minus strand of DASWOP010000113.1, from coordinate 2,664 downwards.
AACAGAATGCCAATATCCTGCATGCGGATCAGCACCAGGACAATGCGCTTGGACTCTTCTTTATGCGCATTGAGTTCATGCTGGACGATGGTGAGTTTGACGAGGCGGCGTTCCGCCTGAACTTTGCGAAGATTGCGGAGTTTCTGCAGATGCGCTGGCGGCTGGAATATACGGACCGCAAGCCGAAGGTGGCGCTATTCGTTTCGCAGTATATGCACTGCATTGCCGATCTGCTGCAACGGCACAAGTCGGGCGAATTGCGGTGCGAGATACCGGTGATCGTCGGCAACCATCCGGATGCGGCGGCGCTGGCGGAGTTCTATGGGATTCCGTTTCACCTGATCGAGGTGAACCGGCAGAATAAGCAGCAGGCGGAAGCGCAGCAGATGGCGCTTATCGAAGAGCATGGCGTGGAGCTGATCGTGCTGGCACGGTATATGCAGATTCTTTCGCCGGAGTTTTGCAGGCGGTATCCGCTGCGGATCATCAATGTGCATCACTCGTTTCTGCCGGCGTTCGTGGGCGCGAAGCCTTACCATGCGGCGTTTGCGCGCGGCGTGAAACTGATCGGGTCCACCAGCCACTACGTGACCGAGGTGCTGGACGATGGGCCGATCATTGAGCAGGACGTGACGCGCATCTCGCATACGGATGAGTTGGACGACCTGATCCAAAAGGGACGCGACCTGGAGCGGCTGGTGCTTTCGCGCGCGGTGCGCTGGCATGTGGAGCGGCGCGTGCTGGCGTATGCGAATAAGACGGTGATCTTCAGCTAGGAGTTTCTGATTGAGCCCAGACGCCAGCCACCTTGCTGGCGTCTGGGTATGCGAGTGCGTCCGGGCGAAGATCTGTGCCCAGTGCAGGCCCGAACGGATAGCGCAGGGCATACAGGAAGAGCACGCCCAAGGCTATGCATTTAACCTGGCCCTCAAAACGTCTGCCCTGGTAGATGAAGTAAGTGGCAAGAGACACGACAAAGGTGAGCCAAAGCAGTACAGTATTCAATCCTGGAACGGTGACGCCACGGCGATATGCATCGATAGCCAAAAACGACAGCATTGCGAATAACGGGTAAAGATGGATCAGGGTTCCATCGCCTGAAAATGCGGTGAAGTAGATGCAGGAAATCATCAATAACATCGCTTGATTGAGTACTGGCAAGCGGCGAATGCGGACAAAATAAAGAGTGATACCGCCGATGACGGTTACCCAGGTGTAGATGGCCAAGGGAAGAAAAAAGCCCATGCGATCATGCAAGTGGAAGAACATCATTCCCGCCTTAATGAAGGAAAATACGGAGTGATCAATGCCGTTTTCACTGGATCTCCAGCGGGCCATGTAGTTGATCTTGAAAGACGCCAGGCCGTACGCAATGCCGCGATACGCTTCCGGAATTGTAGGCCCAAGTATCCAAAGCGAGACCACTGAAACAACCGCCATGGTCGCCAATCCAAGAAACAACTTGCTCCATTTTTTCTGAGACAAAAAGATTCCGAGCAGAATGATGGGGAAAAGCTTAAAGGAACTGGCCATGCCAAACACAACCGCTGCTGTCTTTTCTCTCCCGGTAGCAAGCGCCCAAAATCCTATGGCAGTCGCAACCCAGACGGCGCATTCCATGTTGCCACGGTCAATCAATAATAACGCCGGCCAGGAAAAGAGCAACAAGCTCAGGGAGAATGCCGCCGATGTGAGAGGAGCAATTCCGCGCTTCCGAAGTGCGAGAGCAAAAAATATACAGGGCATGACGAAGCAGAGTAAGTCGAAGATCACAAAAGCCAATGTCGGGTGATTCGGGAAATAGTGAAAGAAAACTTCATAGAAGTCAGTGAGCGGCGCAGGGTAGTTAATGGGAAACCCGACGGAGAAAAATTCTGGCCGATGCCAGTAGACATATTTGTCGGCAAAGATTGTGAAGTCAGAGAACTGGTCTTTGACCGGCGAAAGCGGCCAGGCACGAGCGCCAAGATGCAACACAAAGAATTGAAAAAGGTGAAAGAGTGTTGAGACTACCGCCGAGCCAAGCACCAACAACCAAGCGCGGCGAAGAACCGGAGGGAGCGGCAGCGTGGGGGCAGGGATATAGTCGACATATTTCTTCCTAGTGGTTCGGTGTGTTCTTCGCAAAGTATGCGGCTGATTCGGAGGGGCGGGAGGATGGATCGATGACAGCTTCAAGAATCGTTAGCGGACGGGTACGCATCTGGCGGTACATGCGGCCGACGTACTCACCGATGATGCCGAGGAGCATTGCGTTAATGCTGATGGAGGCGAGGACGAGCGCGGCCAGGGTGGCGAAACCTGCGGGCCACTGGTTGTGAAAGAGGACCTTCGCGACGAGATAGCCGAACAAACCGAGCAGGGTGAGGACGCTGGCGAATAATCCGAAGTAGGTGGAGATGCGCAGAGGCACCGTGGAGTGGTTGAGAATGCCGTCCACCGCAAGTGACATCAATTTTGAAAATGGAAACTTGCTCTCACCGCGCAGACGGGCTGCGCGCTCGTATTCCACGCCGACCTGGATGAATCCGAGGCCTGCAATGGTGCCGCGAAGATAGGGCTGAGCGTCGTCAAAGGTGCGGAGCACTTCGATGATGCGGCGGCTGACCAGGCGAAAATCGCCGGCATCGACCGGGATACGGTCTTCGCTGAGCTTATCTACCA
>DASWOP010000112.1:0-11168 GCA_036404255.1 Acidobacteriaceae bacterium | reverse complement strand
GCGTAGGTCGTGGTCGGGCTGATGCTCTGGCAGCCGGGCAATGCCCAGCAGAGCGCCGTCAACACGGTGGCCATCAGGATACGCTTCGTGTTTTCAAAGTTCTTTTGCGGCATGGCACCTTTGCTACTGACTGCATCCGCTAGACAACGGAGACCTTACGCACCATACTACTCAATTTTGGGGCACAGTCCTAGCGCTGAATTTGCCCAGACGTGGCGGCGCGGGAATCGTCTAGTTCTTCCCCATGTAGATAAAGCGTGCCACGAAAAGGGCGGCGAGCAGATACAGCATCCAGTCTTTCTTGCGGAAGCGGCCGCTGCCAAGCTGCAGGAGAGCGAAGGAGATCATGCCGAAGCTGAGTCCGTTGGCGATGGAGTACGTGAGCGGGATGGTGATGAGCGTGAGGAAAGCCGGAATTGCGATGAGCGGATCGCCCCACTCAATATCGCGGACGGAGCCGAGCATGAGCGCGCCGACGAGGATCAGGGCAGGCGAGGTCGCAGAGGTGGGAATGGCCCCCATCAGCGGCGCAATGAAGAGCGCCACCACAAAGAGCAGGCCAGTCACGATAGAGGTAACGCCGCTGCGTCCGCCGACGGCGACGCCTGCGCTGGATTCAATGTAGCTACAGACGGTGCTCGTGCCGGCGAGCGAACCGGCAATGGTGGCGGTGGCATCCGCCAGAAAGATCTTGCTGAGCCGGGGGATGTGCTGCGATTCGTCCATCAGTCCGGCCTTCTTGGTGACGGCGACCAGGGTACCAATGTTGTCAAAGAGATCAACGAAGAGGAAGACGAAGACGATCTCGAATACGCCGATCTTCAGCGCGCCACGGATATCCAGCTTGAAGGCTGTAGCTGTGATCTCAGAGATATGGTAGGTCATGGGTTGCCAGTGGACCTGGCCAAGCATGTATCCCGTGAGCGTGGTGCCGATGATGCCGATCAGCATGGAGGCGCGTACGCCGAAGACCTGAAGCAACCCGATGAGAAGAAGGCCAAAGAGGGCGAGCGCCGTCTGCGGGGAGCGCAGGTTGCCCAGGCCTACCACGGTGGAGCCGTTGGCCACGATGATGCCGGCATTGTGCAGGCCGATGAAGGCGACGAACAGGCCGACGCCTCCCGCTACGGCGGCATGCAGTTCACGGGGAATGGCGTGGACGAGACGCTGGCGAATGCCGCCGATGGTGAGCAGGAGGAAGATGACGCCGCTCAGAAAGACCGCGCCCAGCGCTGTCTGCCACGGGACGCCCATTCCCTTCACCACGGTGTAGGTGAAGTAGGCGTTCAGGCCCATGCCCGGAGCGAGAGCTATGGGATACTTCGCAACCGCGCCCATGAGGATGCTGCCGAATGCCGCCGAGAGGCAGGTAGCTGCCGTGACCGCGGCGATGGGCATGCCGGTTTCGTGCAGAATGGCAGGATTCACGAAGACGATGTACGCCATGGTGATGAACGTGGTCAGCCCGGCGAGCGTCTCAGTACGCCAATTGGTTCCAAGCGCGGCGAAATTGAAGTAATCTTCCAGGCTGCTGCGGACTCTGGATAAAGCTCCGCCGCGAACCGTCGTGGTATTCAATGTGCTCATAGTTTGGTGTATATCAGATGCAGTGGATATCGCTTAGTTTACACAGGAGTACATGATGTATCGACATACTCGACTCACAGCGGCGGAGATCAAAGAGATCCTTCACCTGGTGCCGCACTTTGAAGGCGGCTCTTACCGGCGCACGTATGAGTCCGAGGAGAAGATTGCACCGGCTGCTCTGGACGCACGTTATACGAGCGAACGACACACGGGCACAGCGATCTATTACCTGCTGGAACCGGGCACATTCTCTGAGATCCACCGGTTGAAGTCCGACGAGATCTTTCACTTCTACCTGGGCGACCCGGTAGAGATGCTGCAACTGGCTGCGCCGCGCGTGAATGTGACGGGCAGCGCAGAGCCGGAGAACGATCCGGGGATGGCGGAGCGAATCATCATCGGCAACGATCTGGCGCAGGGACACAGGCCGCAGGTGCTGGCACCGCAAGGCGTGTGGCAGGGCTCGCGGCTGCTGCCAGGCGGCAGCTTTGCGCTGCTGGGCTGCACGGTGAGCCCGGGATTTGAACGCGAAGATTATGAGGCAGGCGACCGCTACACGCTGATCCGGCAGTGGCCGGAGTTTGCCGTGCTGATCCGCGAGTTGACGAGGTGAAGAGGTGACGAGGTGACGAGGTGAAGAGGTGAAGAGGTGAAGAGGGTTAGTCCCTAACCCCTATTCCCTGTCTTTCGGCAGGCGGACGATGAACTCGGTGTGGCCGGGGTTGGAGGTGAAGCTGATGTGGCCGGCGTATTGCTGGGCTACGATGCGGTGCGCGATGTCCAGGCCAAGCCCGGTTCCCTTGCCTGCTTTTTTGGTGGTGTAGAAGGGCTCGAAGATGTGGCTCTGGCACTCCTGAGGAATGCCGCTTCCGTCATCGGTGATGCTGATGCAGACTTCGGCCCCTTCGTCCCAGGTGCGAATCTGGATGTGCCCCTCGGGCGAGAGCGCGTCGATGGCGTTGTCCAGCAGGTTGGTCCAGACCTGGTTCAGGCCGGTGCCGGCGGAACGGATCGGCTGCAGGCCAGCGGCGAAATCCTTCTGCACCACGATCTGCTTCTCGCGCAGCTTGTGGCCGAGGATGACCAGGGTGGAGTGCAGACTGTCATTCACATCGACGGTCTGCATCTGGCCCTTGCCCTCGTAGGCGTAGCTCTTGACGGCGCGCACCAGCTCGGTGACACGGCCAATGCTCTCTTCGATGGTGTCTACCAGTTGCACGCTGGAGATAAGCGCTTCGAGCCAGTTCAGCACGTCAGAGAACGCTTCGCCCTCAAACTCGCTGCGGGTGCAGGTGAGCATCTCAGCGTTCAGGCCGATGCCCACCAGTACCGGAGCCACCTTCCACTCGTTTTCGATGGAGTTCTGGCGCAACCATTCTTCGAGTGCCTGCTCCGCGTCGGATTGCTCGATGGTGTTCATGCGCACCGGCTGGCGATGGGCCAGAGCCTGCTCCTGCAGGTCGTGCAGGCAGGCCTTCTGCTCTGGACTGCCCTCGTAGCGGCTCAGCTTCAGGCTGAGCTCCTGCAAGTGGACAAGGTTCTCACGGAGCTGGGTGGCTGCACGCTGCGCGGCTGCGCCGGGATTGTTCAACTCATGCATGAGGCCGGCAGCGAGGGTGCCCAGCGATGCGAGCTTGTCCTGCTGCACGGTGAATTCGAAGAGCTTCTGCGAGCGCCACGCCATGGCATGCAGGATCTTCTTGCGAACCTCCGGGCACTCCATCAGCAAGCGCCAAAAGCCGCTCTCCGGCAGCTTGAGCACGCGGCTGGGGACGGTCGCTTCCATGCTGGTCGGGTTAGGAGAGTTGGACAGGATGGGCAGTTCGCCGAAGGAGTTCTGGCCAACCATGTTCGCCAGGGTCACTTCGCGGCCATCGGCCTGCCGCTGGAAGAGGCGGGTAGCGCCCTCCAGAACGATCCAATAGGTATGGTCGGATTCTCCCTGCTGCGCGATGACGGCACCAGCGGGAAACTCGACGACTTCGGCATCCGCGAAGCAGGCGAGCTGCTCCGCGCGCAGGTCTGCAAATGCAGGGATGTGATGGAGCGCCTCAAGGAACTCGGCGGGATTCGCCAGCAGTGCATTCTTTCCGGATTGGGCAGCGTTGCTCATGTTCTCTCTTTCCATCACAGCGACGCTAGATGCTGATGCACAAACTGAATCGCGATGGAGCCTTCGCCGACGGCGGAAGCGCAGCGTTTGATGGAACCGTGGCGCACATCCCCAACGGCAAATACGCCGGGCAAATTAGTCTCCAGCAGATAGGGATCGCGCTTCAGCTTCCAGGTGACGGGCAGCTTGCCCTCTGTCCGCAGATCGGAACCGCTGAGGATGAAGCCTCGCTCGTCGCGCACAATCTCCGCCGGGAGCCAGTCGGTCTTGGGCGCTGCGCCGATGAAGATGAAGAGCGATGAAGCTTTGCGCTGCTCTTCGCCCTTGGGCGTGCGCACGCGGATGCACTCCAGATGCTGATGGCCCAGCATCTCAATGACCTCGGCGTGGGTCTCGACGATGATGTTCGGCGTGGCGCGGATCTGGTCGATCAGATACTTCGACATGCTCTTTTCCAGGCCATCTCCGCGAACGATCATGTGGACGCTGGAGGCATAGCGCGCGAAGTGCATGGCAGCCTGTCCGGCGGAGTTTGCACCGCCCACGATGTAGACGTCTTCGTCCTGGCAGGAGATCGCCTCAGTGAGCGCGGCGCCGTAGTAGACACCGGCACCAGCCAACTCCTCTGCGCCGGGCACCTCGAGCTTGCAATACGCGACGCCGGTGGCGATGATGCAGACGTGGCAGCTTAGTTCGCGGCCGTCTTCCATCTTGACGATGTAGTAGTTGTTCTCCGGGCGCAGACAGGTGACGCGCTGGGTGAGGAACTCCGCCCCCAGGCGCGTGGCCTGCAGATAGGCGCGCTTGGCCAACTCTTCTCCGCTCAGGCCTGCGGGGAAACCGAGGTAGTTTTCAATCTTGGAACTGCTGCCTGCCTGTCCGCCGGGGGCGTCCGCTTCAATCAGCAGGGTCTTCAAGCCTTCGGAAGCGCCGTACACACCCGCAGCAAGACCGCCGGGGCCGGCACCGATCACGACGACATCGTAGAAATCAAGTTCGGCATGAACACGCAGGCCAATCTTGGCGGCGAGCTCAGTAGTCGTGGGGCGGACCAGAGCGCTGTTGTCTCCGAAGATAACAACCGGCAGCTTGGAATCGTCGAGCCCGGCAAGCTTCAGCAGATCCTGTGCCTCGCGGCTGGTTTCAGGGCTCAGCTCCGGATTGATCCACTTGTAGTCGATGCGGTTACGCGCGAGGAAATCGCGCACGGCATGGTCCATCGCAGACCAGCGGACACCCACCACGCGCACACCATCAAACGGCGGCTCAAAGCCTACCTGCCACGACTGCAACAGATCGTCGAGCACGGGGTAGAGCTTCTCCTCCGGCGGGTCCCAGGGCTTGTTCAGGTAGTAGTGGATGCGGGCGGAGTTGATGGCCTGGATGGCCGCGTCCGTATCGGCATAGGCCGTGAGCAGAACGCGCTTCGCCTCCGGGAAGATCTTGATAGCACGGCCGAGGAAGTCCACCCCAGTCATGCCGGGCATGCGCTGATCGCTGAGGATCAGTGCGACGGACTCTTTGCGCTCGACGAGCTGGGCGCAGATGTCCAACGCTGCCTGACCGGAGGCGGCACGCAGGATGCGATAATCTTTTCCATATTGGCGGCGCAGATCCTGCACCACAGCTTCCAGCACGCTGACGTCGTCATCCACCGCAAGTAAGACAGGTTTGGCCATAAGAGCATTTAGTGTAGCGGACAAGGCCGCCGTTGGGGCATCTGGAATGTCGCTTCAGTTAGGATTCCTGCGGGCGGTTGCCGGATGCATTTTCCGGGCTGGAGCCGGTTCCCTTCTGCCTGGAATGAAGCCGATCAGGTCCGTTTTGAAGAATTTAGAATAAGATGCGATTGTCTGAAAAACGGACAGCCCGGCAACAGAAGCGCCAATGGGGCCGATAAGCAGAATGCGGTTTTTATTTCGATCCGGCACATAGCATTTTGGAGGGGGGGCTTCCATTGAACAAGATCATCCTTGCGGACAATCAGACGGTCTTCCGTGCCGGGGCGGCGCGGGTGCTGGCGCTGGAGCCGGATAACCGCATTGTGGCGCAATGCGATAGCCCTGACCGGCTGATGCGTGCGGTGGAGAGCTTTCAGGGCTGCACGGTGGTCTTCGCTTCCGCGCTGCTGAATATGGCCGGACCTGGCATGATCGATGCACTGACGGCGCGAGCAGCGGCGGCTGGCAGCCGGACGATTCTGATTGCGGAAAACGGCGAGGTGGTGCCGCAGCTGGTGCTGTTGAAGGTGGACGGCATGGTCTCACGCAGCGTGACCGGCGCGGATATGGTGAACTGCGTGCGCCGTGTAGGGCGGGGACAGCGCTGCATTCTGAGTGCAGGAAACGACAGCGGACAATTGACCGACTCCGTGGGTGCGCGCGTGCGCGACCGGCTGACGCCGAAGGAGATGCAGATCGTGGCGCTGATCGTGCAGGGGTGCAAGAACAAGGACATCGCACTGCAGCTTGGCACCAAGGAGCAGGTAATCAAGAATTATCTGCGCAGCATCTACGACAAGACCGGAGTGTCGGACCGGCTGGAGCTTGCGCTGTTTACCATCCACCATCGCATGCTCTCTGAAGCCGCTACGCGGGCAGGCAATTTACTCCAACAGCCGAGGGCGTGAAGTAGCGAGTAGGGCGGTGACGATCTTGACCTGATAGTCGGGCATTGACGGCCTGCCTATTGATGCAAGCTGGTTACATCTGCTTAACGATCTCTGGCCGCTCTGGAGCATATTCACAGATGGTGTATGGAAGGATTGAGCCCCGGCTTCAGCGCGTCCATCCTCACCACCTACATCGCAGCGGGGTTGCTTCCTGGGATTAAGCCCCCGGCTTCAGCCGGGGGAGTGCGGGCTTTAGCCCGCACGGAACGCTGCGTCCACCGCGAAGGGGCTTTAGCCCCGGAAGGAACTTACACCATCGCTGAAAATGCTCTACACTCATTTGTTCGTCATTCCTACCCTCATTTATTTGTCATCCCTACACCCCTTTGTTCGCCATTCCTACCACCCATTGTTTGTCATTCCGAAGCGCAGCGCGCGGAATCTGCTTTTAAGTGGCGCCACAACCCTCACATCAACAGTAAAAATGCTCTGGATCTTCGTCGAGGGTGAAGCGGGGCCGCCCAGCATCGAAATACACGCGCAGGTGGCGGTACTTCGCAAGGTAGCAGAGCCCGACCAGAGCGGCGGCAAAGCCCGCAGCCGCACCGATGCCAAGCGCCCAGCGGGGGCCAAATTCATCCGCTACCCGGCCGACTATGGGCGCGCCCAGGGGCGTGCCGCCCATGACGATGGCGAGCAGGATCGCAATCACGCGGCCACGCATCACGGGCTCGGTCGAGAGCTGCACCAGGCTGATCGTTGACGTGGTGACGGTCTGAGCGGCTACACCAATGATGATGAGAGCGAGGCCAAAGAGCCAGTAGTTCGGCATGACCGCAGCCAGCGTCAGCCCAAATCCGAACATCGCGACTCCGCCAACCAGAAGCGCGACGCTTGGTTTTTCGCGCCGTGCGGCGAGAAGAGCTCCGGTGATGGTGCCAATCGCCATAATGGAGGTCAGCAACCCGAACTGGCCCGCTCCGGCGTGAAAGACCGTGACAGACATAGTGGAGATGAAGATCGGGAAGTTGAGGCCAAAGGTGCCGACCAGAAAGAGCATGAGGAGTACGACTTTCAGATCGGGCCGTCTCCAGACATAGCGAAATCCTTCCGCGAGACTGCCGTGGGCTCGGACGGCTCTATCGCTTCCATGAAGTTCGCTGACACGAAGCAGGGCGAGCGAACAGAGCACGGCGGCAAAGGAGGCGGCGTTGATGAGGAAGACCCAGCCGCAGCCCATGCCGGCGATGAGAACACCGGCAACGGCTGGACCGATCATGCGCGCGGCATTGAACGATGTGGAGTTCAATCCCACGGCGTTCGACAGGTCCTCTTCGCCGACCAGCTCCGAGACGAATGTCTGGCGCGCTGGTGAGTCAAACGCCGTGACGCACCCGAGCAGAAACCCAAAGACGTACACGTGCCACAACTGAACGAGCCCGGCGACGGTGAGGATGCCCAGCCCAAGGGCAAGCACGCCCTGGGCCCCCTGCGTGAGCATCAGGAGTTTGCGGCGGTCGAAGTGATCCGCGGCAAAGCCGGTGAGAGGCAGGCAAAGAACCTGCGGGCCAAACTGGAGCGCCATCACAATACCGACTGCCGTCGCATTGTGATGGGTGAGCTGGGTGAGAACGATCCAGTCCTGGGCGATGCGCTGCATCCACGTGCCCACGTTGGAGACAAGCGCTCCACCAGCCCAGACACGGTAGTTGAAGCTATGCAGAGAACGGAAGGTGCCTCTCACGGGGCTGCTCACTGCTTGCCAGGTGCGTTGCCGCCGTGAAACCGCCCGAAATTAAGAGCCGACCCCAGGCTGATCAGAAGAACGCCCAATCCGAAGACGGTGACATTCGCTGTGGAACGGAGATGGAAGTCGCCAACCCGGCACACGAGAAGATAGCCAACCACGAGGTTGAACAGGCCCCAAAGCACATTCACCGTCGAGGACGAAAGCCCCTCTCCGTGTGGCGTGGCGAATGGAGTTTGAAACGGCCGCCCCATGATTCCGCTCACAAAATGAGGAACAGCATTGCCGAGGAAAATACCGCCAAAGAAGTACGCTACAGCGTGGTTCCATGCCATCTTATGCACTCCTTTTGAGAAGCTCGAGGATCTTCTGCGCCGTTCCGGTTTCACCCAGACGCGGGAAGATGCGCGTGATGCTGTTGAGGTGGGCGTCGGGGTTCGTGTCGGCCATCGCGTCAACCGCAAGGGTGACGTTGAAGCCGCATTCGTACGCCTGGCGTGCCGTGGACTCGACACCGGCACTGGTGGAGACGCCAGCGATCACGACCTGCGTGACTCCCAGATTTTTCAGGTACGCTTCGAGGCCGGTATTCGTGAAGGCTCCCCACGTGTGCTTCGTGACGGTGTGATCTTGCGGCTGCCGGTTCAGTTCAGGAACGAGATCGGTCCAGTCAGGGGGAAACTCGCCGTGCTGGCGCGATTGCTCCGCGCGTCCCGGCGCTCCGCCGGCGACGTTGACGAGCACCACGGGCAGGCTATGGCGACGAAAGGCTTCCGCCAATTCGGCGGCGTGCGTTATGACCTCGCGGATGGCGTCTGCAGGGGTCCGCGCGACGATGCCTTTTTGCAGATCGATGACAATGAGCGCGGTCTTTGGATCAAGGGTGGTTACGGCCATTGATTTCTCCTTGCGTTGGTTGGTGCTGCAGCACGAAATTGATGGGAATGAGAGCATTTTGTTACAAGTGTTAACCTCTGCGAGCAGCAGTTGCGTTGCTTATGCGAGCAGATCGTTGCCTTCCTTATGCTGGCAGATCATTGCCTTGCTTATGCCCCCCGGCTTTGCTTGGGATTAGCCCTACGGCTTTGCCTTTGGGATTAAGCCCCCGGCTTCAGCCGGGGGGAGTGGGGCTTTAGCCCCACGGAAAAAGGGATAGGAGAAGAATTGGGGCTTTAGCCCCGGAGGTACTTTTCTCTTTCCCCATGCTGTCAACACCTAACAGAAAAACATTCTATTAGAATGTTTTGGCTGCGAGATCCGCGCAGCCAGGGAGTACCGATGCAGCCCAAGGCGCCTGAACTGGTGACCCTCGAAGAGATTCGCGCCGCGCAGAAGCGCGTTGCCGCCGTGGCCGCACGCACACCGCTCACGCCCATTGAACGCACCGCGCTCGCAAAGGCCGGCATTCAGCTTCCCTACCGCATCCACATCAAGCGCGAAGACCTGCAGCCCATCGGCAGCTTCAAGATTCGCGGCGCATTCAACCTGCTGGCACAGCTTCCGCCGGAGGAGTTGGAGCGCGGCGTCATCACCTACTCCAGCGGCAACCACGCGCAGGGCGTAGCCTATGGCGCACGCGCGCTCGGGGCCAAAGCCATCGTCGTGATGCCGGTCACCGCGCCCGCCATCAAACGCGAAGCCACCGAGGCGATGGGCGCGGAGGTCGTTCTCGTAGGCCCCACCAGCAGCGAGCGCCGCAAGAAAGCGGAAGAGCTGGCGGAGAAGTACGGCTACACCATCGTGCCGCCCTACGACGATGCCCGCATCATCGCCGGCGCCGCCACCTGCGGCCTTGAGATCATCCAGGACGAGCCCGAAATTGACTGCGTACTCACGCCCGTCGGCGGCGGTGGCCTGCTCAGCGGCGTCAGCACCGCCGTCAAAGCGCTCAAGCCCAATGCTGTTGTCTTCGGCGTCGAACCAGAGCTCGCGGCAGACGCAGCCGCCAGCTTCGCCCAGAAGCGCGTGGTGGAACTCACCGGCGAGGAGACAGCACGCACCCTGGCCGACGGCCTGCGCACGCAAAGCATCGGCTTCCTGAACCTGCAGCACTTCCTGCGCTACGCCGACGGCATCCTGACCGTGGCAGAACACGAGATCGTGGCCGCCATGCGCATCCTGGCGAAGACCACCGGCGTTCTGCCGGAACCCAGCGGTGCCGTCGCCCTGGCCGCTGCGCTGTTTCATCCGGAGCGCCTCTCCGGCGTGCACGATCTCGCTGTCGTCATCAGTGGCGGCAACGTAGACCCCAAGCTCAAGGAAGATATTCTGCGCAGCTAGGTTATGATGGCAGCACATTCTTCAAAGACGGAGTTCATGTGCCAAACCATCGTCAGCTGCGTTGCGAATACCTGCTGCCCTGCGTTCTCTTTTTCTGCGGATGCGTGCCCCGGACTGTGACCGTAAAACCCATCCCTGTGCCAGAGACCGCCGAGGATATTGCGGCTATGCAGTCGGCAACCATCCCTATCTTCGGACCTCATGACAAACCGGCGAACGTGACACTGCCGATCCTCACCTACGGCCCAGAGGCCCCATTTTCGAATGCAGCGAGAAGGAAGCGCGAGCAATGTGCCATTGACATCAAGCTTGTGGTCACGAAAGAAGGCACGGTCCGAAATGCCCACATCGTTAAATCCTGCGGCAAGGACTTTGACCCGAACGCATTGAAAACCGTGAAAACCTATCGATTCAAGCCGGCAACGAAAGATAGCCAGCCTGTTGATTCGGTCGTTATGGTCCAGGTCGGCTTCACCATTTACTAGACCGATATCCCCTTCATGATGATGAAGAGGATATCGTCGCGAATCGCCCCCCTATTCCCTGTCCTTCCGCGTCATACTGTAAGCATGCGTCGCTCACTCGCCCTCATCCTTCTCGCCGCCGGTCTCGCCCAAGCCCAGATCAACGCCCCTTCGCCCGACGATGCGCGCAAGAGCGGCTACGAAAAATCTGCCCGCGCTACCGTCGTCCACACCGCCAACGTCTACGTCGCGGCAGACGACAACGCCCAGCGCACCGCCACCGTGAACCCCGGCCACGAAGTCGTCATGATCGAAAAAAGCGGCCCCTGGGTTCGCGTCTTCGCCAACACTGACACCGAGACCGAC
>DASWOP010000111.1:0-7639 GCA_036404255.1 Acidobacteriaceae bacterium | reverse complement strand
ATCAGAATGCGCCCCTCGGCATCCTTCATCTGCGCAATCACCTGCGCCAGAGCGATGAAAGGATTCGGCGCCACGCCGCCATACATACCGGAGTGCAGATCCGTCCGCGCCCCACGCACCTCAAGCTCCGTGTAGATCATGCCGCGCAGCCCTGTGCAAAGCGTCGGCAGCCCCGGCGCAAACATCTCCGTGTCAGAGATCAGCGCCACATCCGCCTTCAGCCTCTCCGCATGTTCCTGCACGAATGCGGCAATCCCCTCGCCGCCAACCTCCTCCTCCCCCTCGAAGATCACACGCACATTCACCGGCAGCGCTCCCGCCGCCAGCAGTGACTCCAGAGCCTTCACATGCATCCAGAGCTGTCCCTTGTCGTCCACCGCGCCGCGACAATAGATGTTCCCGTCACGCACAGTCGGTTCAAACGGCGGCGTCAGCCACTCATCCACCGGATCGGGCGGCTGCACATCGTAGTGCGCATAGCAAAGCACCGTCGGCTTGCCCGCCGCGTGCAGCCAGTCCGCATAGACCATCGGATGCCCGCTGGCCTGCCCTGAGCCTGGTCGAAGGGTCTCGATCATCTCCACATGCTCCATGCCGATGCGCCGCAGTTCCGCCGCCACAAACTCCGCTGCGCGCCGTGTGTCCGCATCATGCTCCGGCAGCGTAGAGACAGACGGTATCCGCAGCAACTCCTTCAACTCCGCAAGAAAGCGTTCGCGGTTTGCCGCGGCGAACTGCACTGCTGTATCGGTCATTCCAATGCCCCCAGTAAAAATCCTTATACAAGTTGTGTCCGCATGCGAATGCAGAAACAATCGCTCTATGAATGATAAAGAGAACGCCTTCCCCGCGTCAGAACCAAAGCCCGGCCAGAACTGGAACGCAGCAACCTACGCCGCCACTGGACGCTTCGTCTCACAGTACGGCTCCGCCGTCGTAGAACTACTTCAGCCTCGCGCCGGAGAAAAGATTCTCGACCTCGGTTGTGGCGACGGCGCACTCACCGAAGAGATCGCCGCCACTGGCGCCGTTGTCACCGGCGTAGACAGCTCCGACGCCATGCTCGCCGCCGCCGCCGCGCGCGGCCTCCACGTGCAGAAAGCGAGCGGCGACGCTCTCCCCTTCAATAACGAGTTCGACGCCGTCTTCTCCAATGCCGCCCTGCACTGGATGTCGAACGCCGAGGCGGTCATCGCCTCCATCCACCGCGCTTTGCGCCCCGGTGGCCGCTTCGTGGCAGAGATGGGTGGCCTCGGCAACATCGCCTCCATCCGCGTCGCACTGCGAGCCGTTCTGGCGAAGCACGGCATCGACGCCGAAGCAACCGCAGCCTCCTTCTTTCCCTCCGCCCCGCACTATCGCAGCCTGCTGGAGAAGCATGGCTTCACGGTGGAGTACATCGAAATCATTCCGCGCCCCACACCGCTCGCAGCCGGCATGGAAGCCTGGTTGAACACCTTCCGCAACGGCGTACTGGACCGGTTGCCCGCCGCTGAACGCGCGACTGCGTTACAGGAGACGGTGGCTCTTCTGAAACCTGTGCTCTGCGATGTGAATGGAGACTGGACGGCAGACTACGTTCGCCTGCGTTTCAAGGCTGCTCGAAATTAATAACGAGGAACCGCCGGATCAATCGTACGTGCCCACTCGTCAATGCCGCCGGCGAGTGACTGCACATGCTCGAATCCCTGCTGCCGCAGCCATACCGTCACGTTCAGCGAACGCTGCCCGTGATGGCACACCACCACGATCGGCTGATCGGGGTCGAGTTCCTGGTGCACGCGCGATGGAATATCGCCCATCGGCATCAGCACGGCGCCTTCAATGCGCGCCATCTCATACTCCATCGGTTCGCGGCAATCCAGCAGCAGCGGTGCGTCTTCCGTCTTGCGCAACTCGGCATAAGCCTTCGGGGAAATCTCCAGCTCCATACGTTAGCGCTCCCCCCACTTCAGCTTCGAGCGCAACACATCAAAAAAACCGCCCTCGCGCAGTCGGATCAAGCGCACCTTGTGCTCTGACTGTCGGCAATGCACCTCGTCGCCCAACGCGATCATCTGCGACTCCTGCCCATCCACCGTCAGGAACATCTGCTCCGGCACGCCCTCGATCTTCAGCTTGATCGCCGCGTCTCCAGGCACCACAATCGGTCGAATGGTCAGCAGATGCGGGCAGATCGGCGTAATCAGCAGCGCATTCACATTCGCCAGCACAATGGGCCCATTGGCCGCCAGCGCATATCCGGTAGAACCCGTAGGCGTCGCCACAATAATGCCGTCCGCGCGCAGCGAAGCGACCCTCTGTCCGCCCAGTTCAATCACAAACTGGCCCATGCGAGCGATGGCGCCCTTAGCCACCACCACATCGTTCAGCGCTTCATACTGGCCGAAGAGTTTGCCATCGCGCCACAGTTCCGCATGCAGCATGGCACGCACGTCGTAGCGGCAGGTTCCCTTCTGCCAGCCATCCAGTGCGATAAACAGGTCGCTCAACCGGACCTCCGTGAGGAAGCCAAGCGAGCCAAGGTTGATGCTGAGGATGGGTACTTCCGTTTTAGCAAAAGCGCGCGCCGCAGCCAGCAGAGTACCATCGCCGCCCAGCACAATCACCAGTTCCGGGGCCATCGCCGCCATCTGCTCTCGTGGCGTCACCTCACCGGTCCCGATGTAGCTTCCGCTCACCGGGTCCAGCACAGGGGTAAACCCCTTGGCGCGCAGCCACGTCACCAGTTCAGGCAGCAAGGTCTGCAGTTCGTTCTTCTGCGGCTTTGAGATTACGGCAACACGGCGCATGGTCGCTCTTAGTGTAACGAAGGTTCGCGTGAATGCGTGCGGGACATCTCCCATTCTTGCGGAAGGACAGCTCTACGCTTCTACCTGTCCCCACACCGCATGCAGCAGAAACTCCTTGTTCCCTTCCATCCCATGGATCGGCGAATCAATAACCTCGATCCCCGTCCCGCCGATCTCCGTCACGCACTCCACCACGCGATCAATCGCAAACTGGTGCGCCTCCGGATCGCGCACGATGCCGCCCTTACCCACGTTCTCGCGGCCAACCTCAAACTGAGGCTTCACCAGCACCACGCACTCGCCCTGCCACGCTCCATAAAAATTCAGGCACGCCAGCACTGGCGGAAGCACCAGCGTAGCCGAGATGAACGCCACATCCATCGCCAGAAAACTGATCCCCGCCGGCAGCCCGTTCTTCGCATCGCCCGGCGTCAGCAGCCGCGCATTCGTCCGTTCCATCAGACTCACCCGCGGATCATCCCGCAGCTTCTGCGCGATCTGCCCATAGCCCGTGTCCACCCCCAGCACGCTCACCGCACCATGCTGCAGCATGCAGTCTGTAAAGCCCCCAGTGCTCGTGCCCACGTCCAGGCAGGCTCGGCCCTCCAAATCAATCTTCCAATGCTCCAGCGCGCCTTCCAGCTTCAATCCGCCGCGGCTCACATAGCGCATGTCTTCGCCCAGCAGCCGCAGCACGGCATCCACCGGGATGCTTGTGCCAGGCTTGTCCACGCGCTGTTCATTCACCAGCACACGGCCTGCCAGTATTAGCGCCTGGGCCCGTTCCCGCGAAACCACCATGGCGCGCTCCACCAGCGCCTTGTCCAGCCTTAATTTTTCTGCCACAGTGCCGTTTCCTCTTAAATCTTTCATCCCGCAAAAGGATGATTCTACCGTCCGCTCTTCTCACGCTACACTGCTGTTACTGGCGCAGGCCATGGCTTCAGCGTAATCTGAAACGGCACACACCCGTATGAGCGACGGAATACTCAATATCCCCAGGCCGCAGCGAGACCCCGAGCGCAACCGCGACGCGGAGCCAGGGATGGTCCGCGACCCGCTTCCTGCGCGCGAAGACGGCTCCTACGGGCCGCAGACCGGCAGGGACGACGCTCTGCTATTGCAGCAGGTACAGATCGGCAGCGAACCGGCCATGGCCGCGCTCTACGACCGCTACGCCAAAATTGTTTACTCAATTGCTCTGCGTGTTCTGCGCGATCCAGCTTCGGCAGAGGATGTGCTGCAGGAGATCTTCATGCAGATCTGGCGCAACCCTGGATCATTTGTCGCAGCTCGCGGTTCGCTCGGCGGCTGGCTTGCCGTGCTGACGCGCAACCGCTCCATCGATGCTCTGCGCCGCCGCAAGCCCACGGATTCAGTGGAAGAGATAGCCGTCGCCTCCGCCTTCAATCTCGCGGACGACTCCGAGCGCACGCTGCTCATGGAAAAGGCGCGCCGCGTCATACATCTGCTGCCCGCCGAACAACGTAAATCGATAGAGATGGCTTTTTTTGACGGTCTCACCCACACCGAGATCGCCGAGATGACCGGCGACCCCTTAGGCACGGTGAAGACCAGAATCCGCAGCGCACTGGCCGCACTGAGAAAGGCGTTCCACCCATGAGCACCTTCGACACATCCACGGAAACGCTGGCTCTCTACGCCATGGGTCTTCTCGATTCCGAAGAGCGTACCGCGGTCGATGCACAGTTGCGCATCTCCGCCGCCACGCGCGAAGAACTCGCTCTGGTCACCGGCGATCTGGCCGCGTTTGCACTCACGGCAGACATGCACTCCCCCGCCGCGCTCATGCGCCAGCGGCTGCTCAAGCGCGTCTCCCGCGAACGTAAGTCAGCTCCCCTTACACAGCCCGCCAAAACAGAGTCAGCCACGCCTTTCGCTGGCTATGCGGCTCAAGTCTCCGGTTTTGCCATGCGAAACGAAAGCTATGCCGATCCTGTGGCACCGCGTGCCATTCGCCGCAGTGCGCCGGAAGAGGAGGAGGTAGAGCACCGCAACGGTTTTGCCGCCGCCATGCCTTTTGTCTCCTGGGCACTCGCTGCAGGCATGGCCTTCGCCGCCTTCTACCAGTACAACGCGCGCGTCGACGCGTACAACAAGATGAACGCCATGAGCGCGGAGATGGTACGTCTCCAGACCGATTCGCATCAGGCACGCGCTGTTCTCCAGACCCTGACGGACCCCATGGCACAGCGTGTCACGCTCACCAGGGATTCTGCTCCACCCGTACCCATGGGCAAAGCCGCCTATATGCCAGAGAAGGGCATGCTTACCTTTATCGGAAGCAACCTCGAGCCGCTGCAGCCCTACAAGACCTACGAGCTTTGGTTGATCCCAGCCGACGGTCGCGACCCCATCCCTGCCGGCACGTTCAAGCCGGATGAGCACGGCAATGCCTCTGTTCTCATGCCGGAACTCCCCAAGGGCATCCCCGCCAAAGCGTTCGGCGTCACCGTGGAAGACGATGGCGGCGCTCAGGCTCCCACCATGCCAATCATCCTCGCCGGTGCCTGAGTTGATCTGATTTTGCAGTTCTGAGAGTCGAACGAATCTCAACCGGCTGCTTCCCATTCTCCTCTGTTCGCGCTGTCATTCTGAGCCCCTTCACGCTGTCATTCTGCGCGCAGCGAAGAATCTGCTTCCTGTCCCAAGCTGAAAGTACATATCCCCCACAAAAAACAAAAGCCACATGCTTGAAGCATGTGGCTTTTGCGCTGACTCGCTGACTTGCTGCCGTTACTGCGCGCTCACGCGCTGCTGTATCGCGTAGCCCTGCAGGCTGAGACTTGTGAAAACCGTGTCAGTCTGTGTCTCCAGGATCGTCAGCCGTTGTCCATCCGGACAGGTAACGTAGACCTTGCCGGTCGGCGTACCCTGCACGGCATTGATGAAGTTAGGATGGCAGTAAGGCCCGTGATAAATATTCGTCGAACCATCCGAATTTGTCGTGTTGCCATCAAACGGAATCGTTTTGACACTGTAGCCGCTGTTTAGGTAGACCACGCTTACGCTGCCGTACGTACCAGACAGGCTGGTGGTACCGATGTCCGCCGTCGTCGCCGCTGTCCCGGGGTACGGAACCGCTGCCTTGAACGTCGTTCCCGAGAGCCCTGCAACCAGCACAGGATATGGCCCACCGTTCAGACTCGATCCCAGGCCCTGGCGTAATCCGCCAAGCATCACAAGCGAGCCAGCCGCATAACTATTCGGTGCTGTCACCGTCGCTATGCCTTCTGTCGCAGTGCCGGAATCGACTGTTGGAATCACGTCGGCATGAGTCACCGTAATCTGAAACTGCGTTGACGATAGCCCAGTCGCCAGGACCTTATACGTCGTCCCGTTGAGGAAACTGCCACTGCTCAAACCTGCAAGCTGCACATAAGAGTTTGCAACAAAATCGTTGTTCGCAGTGATTGTTGCCACATTGCCTACAACTGAATAACCCGTGATGTTGTGCACATCCGCTGCAATCGAAAAACTCGACACATTGGTTGCGTTAAAATTCGCCACGTAGGCCCGCGTACCATCCTGCAGGATGCTGACCATCTCTGGATCAGTACCCACAGATACGGTCTTCAGCACCGTTCCAAAGGTCGTTGCATCAGTCGGGTTCGTAGCATCGCAAGCCGGATTGGTTGGCAGCGCCACAATGGAGCAAAGCTGAATGCTGACCAGGGAAACACTGTTGCCGGTTGAGTTCGCCGTAACCAGCAGCGAACCTGGGGCATACAGATCAGCCCACACCGGCCCGTCGCCTACCGGAATGGGATTGGCCCCCGTCGGGTTGGTCGTCGTCGGGGGCACATCATCCAGCAGATCAGTATTTACATTGATGACACTTACCGAATTACTGCCCTTGTTCAGGATGAACGCGCGATTATTATCTGCGCTCATTACGCCATATACCGGACTGCTACCGACTGGAATAGCAGGCAATTTTGTACCCTGCGACGTCTGGATGGGCGTGACCTCGTCTGCGCCCTGGCTGATGGCATAGATTCGCGCAGCAGCAGAATTGCCGGCGATAAAGACCGGGTTGGCGCCTACGTCCAATTCCTGCTTAACAGACGGCGGCGATCCCTGTGCTTGCGCCACCTCTGGGGGATGCACACCTGCCGCATAGGGTTCCGTAATATACACATAGGAGGATGCAGGGAAGATGCTGGTCGCATTGGCGCCCGTAAACAGCGTGCTGGTCTGCACCTGGTTAGACAGCAGGGACGAGGACACACCAAAGCTGTTGATGGAGCCGTCCGCGTTCAGCACATAGGCTTCTGTGCCGCTGTATCCCAGTACAAAATACCTCGGCGCTACGCCAATAGCAGTCGTATTGAGCACCGTATCGCCAGATACGTCCACCATCGTGAAGAGTCCCGCTCTGCCATTGCCGGGGTCAGAGACGACCAACGCATACTTGGTCGGCTGCGAAGCCGGACCCACTGGGCTGATGCTGGCCACCGGCGGACGGAACACATCTCCACATCCGGCGGCGCCTACCAGCAGTGCGCCAAGCGCGAGAACCCCAGCGGCATTGCGAAGAATTGCGGGGCGTTTCGAGGTGCTGCTGCCGCGAACTACCGGCTTCAAATCTGTTACAAAATCCAAAGCTGCTCCCGTGTGGCACATCTAGGATTTGCGTATGTGCTCAAATATGGATTGTAAATCAATCACGGCACTCGCTGTCTCCGCATGCACATGAAAACATACTCTGAATCATCCCCGTACCCCCTTTCCAGTCAAAATCGACGGATTGCCCCGGCACGCGAGCGCCTGCAGTCCGAAGCCCTGGTTTGGGCCTGGATTCTGACAGTGCTGCCGCTGACCGC
>DASWOP010000110.1:0-20178 GCA_036404255.1 Acidobacteriaceae bacterium | reverse complement strand
CTCGGCATAGGGAATATCAGCGGCAGTAATTGGCGATTCATCCAACCAGTCAGCATCCTTCATATCTCCGCTGGCGATGCGATAGGAACGGAAGGCCGATGTGAGCCGTTCGAAGATCTCTTCCGCTTGCCATGGCAATGTACCAATCAGCTCGGGCCGCATCACGTTCGCCTGCGGACCGTCCTGCGCGCGCAACTGTTCCAGATGCGCTGCAAACTCCAGACGCCTGCGCGGTAACGGGCTCACCAACTCTCCCAGCTCTACGCGAAACACGTGATCCGGAGAAGAGATGTGCGAAAGCTCCGGCTCGGTATTGGGCCGCCAGCGATCAGGCTCCGGCCCGAGGTAGGAGATCTCTGCCACTGCCTCTGGACTGCGCATGAAGGCAGGCATCTCCTGCGGTAGCGATGCCGCGGCCGCATGGTTCACCAGCCTGTGGCCCCGGTTGGACCAGGCCCACCCAGGCGTCGCCATGCAGAATAGAGCAAGTACTGCAAGAGTTTTCTGACCGGCACACTTCATTGGTTACACTTCCTTCTCATCCATCCTCACACTAACACCGGAAAAAGGAAGGCTGACCCGAGCCCAGGCCAGCCTTCAAGTAGATCCCTTTAGTACTGATGCCCGTTTCCGAAGAAATACTTGAGCGCAAACTGCATCTCGCGCGCATCCGTCGGAGCATCACGGGTTGATGTGATGGCTGCAAACGATGCGTTGTTCGGAGTGAGCGTTCCCGGCTGTCCAAAGTTTGGATGGTTGGTGATGTTGAACGCTTCTGCTCGGAACTCGATCACATTTACACCCGGCAGATGGAACAGCTTCTCCACGCCAATGTCAGCACGATGGAATGCTGGGCCAAATGCTTGCGCAGGCTGTGAGCCAAATGCAGTGAAGTCCCTGCTACCAACCGTTACCGGTGCAGGCATAGGGTTGGTATACGCCGCTGCGTTCAGCCAGTGAGCGACAGTCTTGGCATTACTGTATTGGAGCGACTTATTGGTTAGCGAGTAGCAGCCACCAGTGTTTGTTACTGACGCCGTGCAGCCGACGGTCACGGCCTGGCCACTCTGGTAGGTGAAGATGCCATTCAGATTCCAGCCACCAACTAATGTATCCATCAAGCCCTTGTGGCTCAGATAATGCCGCCCATAGCCAACCGGAATCTTCCAGATACCGCCGGCGTGAAAGATCTGCTCGGACTCAAAGCTGCCGTTGGCATATTCGCCCTTCATCCCGAAACCAGGAACCAGCGGTGCGCGATAACTGATCGAACTGAACAGGTTGGAATCGGAGCCGTAACCCAGAAGCCTGGCCCATGTGTAATTTGCGATCAGGCTGCTGCCACTGTGGCCCATGAATTTCTGATATGCGACCTGCAACGAATTGAAATTATTTGATCCCTCCGAATACATCTCGTAATTATTTTGCGCGATGCAGGGATACTGGTCATAGTAGTTATTGTTGGGGCTTGGGTTAGTGGTATTACCGACGCCACCATCATGCACCAAGCCCGCCGAACTGCAGGTTGCGCTGGGAGTAACCGGAGAAACTGAGACGGTGTTCGGCAGCATCATATCGGCGCGATTGTTGCCAATGTTGCTTTCGATGTGCCGCGACTGCGTTCCAACGTAGGCAATCTGCAGACTCTGCGAAGACGAGAGCATTTGCTGAATCGTCAAGTTCTCTTCCTGCACATACGGCATGTGATTGAAGTACTGGGTGCCGCGCGGTGATATCTGGTAGCCTTGTGCTGCGGTGGGAGTTAAAGGCACAGCTGCCAATCCCTGATCCATAGGCCCATAGTTTGGGGCACCGCTAGTACCTTTGGCGGAGTCGGATGCGATACTGCCGCTCGAGAGGCCAGGACCAATGTTGACAGCGAAGCTAAATGGATAATCGTCTCCAGGATTGTAGCCATCGCCCCTTGAGTAAATCCCGGCATAGAAGATACCGTACGCCGCTCGCAGCACGCTACGAGGAAAAAAATTCCAGGCAAAGCCGATACGTGGCGACCAATTATTCTCCGGTACTACACCGAGTTGATGGTTCGATGTATAGACCAGGTTGATGCCCTGCGATGCAAGCAGAGAGACGAAGCTCGGTGCAAGCGGAATGTTCTTGGATCGATCATCGATGAGGTACTCCGCCTGGCCGTTAGGCGCTGCGAACCCCGGAACAAAGTTCGCGCCATGACCGTAGTGATCAATCCCAAGCTTGAAGTACTCCCACCGCACGCCAAGCGTCGCAGTAAAGGTGGATGTTAGCCTCCATGTATCCGTGAAATAGGCGCCAAAGTATGGCCGGCGGTAATCCTGTTGCGCAAGTGGCGACGCCTGAATCTGGTTAGAGCCGCCGATGTAGTCATAGTAGCCACACCCCGTCGGCGTCGTGCCGCCTGATAATTCCAGGTTGTGGGTGCAAGTGCCGGAGATGGACGACGCCATCGGCTCAATCACAAACTGCGCGATTCCAAGATTGTAAGCTGAACCGTTGGGATTGCTCACATACCCGCCAGTAAAGGTGAAATAGCCGTGCGGAAACTGACCGCTGAAAATAGCATTCTTCATTCGCTCATAGTCGACACCAAACCGCAGGGAATGGTGACCTATCTCCAGCGAGATATTGTCGTTGTACTGAGTCTCCGCGCCAATTTCGTTCAGCGGAATGTTGTTGTGCTCGCCGAGTTCAGAAAGACCCGAAATTTTGATCTGCGCAAGACCGCCATTGGGAGCCGTATCCGGAATGCCTGGAATGCCGTACTGCTGATTCAAGCCTGTCTGCGTTCCGAATGGCTGCACTCGGTTCATATGGATGCGGTTGTAGCCAATACGAAACTCGTTAACCAGGCGCGGCGAGAAGGTGTGAGTTTCTCCGATGGCAGCTCCGAAGATCTTGTCCGACTCCGTACCGACCGTTGCCGAGGTACCGCAATCAGCCAGAGTGGGGCACGGTGCCGGGATGGTGCGTGGGATATTGCCATAACTGGCCCGTGCGAACAATTGATCCCTGGCCGAGATATTCTGGTCCACGCGGATGTCGAACGAATCCTGCGTCTGGTAGAGCTTCGGTGCGCTTACATAGTTATTGCTGAAGTTCAGCCCATTCGTATTCGGCATAGGAAAGAGCGATGCCAAACCCGCCGACACCGGAGACAGGCGATTCGATGGCAGGATGTTGGTGCAAGTTGCGCAAGTGCCTGCCCCGGGCGCGAGACCATTGGTCGTGAATGGGTCGCGAACGTAGCCAGCTCCGCCACTGGTTGTCGCCAGGCCCGTAACCAGATCTGTACCACCGGCGGGTATGTAGCGAGTGGTTGCGGGGTCGAATATCTGCCCCGCCTGCATGATGCGTCCGAGGATATCCTGTTGCGTGCCCGTCTGGTACAGATCGGTAAAGTTTTTGAAACCCGAGTTCTGCTCTAAAGCTGTCGGTACGGAAGAGGTGTATGCCTGCCCCTGTACCATTCGCAATCCAGAGTAGTCTCCAAAGAAGAACGTCTTGTCCCGTCCGTTGTAGAGATGCGGGATGACCAGCGGGCCGCCAATACTAACGCCAAACTGGTTGCGGTTATATCTCGGGCGCGTTAGCTTGGCCTTCTTCAGAAAATAATCTTCCGCATCGAAATACGCGTTCCGGTTGTACCACCAGATATCCCCAAAGAGGGAATTCTGTCCGGACCGGGTCACTGCATTGATGACCGCGCCACCCGAGCGGCCATACTCGGCAGAGTAGTTTCCCGTCTCAACCTTGAATTCCTTCAGCGCATCCGGCGGCGGCAACAGCGTATAGGAGTTTCCATTACCGAAGTCGGCGGTCATATTGTTATTCGTGATGCCATCCAGCAGATAGTCATTGAACGTGGTGATCACTCCGTTCGCTGTAAACGATCCACTCTGCACCTCGCCATGGCCGCTGTCGAAGACAGTCGTAGTGGTTCCAGGTGCCAGTTGCGCCAGCAAGGTGTAGTTACGGCCATTGAGTGGAAGATTGTTGATTTCATCTTCTGACACCACCTGCCCCACGGAAGCTTCCTGCGTCTGCAGCGCCACCTGGCTGGCCTGCACCTCCACTGTCTCTGAAACCGAACCAGGCTTGAGCGTCAGATTCAGTTCCAGGCGCTGCTGAATAGACAGGGTTACATGCGTCTGTTGGGTCCGGTTGAAGCCGGGAGCCGTGGCCGTAACTGTATAGTCACCGACCTTCAACGCCGTGAAGTTGTAGTTGCCGCTGGAGGTAACCGTTTGCTTCTGAACGCGGCCCGTGGCTTCCTCACGCACGGTGACAACAGCGCTGGAGACGACAGCGCCTGCGGTGTCCTGCACCGTACCTACGACCGTGGCAGTATCGATCTGCGCCCATGCCTTCCCGCCGAAGCAGAGCAGACTAAGGAAAACTGCCAAGGCCAGACAATGCCGTCCGCGGGAACGGACGTCTGTTGTTAGACCTAACCATTGGCTGAAGTGCAAGCGGTGAGAAGGAAGTTGGCGAGTTGCATTGCATTCGAGGTGGGAGTAAAGGTTTGCCACGAGCGCTCTCCTAAAGTGTTTAAAACAATTTTCTAAATAGCTCTGATTTTCCGAAATGCCAATACTTCAACAATAAAGTTAGCGAAAACTATTTCTAACCGCAGCGACGATATATCCCGATTTCAACAGTTGTCAATCGTCTGTAAGTAAAAATTTAGCGCTGCTTATAAAAATTTGATGAATGTGCAACGGAGGAGCGTATACCTACCGCCTTCCATCCGCTTTTTTGTTCTTCTGGCTCCGACCTCTTACTCCGTGGTCAACACCACCGCCGCAGCGTCATAATCCCCCTGCAGACGGAAATCGATACCCCGCCCCATCCAGAAAGCCCCCGATGCCCTTGCAGGTGTGCCGGCATCGGTCTGACCAGCTAACATCTTCACGCTGTACATCTTCTCCGGCGCAAGCCCCCGCGGAAACACCGTGGGTGCCGGATATCCCATCTGTTCCCCGCGCAGAAATGCGAATACCACCGCGCGGCTGCGGTCCTGCGCTACCGATTCGGTCGAAGAGAAATTGCTGCCGTCCCTTGGCGATGCCAGCCGGTAGAGCATTCCCTTCTGCACCACCGGGCGAATCTGCTTATACGCAGCGACCATAGCCTTAGCCGTTGCATAATCCTCCGGCTTCCACGCATTCAGATCGGCGCCAATCCCAAGCGAGCCCTGCATCGACGAGAGAAAACGGTAGGTCAGCGTAGTAGACCTGTGGTTGTACCAGTTGGGCGAATCCGTAACCCACGACATCATGATCTGCGGCGTATACGCATAGGTGAAACCGTCCTGAATCGACAAGCGATCAAACGCATCCGTATTATCCGATGTCCACACTTCGTCTGTCAGACCAATCACTCCCAGGTCTACACGCCCGCCACCACCGGAGCAGCTTTCAATCTCTACCTTCGGATGTCGCGCGCGCAGGGTACGCAGCACCTCGTAGTAACCCTCCACATACTGCACATAGAGCTTTTTCTCGTCACCGGGTGCGGCCTGGGGCCAACCGGGTTCAGAGAAGTTTCGATTGGCATCCCACTTCAAAAACGAAATGTCGTTCTCCGTGAGCAGCTTATCCAGAAAACCCAACACATACTGCCGGACCTCAGGCATAGCCATGTTCAGTACAAACTGCTGCCGCGACTGCGTCTTCGGTCTGCCCGAAAAATGAATGATCCAGTCAGGATGTTTGCGGTACAGATCGCTGTTTTCATTCACCATCTCCGGCTCAACCCACAACCCGAAATCCATGCCCAGCGTATGAACGCGATCAATCAGCGGATTCAATCCATGAGGAAACTTCTGCGGGTCCGGATACCAGTCACCCAGCCCCGCATGATCGTCCTTGCGCGTGCTGAACCAGCCATCGTCCATCACAAAGCGTTCCACGCCGAGTGATGCCGCTTTCTCCGCCATAGCTACCTGTCCAGCTTCGCTCACTTTGAACTCAGTCGCCTCCCAGGAGTTATAGAGCACCGGCCGCAGTCGCGAATCAGGAGCATGCGGAACGATGTGCTTCAACTGGAATGTACTCTCGAGATGTGACATTTCCGTGAATCCGTTTTGTGCAAAACCTCCATAAAATATCGGTGACTTTAACGTATCGCCTGGAGCCAGAGGATAGCCGAAATCAAACGGGTTGAACCCGCCGACGATCTTCACCTGCTGTAGCGGGTCCTGCTCAATGCTGATGCGCCACGATCCGCTCCACGCCAGCGATCCAAACCACACCATTCCGTCCTGCTCCGTTACCGTTGCATCCTTTGCAATGGCGAACCACGGCGCGAACTGGTGCCCGGTCAGCCCTCGGCGGCTCTCCAGCACGGTTGTTCCCGGTTGCACCGCCCGCGTCTCCAGTTGGTCCTCTCCTCCCCATCGGCCGGCAAGATAGCGCAGCAAATACGTCGAGGATCGCGGCAGGTTCCATTCCGCGGCCGCGGCCTGCTCCACCAGAAATGGCTTGCTGGTCTTGTTGGTAATCTCCGCGCTTCGTGCCAGTATGCCTGTCTCCATATCCATGCTGTAGTGCAGCGTCACCATCACATCGCGTTCGATATCGCGCAGCACTACATCCATCGAATCACCGTGAAGCGTGTGCGAGAGATAGTGCAGAACGAGATCCCGGTTCCCGTCCGGAAAAGTTATCTTCAACGCCGGTTCAGCCTGCAGACCGCCGCCCCAACCGGCATACTCCTGCGGAGTATCGTCGATTTCAAATGGGCGTCCCATCGGATGCGGCAGCGGCAGCGGATCTTGCGCAGCTACCCGCGGCCCCCAATAGACAGACTCCAGCGCGCCGTTGCTGTTTACTCCAAACGCATAGGTCACCGCGCCGCCATCCAGACGGAACACGTGCGTGTAAGCGTTGTAGGATGCAGCTGCCTTCGCCGTCTCTTGTCCAAGTGCAGTAGAAACAGCGAAGAGGAACACTGCTACCGCAAGCAGCATCTGCGATCTACGAATATCTTTCATCCAGTTCATTCCGGCGTCTCCTGCTGTGTTCCCGTGTTATTCCGCGTGTGATGCTCCGCACCATCCTACTCAATCAGGCGCTCCTTTACGTACAAGATTTTTCTTTTACAGGTAAACTCATACGCGAAGGAGCGCCCAGCGCATGCACACTCTTCGCACCACGATTCTCCTCATCCCCTTCGTCAGCCTCCACCTGCTCGTTGCCCAGCACACGTCTGTTGCACCTTCGCCAGTTGATCAGGAGCACCAGATCGATAGCATGCTGGCACACTTATCGCTGGAGCAGAAGATCGATCTGATCGGCGGCGTCAGCACTTGGTACACCGCAGCCGAGCCCGCCATCGGCATCGCTCCGATCCGCATGTCCGATGGTCCCGCAGGCCTGCGCTCCGGCATTCCTGCCATTGCCTATCCCGCGCCCATTGCGCTCGCCGCAAGCTGGGACACGGATCTGGCCGTAAAGATGGGTGCCGCTCTTGGCCGCGATTCTCGCGTTCGCGGAGTCGATTTGCTGCTTGGCCCTGGCGTTAACATTGCTCGCGCCCCCATGGGTGGACGCAATTTTGAGTACATGGGTGAAGACCCATGGCTCGCTTCCCGCATCGCAGTCTCGTATATTCGCGGCGTACAGTCCCAGGGCGTCGGCGCCACGGTCAAGCACTTCATGATGAACAGCCAGGAGTTCAATCGCCACAACGCAAGTTCCGATGCCGACGAACGCACCAAGCGCGAAATCTACCTCCCTGCGTTTGAAGCTGCAGTAAAGGAAGCGCACGTTGCCGCCATGATGGATTCCTACAATCTCGTGGACGGTATCCACTCGACGCAAAACGGTTGGATGAACAACGATCTGGTTAAGAAAGAGTGGGGGTTTGATGGCATCATCATGTCAGATTGGGTGTCAGTCTACGACGGTGTAGCCGCCGCCAGCAGCGGTCTCGACCTGGAGATGCCCTTCCCTCGCTTTATGTCTCGTGAAACGCTCCTGCCCGCCATCCGCAGTGGTGCTATCTCTGAAGACGTCATCAACGACAAGGTTCGCCGTATCCTGCGCTTCAATCTTCGCTATGGCGTCTCCTCGCGCACGGAAGATGATACAAACTCGCTCCTCTCACCGAAGAGCGACCAGACCGCGCAGCAGGTCGCGCTGGAAAGCATCGTGCTGCTGAAGAATACAGACTCCCTGCTTCCGTTGAGCCTCACGCGCACCTGCACCCTTGCCATCATCGGCCCCAATGCATCCCCTGCTGTCATGGGTGGCGGTGGCAGCGCTATTGTGGACACGTACAAGTCCGTCAGCATTTTGCAGGGTATCTCAGACTACGTTGCCTCCCAGTCTGCATCCATACCTGGCTGCACCCATCGCGTTCTATACGATGCAGGCTGGCCCGCCAACTACGATGTGTTCTCTCAGACGAATTTTACCGGCGGTCTGAAACAGCAGGTCTTCACCTCGCACAACTTCACCGGCACGCCGCAGGCCTCTGCCCGCGATCATCTCAATGAAGATCGCACCGTCACCACCAAAACCGGCTCCATCCGCTGGTCCGGGCAATTCACCGCGCCCAAAGACGGCCGCTACTTTGTGATGGTGCACGACGGCCGCCCCGCCGATCACCATGCGGTATTCGTCGATGGTGAGGCGCTGCCGTCGCATCCCACCGATCTTCACAGCGGCCTCTATTACCTCCCACTGCCGCATCCGTTGACGAAGGGCCAGGCCGTAGACATTCGCATGGATTACCTTCCGGCAGACAACGAAGTCTATCCCGGCCTCGGCCTGCTGCATGAAGATGACATCCTCTCCCTGCGCGCACGCTCCATCGCAGCACACGCTGATGCCGTCATCGTCACCGCCGGCTTTGATAAGAACACAGAGCACGAAGGCATGGACCGCACCTTCGAGCTGCCTCCGTTGCAGGATACGCTGATTCGCAACCTCGCCGCGCTCAACCCGAAGACGATTGTCACGCTGAACGCCGGTGGCAACGTTGACATGCGCGCGTGGATCGATCGTGTTCCCGCGCTTCTGCATCTCTGGTATCCGGGAGAAGAAGGCGGCACGGCACTGGCGCAGATTCTCTTCGGCCAGCACAATCCGGAAGGTCATCTCCCCGTCAGCTTCGAATATCGTTGGGAAGATAATCCCACATTTCACAGCTACTATCCACAGGAGCCTGTAAACGCGCAGGTTCCACACATTCACTACACAGAAGGCATCTTCCTCGGCTACCGCTACTACGCCTCCCCAGCAGTCAACACGCAGCACGTTGAACCGCGCTTTCCCTTTGGCTACGGGCTTTCTTACACCACCTTTAAGTTCAGCGATCTATCACTCAGCTCCTCGCGCCTGAAAGCAGGCGATCCGCTCACCGTCACATTGACCGTGCAGAATACAGGGAAAGTAGCTGGCGCTGCCGTGCCGCAGATCTACATCGCAGAACACGAAGCCCGCGTTCCCCGCCCTGCAATCGAATTGAAAGCCTTTCAGAAAGTAAATCTATTACCCGGCGAGCGGCGTTCCATCACGTTCACGCTCAATGACCGCTCCTTCGCCTACTGGTCGGAGACTGAGAAGGATTGGCACATCGACTCGGGTCTATTCACAATCTTCGCCGGAGAATCTTCTGAAGACATGCCGGCGCATCGGGATGTCACGCTCTATCGATGAGAGCTTCCCATAAGCTCGCAGCGTAATTACGGACGATGAAGCTCAAAAATCGTGACGGTGCCCGATTCGAGGGTTGCCGTGTACCCCGCGTCAAGTTCTGAACCTTTGAGACGGAACTTTCTACCCGTGATCCATGAACTCACGATAAAGTCGCCGCCGGGAAATCCAGGAATTTGTATGGTCGCACGAGCCTTATTGGAGCTATTCCGGAATAGCACAATAATTCCTTCACCTGTGTGAGCAAATCTGGCAAAGCCATCCCATGCATTGCTGCGAGGCTGCCGCCACGAGCCTAGTGGAAAGAATGATTCATTCAGCGGAACGCGGGACCGGAGAACTCGAAATCTTGATATCCAATCATCGTAGTGTGCGGCATCATTGGGTGACAACTTGAGGAGGTCTCCCAGAAAAACGGGATAAGATCCCATCTCCGTCGCAGCATGCTCTTGCCATGATCCCGTCTCCGCCTGCATATTGCCAATCAACATCGTCTCCGCAGGAATCGCCATAGCTCTTTGATAAAGCAAGCTTCGGGTGGCTTTAGGGCCGGCGTCGGTCGGCCCATGGTCTTCAACATTGCTGAGCCAATCGAGATCGGCTGCCCGCAGCAGGCCATAATCGATGAGATGCTTTTCCCCCCAGAG
Organism: Acidobacteriaceae bacterium; assembly: GCA_036404255.1. Taxonomy (GTDB): domain Bacteria; phylum Acidobacteriota; class Terriglobia; order Terriglobales; family Acidobacteriaceae; genus JARLFX01. Next base: position 9,872 of record DASWOP010000110.1, on the reverse strand, counting down.
TTCGAACGTATAGTCGATCAACAGATGAGGAAAGCGACTGTGAAGCTGATCGGCGATATCTTGCAGGGCTTCATAGGTGCGGGCAATGGACTCGCGATTCGACTTCTTGCCCTGTACCATCTCGTAGCACCCGGGTTCTTCGCCATAGGTGTTAAAGACGGTTGTAAAATCCAGCTTGATGTACCTGAGATGATACAAGCGAATCGCCTCAGACAATCGCTCTATGACCTCTCCTTGGTAGGGCGAGGTCAAGTCCATCACGACACCAGACCCCTGCGACAGCTTGGCCTGTCCATTCTTATCGTGGCAAGCCCAGTCAGGATGATCTTTGTATACTCGCGCATCCTCACTGATGAGCGCCAATGGAAACCAAAGCCCAAATTCCAGGCCACGCTTGTGCGCTAGTTCGAGCTCGGGGTTAAGTCCATCTGGAAATCTCCCTGGATCGGTATCATTTTCTCCCCGCTTCTTCTCCCAGCCATCATCCATAACGAAGAGTCCGATTCCAGCATCTGCGGCAGCTTTCTCAACCCCTAACATTTGCTTCGATTCGATCTTTCCCTGCCATGGCTCCCATGAGTTGTACATCCACAATGGCGCCTCGGCGGAAACTGGCCGGGCGATGGATCGGAGTACATACTGCGGGATGAGCCAGTGCGGGTCCTGACTGGTGCCACGACGGTAGAGAAGAATAGATGTCGCGGCAGTGTCAAAGCTCCCACCTGGCGTCACACTCCGCTCAAACGGGATCAGGTCGGTGTCATACATAACCTGGAGACCAGGCTGCCATTGGTGAAATCTTCCCAGAACTCCAACCTCAGTCCGTTTCAGATACCCGGGCACTTCGCTCAATGATGCGAAGCCATCGCCGGTAACGGCATTCTCCATCAGAATGGCGACGTCATTCACCCGTCCCGTAAAAAATAACTCTCTCGGCTCTTCACCATAGCCTCCGTACGCAACCAGGTCCATAGGCTTCGCGGGCTCAAGTTGCACGCACGCAATTGACACATGCGTAAGTGTGATGGGGGCAGTCGAAGTATTGCGAATCGTCAGAAACTGACGTACCGCGGTTGACCTCGCCGGAATAATGTAATGCAACGTTACTTCTATCTTCCCGTCTTTTGCGGACAGCAGGAGATTGAGCGTCTGATCCCCGGAGAGCATCGCGTGCTGGCTTGCGTGAACATATCTAAAGGATAACGTGGTGCCCGTATAAGAGCGTTCATTCGCCTGAAAACGAAATTCATGGCAGAAATCATTGAATTGCTCGAGCGAAGGATCGATGAACTCTTTATCGTCTGCGAGATTCTTCCAACTTGTAGTCACCAGTCCCGCTTTGTCGTCAAAGCTGATCTGCCGACGTACCAATCCATTATCGAGCGTCCATGTAGCAGCCTTTTCCGGCTGACTCGCCGTCGCGGCACCGCAAGCCAGCAGCAGAAGCAGCGCGATCCTCACAGTTCGATCTAGGAGCATGGAATTGCAGGGCAGGAGTTTCCGGGCAACTGAACTTATTTTTCGCATTGAATAGCCTCTACAAATCAGCACGTTAGCAACGTGCGTCCAGGTTGACAAATTTGCGCCCCTGTCTGGATTGCGAATATAGCACAGCGCCTGTAAGCAGATTATGCTCCGAGTTATTGACAGATCAAAGAAAACTCCAACAGGCTGTCCGTCCTCAGAGACGTCACCCTTATCTACGGTGCAAAGGGTCGGTTTATGCCAATCCTAGCAACGATACGATACCGAAGAAAGAAGGAGGGGGCCACGATGGTACAGAAATTACGAACACGGTTCCAGCAGGGGGTTGGCAAAGGGATTATTTTGAGGTAATCATTGAAGATTTTCAGTGGAAAACATATTAAAAATAAATTGTTATGGCCACCATACTATATCGTTTACTGTATCGACTAGGACGAATACATCGAATTCTCCTATAGCTCAAGAGAGATGTTGCCGGGAAATTTCTCCGATGTTGGACCCATGCGCTATGAAATAACACCTGCTCACCCCGGGAGTCCAACCAGCGCCGATGGTACTTCCGGGTGGCCGGACAGAAAGGATCCTATCTCATCATGAAGGCGTCCCCCCAGTTCATCAACCAATTCGCGCGCCTGCTCGTCATTTGAATCTTGATTCTTCACCGCTCCTCCCTGTTGCCTGAGCGCAACACCATGAAAAAGTAAATTAACCTTTGGCCTGTTGGCTGTTATGGCTTATTCCGGGCGTGCGGATGGTCCTGTCAATTCCACAGTGATGCAAGCGGAACGACCAATGATCGAATACATTTCTATTCGATCATTGCCTCGCATAGCACACCGGTGCGAATCCGCCAGGTACCGAGCATATTAGATTGGAGCGCACTGGAAATGACAAGCAATGTCCGTCCGCAAAGCAGAATGCACGCAGAGTGCGATCATTCTTGGAAGCTCCCAAAACATTGAGCAAAAACAAGAAGCCCCGGCTCGCAGACCGGGGCTCAGAAAAGACATACGCTCTTCGATCTACGGCGTGGCGGATGCCACTTTGTGAAGCTCGGAGGAACTTTCCGGGTGTTTGGTGAATACGATGTAGATCTTCGTATCGGCAGGCACGGAGACGACGATACGGCTGTTGGCATTTAGATTCATGACCTCCGAATCCCCTGCCGTGCCGATATTCTCGGCCACCCGCTCCCGTAGCATGTCATCCTCGGAGAACGCCGCACTGCTGTTATTGCCCGCTATCTCGGCAAGGACTGATCCAAGTCCTGACCCAACCCGTACCAGAAAGTTCTTCCCTGTGTTCTTCCCGTAGACGTTTCCTTTGATCGGGCCAAGATCGAGCCCCGTTCCAATGGCCTCTATCTTCTCTCTGGCTCCGTCCAGCAACTCGATCTCATCGAATTTCACGCTGACCAGCCCGCTGCGATCGGCTTGCTGAAGTTGCCCATAAACACGAGCGCCTGCGGGAACAATGATTTTGTCTCCGATGGCATAGGTGTATTCCACGACTGCCACCACGGGCGCCTGCACAGCGCTCGATATCTGGGTTTCCAGTTTCGCCTGAATACGGGTTCCCGGCGCCATCTCCAGCAACGGCGCACCGTCACCAGAATTAACCTTTGACGCTGACGTGGCCTGGCTCTGTACTTGCGCCCGGACAAAGACCAGTGATGGCTCCTTGAGCGCATTTTGCTGTTGCTGCATTTGCGAAGTCGATGCAGTAGGAGCTTCGCCGTATGGCTGCGGCTCTTCCCACTTTTGCTGCGTGTCCGCGAACGAAGGAACACTCCCCAGCGAGCCGACCGTTGCAGACTTGGCCGCCGCGGGTTTCTGGGCAAGTTCCGAGTTTGCATTTGTGACCGCGCTTCCATCTGCCGAGCGGGTACGCCGAATGTCCGCCGGGCCAAGTTGCCCGCCGGCGTTGTCCGGAGCAGGAGTGCGAACACTCTCCATGACCGGGGTGACGCTGCCTTTGGGCGGCTTCGCTTCTTCTTGTCTCGCCTGCTGGGTGGGTTGCTTCCCAGCCAACTGCCTCTTCGGAGACTTTCCAACAAGAGCGGTGAACACAAAAAAGAGCACCGCTACCGCCAGTCCTCCCCCAAGGAGAACGAGCTTGCTCTTACCAATTCCATCCGTACCCTTGACATCAGCGCGCGTCGCAAAACCAGCAGGATCACGCGCCGTACCATTTTGGGCTTCTGGGCTGACTGAGTCCGTTGTCGGCTGTGATGGTGGCGCCTCTACGACTCTGGATTCGGATGAGTCGTCGAGTTGCGCCGGCAAACCTCGGCTGCCGTTCCTGTTGTTGTCGTTGATGCTCATAATTATTGGGTTCCTTTCTCCTAACGGTCTGCCGAGATAAGTGGGGTGAACGGCAGGCGAATCAAGATCGGGCGGTCTACCTGGTCCGCCTGTGCGATCTGCAGAAACAGCTTCTCCGTTGATTGCTTAAAGTTGGGTCTGTCGAAGACGACCACTCCATCGGCGCGTCCGCCTGGTTCCAGCCTGCTCGTACTCAGTTTGTAGTCACGGATTTCGAGTTGATCGGAGATGATGCCTTTCCCCTCCTTTTTCTTCTTGACCTTGCGCCCGGTAATCTGAATCTGCGGAGGAACGACCTCGACGGCTTGATCTGAACTGTTGTAAATCGAGTAGGAAACAGCTGTCTGGTTACTCCATTGCCGGATATCGCCGATCGATGTTTCTACTTCCTTGCCCTCCCATTTCGTCCATTTAGGGGCATTGACTCGCACCTGCTGTTCAAACTCCAGATCGAGAGCCGACTGAGGCGCAAATCCGGAGTCAACTCTCGCACCAGCGAGTTCAGACCGAGTCCCCTTCTCAGCTACTTTGGAGATACCCGGCGCATCATCGGATGCAATCAGAAAGCTTCGCGAGCCGCGGTACTCGATCAAAAAATCCACCGGCTGGGCAGCGGTGTTTGCAGCCGCGCCGTCACTGATCAGTTCCAACGCCACGTGCTGGCCCGATTTTGTCGCAATCAGAAGATTCGACTGGGCGGGCTCTTTGGTGATGGGTTTGACATAGACGTACTCTGGCTCTCCCTCGTTGTGTTCCGCCTTGAAGGACCCGGGACTGCCCAGGATCACGGATGTGACCTCCTCCGGCATACGGATAGTTGATTCAAACTCGGGCCGCAGGTGCAAAGGCGTTACTTCATTGGGGTTGATGGTGACGGTGGCAACGCGCGCGCCCACAGCAGGATCGGACGCATAGAGCCGCAGTGGAAGCAGGAATGCAATGGGAATGAGCCAGCGAAGTTTCATGGTGTTTTCATCTCCTCGGCGGCCTCGCGGCCGTACATTTGCGTATCAGATATTGCCGCCGAACCGCCTGAACGTAGGCCACAACATCGGGGTTGCGATAGTTGAGTTGTTGCTTTCCAACCCAACGGTCACCGGCATAGTAGGCTGCGGCGACCAGCCGCAAGTCACCGTGAAACTCCCACATCAGCGTCGTCACGTAGCGCGTTCCTGCCGCGATGTTCTGCTCGATATCAAACGGCTGGAATGCCCCAAAACGCCGCGCCGTCGCCGGCATGAGTTGCATCAGCCCCATTGCTCCCTTGTCCGACACGGCGCGCGGGTTCCATCGCGATTCCACATCAATGAATGCAGCAATCAACTCAGGTGGCACCCGGTACTGCGTCGCATAGTGCTGCACACATCGCTCCTCCATCGAGGGACCGAGTTCTGCGCGAGCGATCCCAGGCAGCATCAAGAGCAGGAAGGACAGCAGCCATCTCATGACTCTGTCCCTCCCGACGGCGCCAGCTCCTCCGCAAAGCGGGTGCCGTCATCCAGCAGGCTCTTGAATCCCTCGCGCAGCAGCAGATGCCGGCGGTCCTTTTCGGTCTTCGCCAGAAACGGCAAAAGAACATCGCGGTGCTCGGCGGTCACATGATCGGCCCCGAGCAATTGCAGTGCGTTCGCAAAGTCGATCATCTCGGAAACGGACGGCGGTTTCTCCAGCGAATAATTTCGGAACGACAAGGCGATGCCAGCCATCTCGCGATGGAACTGCGCGTCGGCTTCAGGAGTACGGCTGGCGATGATTTCGGCTTCGCGTTGCGGTGTCGGATGTTCGACACGGACATAGAGGCTGCGGCGGCGGATTGGATCGCCGAGACGCCTCTCTTCATTGCTGGTAAGAACAACAAAAGGAATGCTTTTGGCTTCGACCGTGCCGAACTCAGGAATGGAGAGCTGCCAGGCCGACAGGATCTCGAGCAGCATCGCCTCAAAACCATCATCGACCTTATCAAGCTCATCGATAAGCAGCACGCACGGCCGTTCGCATTCCAGCGCCCGCATCAGCGGCCCGGGACGAAAGAAGTCCCGTCCCTTCAGGCTGGTCTGGACCGCCTGCCAACTCTCATGCTGGCCCTTGGAGAATTCCATGTAGAGCCGTTGCAGCCCTTCATCGAATTGCCCGATTGCCTTGTCCTCCGTCACCCCGCGATAGCATTGCAGCCGTTCGACATGGGTATTGGCTGCCGCGGCGACGGAGAGCGCCAATTGCGTCTTCCCGCTGCCGGCCGGTCCTTCCAGCAAGAGAGGCTTCTGCAGCTTCGCCGCAAGGAAGACCACCTGGGTCATCACAAGATCGATGAGATACCCCGTGGCAGTCAGCTTATCGGAAAGGTCTGCGAGCGAATCAAACATCGCCTTCCCCCCTCAACTCGCCTGAAATAGTTGTCCTGTTTATGGTGAGTTCAGCACCCTGCTCCCGCAGTTCCTGCCGCAAGCCGTAGTACGCGTGTGCCCACACGTTGGCGAGCGACGCAGCCCACAAAGCGGCCAACAAAACCAACAGGAATCTGCTCCAGAGGATTCCTGACCATGTCTGCCAGATCACGCCCCCATAGTGCGCAGCGACTACAGCATCCAGGATGGTTAGTGATACAGCGATAATCAAACCCTTCGCCCGCTCTCCCATATGCACCTCTCACAAACGCGGTGCCAGCATGGGGCCATTCCAAAACTTGGTCAAGTTTCAAATCATGGCAGGATCGATTGAACGCCGGTCGAGCTTTCGTTCCAGAGAAACATCGGCAAAGGGTCAGAGCCGTGTCCCATCTTCTCTTCAGCTTCGCCGGTTTTCGCGTTAGTTGGAGCTTTGCAGGAGTGGCCTTCATAAATTGAGAGATTTGACCGAGTCTCAAGGCGCATTTACACATAGCGCACTGGCGACCGAGAGCCAGCAACCCAACATCGAACCGAGGCTGCCATGCTGTCTCGTGGAATAGGAGCGTCATGCAATCTTCATCCAACCTGAACTCCAGCGGAACGTCGGTATCCCCCCAAATGGCCACGCTCGGTGATACGGAGGTTTTCGTAACTGCATCCGAAGCTGGAGATTTCCTGGAACTTCATCCGACCACTGTCCAGCGATTGGCCCGCCAAGGCTTGCTTCCCGCCCATCCGGTGGCCGGAAGCAAAAGAAAACATTGGAGATTTCTTCGTTCTGAGCTCGGGGCATGGCTGCGGGCGCGAAATTGCGAGAGAGCGGATTCGCTATGAAGGGCCGCGTGCAGATGCACCGTGTTTCGCGGTACATTTTGAGTACCGATGCATTTCGCGCCCTCTACGAGAGGAGGAGGTTGTGAGGAAGGCGCGAACTCAAGAAGGATGTCTTTGCTTATCTACCAATGGAAGTGGGACTAAAGTCTGGATCTTCCGTTGGTGGGAAACGTTAACGAATGGCAAACGAGTGCGGCGAAAGAAGCAGGTCGGCACGCTCGATCAGTACAAAACCGAAGTGGCTGCTGAAAAGGCAGTCCGAGGTTGGCGGCTAGCAGCGAAGGCGGATCAAACAGGGCTTATCAGCGGTGTAACGATGAAAGATCTCATTGCGCATTTCCGTGAAAAAGAATTGGTGGACAAGGGCGAGGAAGGTCGCTCCTGGTCCACGCGGGACCGTTATGAGAGTTCATTGAGTTGTTGGATTGAACCGCGATGGGGGAACAACGAAATCACTGCAATCAGGGCCCCTATGGTTGAAGAATGGCTACGCAATTTGAGACAGAAGCCGCGCAAGCGGAAGAAGCCTCAGCTTGTCCCGCGAGAGAAGGACATGAATCCCCTGGCTCCCGCGAGCAAAGCCAAGATTCGCAATCTCATGAGCGTCCTGTTCAATCACGCGATCCGTTGGGGGTTCACGGACCGCAATCCAATCTCCGGGCCGAACAAAGGCGCCGGAGTGCGCCAAAGCTCGAAGCGTCAGCGGGTTCCGGATATTCTGGAAATCGCAGAAATTCAGGCCATCATTGCCAAACTTCAGTTGCGGGAGCGAGTGTTGCTATTTTTGGACATGGCCTCCGGGCTGCGGCGCGGCGAGCTGGCCGGCGTTCAGTGGTGGGACTTCAATTTCGCAACACTTGAGATTGATGTCCGGCGGTCCATCGTCAACCAAGTGGTGGGACGCTGCAAAACAGAGGCGTCACAAAAAGTACTGCCGTTCGACGAATACACCGCACGGGATCTGCAAGAGTGGTATCGACAGTCTCCGTACCGAGAGCCAAGCGATTATGTTTTCGCCTCCAACAGCCGTCGTGCTGGAAAGAAGCGCGGCAAACAGCCGCTATGGCTTTCAACGATCATGCGTTACCACATCCAACCCGTGATACACACACTCGGGATCAACAAGCGGGTCTCCTGGCATACCTTCCGGAGGACCTACACAACACTTCTCCACGCAAATGGAGAAGACGTCAAAGTGGTGCAGGAGCTGTTACGGCACAGCTCGGCAAAAATGACGATGGATGTCTATGCGCAGGCGCAAATGCCGGCCAAACGCAAGGCACAACAGAAGGTGGTCGAGATGATGCGGCCGGAAGCAAAACAGCAGCTATTGTCCCCGGGGATTTAACTGGTCCCCAAAGTGGTCCCCAGCTTTTGGGGTGGTTTGGCGCTAAGTTGTTGAAAGTATTGGCGTCCCCGACGGGATTCGAACCCGTGTTACCGCCGTGAAAGGGCGGTGTCCTAGGCCACTGGACGACGGGGACGCATAAGCTGGATTCTTGGGAGCGGCCCTGAGTATGTGGCCAGCGAATCAGCGGTAGAGCAGTACTTCAAGGTTATCAACCGCGGGGAGTAGTGTCAAAAACCCACCACGCTGTGATTAGTATACGTCGTGCTGCACCCGTTTGGTTCCCTGCTCCACGCGCACAATCTCTCCATCGCGCATGTGCAGAATGCGGTCCGCAATCGCGGCCGCTTCCGGGTTGTGCGTAATCATCAGCACGGTCTGCTTCAGCACTTCATTGGAATGTCGCAGCATCTCCAGCACAGCATCAGAATTCTTGGTGTCCAGATTGCCTGTGGGTTCATCAGCCAGCACGATGGCCGGGCGCGAGATCAGAGCGCGCGCAATTGCAACTCGCTGCTGTTCGCCGCCAGAAAGCTCGCTCGGCCTGTGATCCAGCCGCCCGCTGATGCTCAACAGATCCGTCAGCCGGTTGAGTAGTTCTTTGTCCAGCGGGCCATCCACGCCGGCAATTTCGTGCGCGATCTCGATGTTGCCCATTGCCGTCAGCGTGGGCAGCAGGTTGAAGCGCTGAAACACAAAACCGATCTTCGCCCTGCGCATCTTTGTGCGTTCCGCGTCGGTCAGTTTGGCGAAGTCAACGCCATCAATCTCCACGCTGCCGCTGGTCGCTGGCGTCAATCCGCCCAGTATGTAAAAGAGGGTTGATTTACCGCTGCCAGAAGGGCCAACGATCGCAACGAACTCACCCGGCTCAATGGAGAAATTTACGTTCCGCAACGCGGGCACGTCGAGTTTGCCCGAGCGGTAGGTCTTGCCTAGATTCTTTGCAACAATAAGAGGCGGCATGCAGTCTTCAGTTTATCCCAGTAGCGGCCTCCGCATCGCGCGGAGACCCTTTTTCTCTTGCCTCAGGATGCCACAGTTGCAATGGCAATCTCTTCCATCGGCGCCGTCACTGGCGCCACCGCCTTCTTCGGCCCACGTTTCCGCGCCACCAGCACGCGGATACGCTCCAGCAGCTCCACCGGCGAGCACACGCCTTTAGGCAGAAAAACGTCGGCGCGGATGCCCCGCTCATACTGTTTCACGGTGCCGGAGATCAGCATCGCGGGTAGACCTGGCATCATTTCCTTGCCGCGCTTCACCAGCTCATTTCCATCCATCACTGGCATCAGCAGATCGCTCAGCAACAGGTCAATGGAACCTGGCAAAGCATTCTCCAGTATCTCCAGTGCCTCCTGCGCTGTGCCTACAGCGAGCACACGGTAGCCGCGGGTCTCCAGCAGAAACTTGCGGACTGAAAGAGCTTGTTCATTGTCATCAACACAGAGGATGGTCTTCTTGGGGCGCATTGCTTTTCCTTGCTCTGCAGTT
>DASWOP010000109.1:0-6101 GCA_036404255.1 Acidobacteriaceae bacterium | reverse complement strand
ACAAAAGCGGGTGGCCCATCCTTTGTAGCTTCATCGCAAAGGGTGGGTTATTCGCGCAGAGCGCGAACGCTCCCGCCCAATCTTCATCTGTCCCCACACTCCACCACCACCGTCATCCTGAGCGTAGCCACTCGCAGCCTCATCGCGAGTGGCGCAGTCGAAGGATCCCAGTATTTCGCATATGCTTCCCCAGCAACGAAATTCATGGAGGCCATCCTTGCGTGCCCGTGATATTCGGAGGCAGAAGTTGACTCCATATCCTTTGTCATTCTGAGCGTAGCGAAGAATCTGCTTCAGTCTCTGCGACCAGCGGGAGCCGCCTCTGCGAGCCAAGCTCGCCTCCCGCCGGGAGCCTGCCCTCGAGCGCAGCGAAGGGCGCAGGATTAGTGGATGTCGAACTGCTCCGGGTGCAGCGCAGGATCGCTCTTCACCAGGATCGTCTTGCCCGCCATCTCTTCCATCTCCGAAAGCCACTTGGCCCCGTTCGACTTCAGCTGCTTCACCACCTCAGGATGCACGCGCAGCATAATATCGCCGCGGTCCAGCGACTTATGCATCTTGCGCATCTCGATGTAGATGTCGTTGCACACCGTCACCGCACTCTTCACCATGCCGGTACCCTGGCAGATCGAGCATGTCGTCGAGAGCGTACGCTCCAGGCTCTGCTTCACCCGCTTGCGGGTAATGGCGATCAGGCCAAAGTCGTTGAACGGCAGCACCTTCGATGGCGCGCGGTCGCTCTTCAACTCATCTTCCAGCGCCTGCAGCACCTTGTTGCGGTTCTTGCGCTCGTCCATGTCGATGAAGTCGATCACGATAATGCCGCCCAGGTCGCGCAACCGGATCTGCCGCACGATCTCCGGAATCGCATCCAGGTTGGTCTTCAGAATCGTGTCTTCAAGCCGCGCCGTCTTACCCACGTACTTGCCCGTGTTGATGTCGATGGCGACCAGCGCCTCCGTCTGGTTGATCACAATCGATCCGCCGGACTTCAGCCACACCTTCGAACGCAGCGCCTTGTTGATCTCTTCCGTAATGCCGAACTGCTCGAACAGCGGCACGTCCTTCGAGTACAACTTCACCCGGCGGATCAGGCTCGGCTGGAACCTCTGCAGGAAGCGCAGCACGCGCTCATACTCCGGCTCCGAATCCACCCATATCGCGGAGAAATTGTCCGTCACCTGGTCGCGCAGAATCCGCTCCACCAGGTTCAGATCGTGATAGATCAGCGCGGGCGACTTGGACGACTCGCTGCGCTCCTTGATGCCGTTCCACAGGTTGATGAGGAAGCGCAGGTCAGCCCGCAGCTCCTCTTCATTCGCGCCATCGGCAGCCGTGCGCACAATGAATCCGCCCGTCGCATCGCCCTTCTCGTTCAGCAGCACATGCTTCAGCCGCCGGCGCTCTTCGTCCGATGCAATCTTGCGCGATACGCCGATGTGGTTCACCGTCGGCATAAACACCAGGAAGCGTCCCGGCAGCGCGATGTGGCTCGTGATGCGGGCACCCTTCTTCGCGATGGGCTCCTTCGCGATCTGCACCAGGATCTCCTGTCCCGGCTTCAGCAGATCGCTGATCACCGGCAACGGAGCCTGCGGAGCATGGCTGCGTCCACCCGGCCCGCTTCGTCCTCTGCGGCCATCCCTGCGGCCACGATCTCCACCGCCGCCACTGCGATTGCCGCCACGGTCACGGTCGCCTCTGCGGCCATCCCTGCGGCCCTTGCGCTCCTGCTGCGGAGCAGCGCCATCGGCCACGGTGGTCTCTGCCGCAACCTCATCCTCATCGCCGGAGAACTCTTCGTCTCCGTCGGCTTCGAAGCTTTCCTCTTCCACGTCTGATTCGGCAAACCCCTCGGACGACTCTTCTGTCTCCTCGTCGTCCTCTTCCGGATCGCCACTGGTCATCTCGTCGATGGACATATCCCGCAGGATCGACCCCAGCGCTTCCGCGCCTTCCACGGTCTCCTCTTCCATGTCCTCCAGATCGCCATCTTCGGCGTTCAGTGCGAACGAGCCGCCATCAAACTCTTCTTCCTCAATAATCTCTTCTTCCAGCTCACCGGCTCCGGGCGCGAACGCCAGCGGATCATGAATCTCCAGCGTCTCCTGTGCCGGGCGAACTTCGCCTGCCAGCTCCGTGTATGGAACCGAGTGCGCCGCTGCAACCGGATCAGACTCTGTCAGATGACCAATCGTGCCCTGATCCAGCATCTCGCCCGTAGGCTGCACCGTGGTGTACTCATGCACGCCACGAATCTCAGCCACCTGCTCCGGTTCAGACTCAGCAATCTCAAACTTCGGCTCGGCAATCTCGGCAGCCTCTGCAACCGTCTCTGCTGCCGCTTCCGGCTCTGCCTCGGCTACCGGCGCATCCTCCACGCTATGCCGGTACTCACTCGGAGCACCCGGATCGACGCGGTACGATGCTGAAGCCTCTTCCGGCTCATACTCCACCGGCTGCTGCGCCTCAACCACCGGTGTCTGCTCTGCCACTGGCGTCTGCGCTATTACCGGGGTTTGCTCAACCACCGCAGCCGTCTCTGGAATCTCGTGTGCCTCGGCCTTGTCCTCCGCGATCTCCGGGCCAACTTCGCTCTCAAAGATCTCTTCGGCAAACTTTTCCTGCTCCACCGGAACAACGCTCACACCGGGCTGGTGCTCATGCTGCTGCGGATTGCCCTGGCGTCCATCGCGCCGTCCACGGCCTCCACGGTCCCGTCCACGGCCACCTCGCGATTCACCTCGATCTTGTCCACGATCACCCTGAGATTCACCTCGTGATTCACCCCGCGAAGCCCTGGCACCCGGTCCCGCATTACGTGGCCGAATCGTCTCACCCGGCAGCACCGCTCCGCCGTCCCAGCCGGTCAGCGGCGCTTCCACAATGTTCGAAGGCTTCGCCTTCGGCGCATCCGCCGAAGCATGCAAATCAACAGTCCCTGCCTGCACGGAATCGTCCGCCGCGCGATACCGCGCCAAAGATTCACCCGGCAAAAGCATCGGTTCTGCCGGCTTGGCAGCAAACTGCTCCGTCCCATAATCCGCCTCACGACTGGGCCGATCTTCCCGGCTGGGCCTCTCCTCGCGCCCCCCACGCTCTTCACGCCCACGTCCACCGCGCCCATCACGGCGTCCACCATGGCGCTCATCCCTGCGACCCTCGTCGCGCAGCGGCCGTTCCTGCCGCTCTTCCTGCACCGGCGCCGCTTCAACCGGAACTGTCTCGACCGGCTCGTCATCGTATCCGCCTTCAATCACGACCTCAGGCGTTACCGGCGCATTCTGCTGCTCTGGCTGACCCTCGCGCCCCCCCCCACTGCGTCCACGGCGGCGTCCACGGCGTCCACGCCAGCGGCGCGAACCATCCGCACCCGGTGCGCCTTCGCCAATATTCTCTGCCGAACCCTCACCGTCCCCGGCTGGAGCAGCACTCTCGCCCTGCGGCACGCCTTCAGCGGCAGGCCTGCGCTCGTCGCGATTGCGGTCTCCGCGTCCACGTCCGCCCCGGTCACTCCGCCCACGGTCGCTGCGGTCATTGCCGCCACGATCATTGCCGCTCCGCTCGCCATTCCGCTCGCCGCTACGCTCGGGCTTGCCCTCGATCACAGCCGCAGACGTATCGAACTCAGCGGAATCGACCGCTGCATCTTCCATAAAGTCAGTGACATACAGGAAGGCATCGCGCTCCAGGCCAATGTCCACGAAGGACGACTGCATACCTGGCAGCACGCGGGTTACTTTTCCGTTGTAGATGGAGCCGGCCAGCGTGTACTCATTCTCACGCTCGTAGTAAATCTCGGCCAGTTGGTCGTTTTCCACCACCGCGAGACGGGTCTCGTGCGGTGTGGAGGATATATAGATCTCTTTTGACATGCTTTATCTCTTTCTGCCCGCCCGATTCTTCGGTTGCAGGCGGCAGACGAGACACAGAGTTCGGCAGCTGGAGGCTTACGCCTTTGCTGCTCTGGTTGCGGCGGAGAGGATGTGGCAGGGGTAGCGGCGTATGCGCGTTGGATACTTCACCGCGCGCCGTTCGTCAGCTCCCGCGGGTGCGGGGCCTCGAAGAGCGTTCTTACGGGAAACATCTGTATTACGCATTCTGCAAACCTTGTGTGAATGGGGGCGCGCGGGAGTTGTGGCCGAATCTACCTCAATCTGAGGCGGGGCCGTTAGCCGTCCGAGCACGCTCATTCCCAAATCCTGTCCGACCGCACTTTGATTGAATCCTGTGCCTGGCCGGCCTTGTAACTGGTTCTTTCCAAATCTCTTACTGCTCGCGGCGGCGGCATTGGCTGCCCCGCAGAGCGTGTCACCACCCGGTGAAAGAGTGGGTCCTGCATAGAGTGTCGCGTCTCTGGCATCTACAGCCGTCGGTCGCGCTACGGACTCGCATCTGCGATAGTCCTGCTTTATTTATATCATCTTCGAATTTTCGACGCTTTTATCCGCTTGACGGTCGGGAACTTACTTTGAGAGCAGGGGGCGGGGTTCGAAGCCCTCCGTCTCGATCATCACAGGTCATTAAGAAGTAAGCAGATGCGCCCGCGGCGATTTCGCCTACCAGACTATCGAAAGCACATTGTGCCCACACATCCTACATATAACACTCTGAGGTGGACATATAGTGCCGCACCTCTCACATCGCACAGGTGTAGCAAGCACACGCTCATCATCCCGACGTTGCTTCTCTTCTGTGCGATTATTCTTCCAAACAAGTATTGCGATTTTAGCTTTTGCTGCCCATATAGCTATCACTTGACCTGCCGCCAATAAGAGCAGCACTAACGCACAGATACCTATGTGGTAACTCGTATTGCTATTACCCAGAGCACAGCCTACAAACCCTAGAGCTGCCAACGTTAAGAGACACCACATAATCAGGTATGCCCTTGCCACGCCTGATTCTAGCTTTTCGATTTGACTGTCATGTTCTGGCGTATTGAAGAGAGACATTGATTGGAATCCTTGGCCGGTGCTGTTTGGCATGCAGCTATTCAGCGACAATGAACTTGCCGTGTCCACACGCTATACAGATGACACTCTGCTGCGGGCAGTCGCTACCGCACTTTTCGCATTGCCAAGGTCTCGTAAGCCTATCTCTTTCGTGCTGCTGATAACGCTTCTTGAGAGCCCTGAGTTTCACGCTTGCTACGATGGCATACACTGGGGATATCCAAAATCCCAAGCCACCTAGGAGTACAAGGATTTGGAGATCGTGATTGTCGCCTATTACCGCGACAGCCATGGACAAAATACTTAAGCCAAAGGCGATCCATCCGATCTTAATCCGCGACTCCAGTTGATTGATCTGATTTTCGTACGATGCTGATGTGTCTATTCCACTCGGCAGTTCATCAACTGATTTACGTCTCCAAATTACTGCAAGGACGATATACAGAATTATTGCAATGGCATAGAAGCATGAAGCGAGAACAAAGGCTACACGCACAAGCCATACAGGAATTGAAAATCGATTGGCAATCGTCCGGCATACACCACAAATCATACGTCCGTCTTCAGCAACCTCCCACCCTATTTGATGGCTATTCTTAGGAACATCTGCGCTGGCTCGATTGATGAGCTGCGCATCCACGTAATGATTGACGGTTCCACACGCAGGGCAGATATCTTCATCAGCCAAAACACGATTGCATTTAGAGCACAGTCTCACGATAGCCTCACAAGAGTTCGCCTACTATATCTTTTGAATCGTAAAATCTGCACATCTCTACCACTTTGGGGGCAAGCAGATGGCCGCATGAAGCTGCTTTCTCAAAGCAAATCAGGGCCTCGTGGGTTTCACCCCTGTCTGCAAGAACCGCCCCTTTTTTAATCCAAGCTTCCCCAATATTTGAATTGTAATGAAGTGCTTTAGACCAGCATTCTATTGCTGCTTCGATGTCATTCTGCTCAGCACGTCTATTACCAAGACGAACCCAAGCACTTGCGTAGGTTTGATCTAGGGAAGGTCTGATCAAGTACCTGCTGGCTTCAATTGGGTGTATTTTGGCGTGAGGGACGGGGTAGTTGTGGGTTATGGGCTCTGAAAACGCAGAGATTTTGCGTTTTTGGACATACTACTGCCCGGAGCGGACCAGA
>DASWOP010000108.1:0-16506 GCA_036404255.1 Acidobacteriaceae bacterium | reverse complement strand
CCCAGCCTGCTTACCCCCAAGCAGATCGACAGTATCGCCCGCCGATATAATCACACTCCTAGAAAATGCCTCGGCTTCAAAACTCCTGCCGAGATCTTCTTATCCCATCTGGTGCACTTCCAATGTGAATCCACACCTTCGCTGCGCTCAGGATGACAGAATTTAGAGAATAGATGACAAACGACGCTACGCGACGGCTCTCTTTTCGGAGTTGCTGAGTTTGACGGAGACGATCTTGGAGACGCCGGGCTCCTGCATGGTGACGCCGTAGATGATGTCGGCGCGGGCCATGGTGGTTTTGGAGTGGGTGATGACGATGAACTGGGTGGTGGAGCTCATCTCCTCGACCAGGCTGGCGAAACGGCCGACGTTGGTCTCGTCCAAGGGGGCATCGACTTCGTCGAGCACGCAGAAGGGGCTGGGCTGGTACTGGAAGATGCCGACCAGGAGTGAGAATGCCGTGAGCGTTTTTTCGCCGCCGGAGAGCAGGAGGATGTTCTGCAGCTTCTTGCCGGGAGGCGAGGCGACCAGTTCGATGCCGCTCTCGGCGGAGTTTTCCTGATCGGTGAGGCGCATGAAGGCCTGGCCGCCGCCGAAGAGTTTGTTGAAGGTGCGGGAGAAGTTTTCGTTGATGACCGCATAGGCTTCGTCGAACTTGATATGCGTGATCTCGTCGATCTCTTTGATGGTCTGCTGCGTGTTCTCGATGGACTCGATGAGGTCTTTGCGTTGGGTATCGAGGAAGGTGTAGCGCTGCTCGGCTTCGGCGAACTCTTCGAGCGCCATCATGTTGACGGGGCCCATGTTTTCGAGGCGCTGCTTCATGGCGCGGCTGGCCTCTTCGGCTTCGAGGAGGGCTTCGGCTTCGATGCGGATGATCTCGGCATCTTCGCGGAGGGTGATGGCTTCTACGCCGAGGTCGTTGAGGCAGGTGGCGGCGAGATGCTCAAGATCAGCGCCGAGCTTGGCGGCGTGGGCGGAGAGGGTGGCGCGCTCTTCGCGGCGGGCTTCGTTTTCATGGCGCAGGATGCGGAGCTTGCCGTCAAGCTCGCTGATGCGAGCGCGCAAGGTCACGGACTCTTCGCTGAGCTGCTTCATGCGGAGCTGGGCGCTTTCGCGCATCTGCGCAACGGCTAGCTGCTCGGTGGCGAGCTGCACGTTCTCTTCTTCGCGGCGATGCTGATCGGCGGTGGAGGCGGCGATCTGCTGCTCCATCTGCGCGATGCGCTGCTGCTGCGCGTTGTGGATGCGGTTGGTCTGCTCGAAGTTGGCGGCGGCTCCACGGCGGCGCTCTTCAATGCCGGCGGCGTGGGCGGAGGCGGCTGATGCGGCGGACTGCGCCTCTTCGCGTGCGTGGCGAAGCTCGGCGATGCGCTGCTGCAGGGCGGCGAGAGTGGCTTCGGTTGCAAGACGCTCCTGCTCGAGACGGGCAGACTCTTCCTGCTTGCGGGCGATGAGCTCCTGCTTCGCGTTCTGGGTCTCGCGGTTGCGTTCGGCGGCGAGAATCCACTCCTGCAGACGGCGCTCCAGCTTAGCGGCTTCGGCCTCCATGGCGCGCAGGGCGGCGCCGCTGTTGGCGGATTCGCGCTCGGCGTCGCGACGCTCGTTGCTCTTGATATCCAGCGTGGCAGTCAGCTCGGCTACGTGGCGGGTGAGAGCCATGGCCTGGAGGTCCGTGCGGGAGAGCTCGGCTTCCAATTCTTCCAGCTTGGCCTGAATCTCGCGGAGCTCTCGCTTGAGGGCGAGGGGGCCTTCGCTGCGAATGCGGCCACCGGTGACTGTGACGTTGTGGAAGGTCTCACCGGATGGGGAGAGGAAGAAGGCCTGGGGATTTTCGAGCGCGAGGGTGCGGGCGATCTGCGCGTTGGGGGCGACGAAGCCTTCGCGCAGCTTGGGCAGAATGACTTCGAGCGAGCGGCCAAAGCCGTCGAGCACGCGCATGCAGTTTTTCAGCGGAACGACGCCGCTGGAGGTAGCGCTGGCGCCAGCGGTGCTCTGCATGCCTTCGAGAAAGGAGAACTTGGCCTGTGCATCGTTGGGGTGCACGAGGAAGGTGGCGCGACCCGCAACGTCGGAGCTGAGCATGCGCATGCCTTCGTCGGCTGCGTCCCAGCTCTTGACGACGATGTAGTTGAGCTCGTCGCGGAGGAATTCATCGACGACGCTTTCGTACTGGCCATCGACTTCGAGGAAGTCTGCGAGCGTGCCGACGGGCGAGACGCCGTGGCCGCCGGCTGCCTGCGCGGTCTTGTTGGCGCGGAAGATGTCTCGGACGGTTTCGGTGGAGTAGCTGTGTTCGCGGATGAGGGATTCGAGCGAGTTGCGGCGGCCGAGGAGCGTGGCAACTTCGGCACGGAGAGAATCGCCGCAGCGCTTGGTTTCGGTCTCTTCTTTGCGGGCGGTCTCGAGTTGGGCGCGGAGATCGACGATCTCCTGTTCGAGGCGGGCGAGCTTTTCGGTGACGTTTTCGAAGGCGAGTGAGACCTGGCCGCGCTGCTGGCCGAGGGTTTCAAGCTCGTGGCGGGCGGTGTCAGACTCGCGCGTGAGGCGCTCGGCATCGCGCAGCAGGGAGGCGAGAGACTCTTCCGCCTGGGTGACTTCGCTACGGGCCTGCGCGGCGCGCGAGAGGAGCTGCATGGAGGCATGGCGCGACTGCTCGGTCTGCTGCTCGGCCTGAGAGACGGCGCGGCCAGCTTCCTGCGCGGCGGCCTGGGCTGTCTGCGCCTGGGTGCGGGCGGCGGCGGACTCTGCATTGGCGTTGTCGAGGAAGCTGCGGTGCTGCTCGCGCTCGGCGACGATGGTTTCCATCTGCGTGTGCAGGGAGGAGAGCTCTTCGGTGCCGGCGACGACGCGAGCAGTGAGCTCGGCGATGCGGTCAATGTTGGATGCGGTGCGGCTGGCGATGCGCTCCAGTTCGACAGCAGCGGCGTTGGCCTGTGTGGTGGCCTCACGCGATTCCTTGTCCAGCTCATAGCCGCGCTGCGTGCCAACAGTGTGCTCGGTGTCGAGGAGTTCGATCTCGCTGGCCTGCGCATCGATGGCGATGCCGAGTTCGTTAATCTTGGCGGTGGTCTGCGACTCTTCCTGATCCATCTGCGACATGCGGCTGGCGAGGACGACGCGGAGCTTCACGCGGAGTTCGTCGCGCAGGGCAACGTAACGCTCGGCCTTGGCGGCCTGACGCTTGAGGGTCTGCATCTGGCGCGAGACTTCGTCGAAGATGTCGTTCACGCGAGAGAGATTTTGCTTGGCGGATTCGAGGCGAAGTTCGGAGAGACGCTTCTTGGTCTTGAAGCGCGTGATGCCTGCGGCCTCCTCGATGATGGCGCGGCGATCCAAGGGCTTGGCGCTGAGAAGCTGGCCGATGCGCTCCTGCCCGATGATGGCGTAATTCTCGCCGGAGAGGCCGGTGCCCATGAAGATGTCCTGAATGTCGCGCAGGCGGCAGATCTTGCCGTTGAGCAGATACTCGCTCTCGCCGCTGCGGAAGATGCGGCGGGTGACGACGATCTCGCCGGCGCGCACAGGCTGCTTGTTGAACTTGCGGCGGCGAATCTTCAGGACAACGGAGTTCGCGGCTGCATCGGGATGCACGGCTTCAGCGTCTGCATCGGCGGGCGGAACAATTTCGAGTGCCAGGGCAGGCTCGGGCTCTTCGCCTTCGATGATGGTGCCGGGCTGCGCTTCGAGCACGGCTTCCTCGGTCTCATTGGCGCGCTGAATGCGCAGGGCCTGCTCATCCCAGTCGCCGTCGAGCGGATGCTCGTTCTCAATGACAATCTCGGGGCCGGACTGGCTGCTGGACTGCCCGTTGGGGAGCAGACCGCCGTCGTAGACGTCGGGATCAACGAGCGTGAGAGAAACTTCAGCCATGCCGGTGGGCTTGCGGTCGCGTGTACCGGCGAAGATGACGTCCTGCATGTGGACGCCGCGCAGGCTCTTGGCCGATTGCTCACCGAGTACCCAGGTGATGGCATCAGAGATATTTGATTTGCCGCAGCCGTTGGGGCCGACAATCGCGGCAAGACCCTCGCCGGAGAGATGCACCTCGGTACGGTCGCAGAACGACTTGAAACCGAGAATCTGGACTTTCTTCAGCTTGAGCATTGTGTTTATTCCTCCACCGCGGGGCAGCCCTGAAAGGGGAAGCGCGGACACCCACTAACTTAGACAGGGGTCTAGGTCAATCTAGCGTGAAGAGAAGGGGGAATCAACCACGGAAACCCCACATCTTGTGGATAAAGTGTACCAGACCCCACAAATAGGTAAACCTTGTAAAAACAAGGCGTTTCTTGCTGGTTTTTGAAGAGATTTCGCCCGGATTTTTATGGTGCGAAAGAGCGGGGCTCTGGAATGACCAGAGTAGCAATTGTAGAGTGCACCGTGCCACATTTTGATGAAAGTATTTGGCTGGTGAAATCGAATTGGGCTTGCCCGGGGTTTTTCGCGACGAGGCGGCTTACGCTTATTTTTGCGATCCGTCTCACCACGCGGGACGGAGAGGTGGAGCAACACTGTAAGCTGCTCTTACGTCTCAACTAATCGATGAAGGGAAACCCGGTTAGGTGAGAATGTGAGTAAAATTACACAAGGCCCTGAGAAACTTGCTATTAGGCAGAACTCATTTTTATAATCAACGTAAAGCTACCGAATTATTGACCTGCGGCTCTACACCGAAGGCAACCACGCACCGAATATCTAGTGATCACTATCTTGCGTACATGCTGAGGAGCATCTCCATGAAGAAGGCTGCATTTGCCTCACTGTTGTCTGTCGCTGTACTTTCTCTCTGCGTAGCCACGGCCGTTGCCCAGGACCCGGGCCAGGTAACCATCAAAGATCAGGCAGAGTACAACGCCTTCACCAATGCTGAAAGCCAGACCACTCCGGCGATGAAGGCATCGGCGATTGAAGGTTTTCTGCAGACCTACCCAAACTCGGTTGTGAAAAACGACCTATTGGGCCAGTTGATGACTGCCTATACGCAGGTGCCGGATATTCCAAAGGCGATCGACGCGGCAGACCGTCTGCTGAAGGAAGACCCCAACAACCTCCGCGCACTCACCATTGAGGTGTACCTGAAGAAGGCGCAGGCCGATCAGACGACCGATCCGGCTGCTAAGCAGGCTTTGCTGGATGATGCCGCGGCCCGTGCACAGCGCGGTTTGAGTGCAACCAAACCTGTCGGCGTGGCCCAGGCTGACTTCGACAAACTGAAGGCCGGTGCTTCGCCCTACTTCTACGGCGCCATCGCGACGGATGCAGAAGGGAAGAAGGATTACCCTGCTGCTGTCTCAAACTACTTGCTCGAACTGAAGAACATGGCACCCGCAGATACGCAGGTACCCGGTCCGGTGCTGCAGGACACGTTCAACATGGCGTTGGATTACTACAAGCAGGTTCCGCCGGATTATTTGAACTGCTCCTTCTTTGCAGCCCGCGCCGCGAACTTTGCTCCGGAGCCGTACAAGTCGCAGATGCTGCCGACGGCAACGTTCTGCTTCAAGAAGTACATTGGGCCGCACCCCACTGCTGGGCAGACTTTCGAGGCATTCCAGGCTCTGGCTGCTGCAAATGTGCTTCCGCCTGCGAGCCTATCGACACAGTTCACGCAGTACGTTGCACCGAAGCCTGAGGACCTGGCACACCAGGCCGTCACGTCTACCGCAGATCTGAATACACTCGCTGTGCAGGATAAGGAATTCATCCTGGGCAATGGCGTACAGGCTGATGCAGACAAGGTATGGGCGGTGATGAAGGGCGTGACGACAGAGGTTCCGGGTACGGTGGTCACCGCTACCGCAGAACAGATTCAACTGTCTGTCTCTGAGGAAGCGATCCAGAACAAGACCGCGGACTTCACCATCAACATGAAGACGCCGCTGAAGGAAGTTCCTCCGACGGGAGCGAGCATCAGGGTGATTGGTACGTTTGATTCGTTCACCAAGTCGCCCACGATGATCATCCTGAAGGACGGCGAAGTGCCGGAGAAGAAGGCTGCACCGGTCAAGCACGCGCCGGCGCATGCACCGGTAAAACACACAGCGCACTAAACTGCGATTTTCGCAGGGAAGAGGCAGCCTTTGGGCTGCCTCTTTTATGTGCGGCAGCACCTGTGGAGAGGTGTTTGTGATACAAAGGCACGGGTCGGTTGTGAAGCCTTTTGCACCATGCCTGGTAGGACCACTTATGAAGTATGATGGGTGGAGAATTTGAGTTCGTTCGGAGAGAGAACAATGTCAAACGCTAGTTGTGATATCGGCCTGATCGGTCTTGCGGTCATGGGCCAGAACCTTGTCCTGAACATGAACGACCACGGGTACAAGGTAGCGGTCTTCAATCGCACGGTTTCCAAGGTTGACGACTTTATCGCCAATGAGGCGAAGGGAACTGAAGTTGTGGGAGCCCACTCCTTTGAGGAGCTCGCCGGGCTGCTGAAGCGGCCGCGGCGCGTGATGATCATGGTGAAGGCCGGCGATGTCGTGGACCAGACTATTGACCACCTGCTGCCCTTTCTGGAGAAGGGCGACATCATCATCGATGGCGGCAATTCGCTCTTCACCGATTCGAATCGCCGTACAAAAGATCTGGCGGCGAAGGGCATTCTGTTCATTGGCACCGGCGTTTCTGGTGGTGAAGAGGGGGCGCGTTTTGGCCCGTCCATCATGCCGGGTGGCAATAAGGAAGCATGGCCCGCAGTGAAGCCGATTCTACAGGCGATTGCTGCCAAGGTAGACGATGGAACGCCCTGCTGCGACTGGGTGGGAGAAGACGGCGCAGGACATTATGTGAAGATGGTGCACAACGGCATCGAGTATGGCGATATCCAGCTGATCTGCGAGGCATACCAGATGCTGCGCGATTGCCTCGGGCTCTCTGCCGATGAGTTGCATGCCATCTTCGCCGAGTGGAACAAGGGCGAACTGGATAGCTACCTGATCGATATTTCGACGCAGATTTTTGCCAAGAAAGACGACGACGGCACGCCGGTGGTAGATAAGATTCTGGATACTGCAGGGCAGAAGGGTACGGGCAAGTGGACGGCAATCTCTGCACTCGACCTGGGCATGCCGGTTACACTGATCGGCGAGTCGGTCTTTGCACGCTGCCTGTCTGCCCTGAAGGATGAGCGGGTACTGGCGTCAAAGGTGCTCACTGGGCCGAAGGCAAAGTACACCGGGGACAAGGCCGAGTTTATTGAGAATGTGCGGCGCGCCCTCTTCTGCTCCAAGATGATTAGCTACGCACAGGGCTACATGCTTCTGCGCGCGGCCGAGAAAGAGAATGGCTGGAAGCTGAATATGGGCGGTATTGCGCTGATGTGGCGCGGTGGCTGCATCATTCGCAGCCAGTTCCTGGGCAAGATTAAAGAAGCCTTCGACAAGGATGCTCAGCTGCAGAATTTGTTGCTGGACGATTACTTTGCTGGGCTGCTGAATAAATATCAGGATAGCTGGCGCAAGGCGATTGTGCATGCCGTGGAGCTGGGCATTCCGACGCCGGCATTCTCTACCGCGCTGGCATTTTACGACGGGTATCGCACCGAGCGGCTGCCCGCCAACCTACTGCAGGCGCAACGTGACTTCTTCGGCGCGCATACGTATGAGCGCGTTGATAAGCCTCGCGGCGAGTTCTTCCACACCAACTGGACCGGCCGTGGTGGCCGCGTTTCATCCTCTACTTACAACGCATAACCAGCGTTTGACTGAAACAACAAAAGGCCATCCCTGCTAGAGCAGGGGTGGCCTTGGCATTTTAATTCGATACTGCACGCGGCAAAGCTGCAGCTGTCGTGGAACTACCGCAGTCTCTGAATGGCATCCCATGCATAGGTGCCGACAATCATCAAAGTCATGATGCCAGCCGCGCCGCCAACAATGCGGATCATGGGAGCAAGTTGATGGACCTTGCGATTGATTGCCTCCTGTTGGTGTTGCTGATGGATGTGGGTGCCGCCATCATCGCTCAGGAAGAGTTGATCGTCTTCATAGCGGGTGACTGTGGCGCGGTAGGCAAGCAGAGACAGGAAGCAGAGTGTAAAAGCTCCCCATACGATAAGCATGGTTGGAATCATTGGAAGCATACGAACCTCCCTAAGGCCCGAAACGGATAGTACCTGTGAGGATGCTACCCCGTAGGTCTATCGGGTGAAGCATACGCCTGCGTGGGGCGCTTGGGAAGAGGAATGGTGGGTGTATTCGGGAAGATTACTGAGGGAAGGAATCAAAGCGATTTTGCACCCTGGGGGCGCGGTGGAACATCGAATCTTAGCAGGCGGAATATTGTGA
Organism: Acidobacteriaceae bacterium; assembly: GCA_036404255.1. Taxonomy (GTDB): domain Bacteria; phylum Acidobacteriota; class Terriglobia; order Terriglobales; family Acidobacteriaceae; genus JARLFX01. The sequence continues at coordinate 8,218 of DASWOP010000108.1, read as the reverse complement.
CTTGTTCACAGCAGACCGCAGGATTACACTGAAAGAGAAGCGAAATACAGGAGATTCCATATGGCTACCGCATCATCCGTTCCCAGCTCACCTGAGATTGTCAACGCTCCCGCCGTTCCGGTGACGCCGGTCACACTGACGCCGGCGGCAATCGCCAAAGTTCGCGAGATTATGGCCACGCAAGATCCAATCCCTGCGGGGCTGCGTATTGGCGTGGTGGGGGGGGGCTGTTCAGGCTTCCAGTACTCCATGTCGTTTGAGAACGCAGCCGGCATGATGGATAAAGTGTTCAAATTCGACGACTTGAAGGTCTTCGTGGATGGCACGTCGGTGATGTATTTGAACGGCTGCACGGTGGATTATGTGGAGACGCTTGAGGCTGCCGGCTTCAAGTTCGACAATCCCCAGGTCAAGAGCACATGCGGCTGCGGATCGTCTTTTAGCGTATAAAATTCAAGGACTTACAGTATAGAGCCTCGCCTTGCGGCGAGGCTTTTTTGTTTTTGGTGTATGGGAATACCCGTGATGCGTGAGGTGCATTTTCACGGGTCTATGACGGTGAAGTTGACGGGTTACACGGTGATAATTGCAGGTCACGGTGGAGCGTGAGGCTGGAACCGGCGGGAGAGATTTTTCAGTGCTGGAACTGGCACGTTCACAACGTGTCAAGGGGTGCGAAAGGCGGTACAGTGCGAAAACGGTTGATTTTATTGGGGAAATTGCTTGTCTGTGCGATGGCGTAGTTGGGGTTGGGAGTTGCTATTCTTAATTAGGGGAGTCATCCGGCGAAGCCTGGTGGCGAATGTCTGACGGAGGGGGTAACTGCCCCTCCCATCGATAGACATTTGCGCTAATTCGAACTGCTACCGCCCCAGAGGCCGCCGCTGCCGCTCCCGCTACCACTGCCGCTTGTACTGCCATTGGTACTGCCGTTGCCGCCAGAGGTGCCGGTTGTACCTGTAGTGCCGGTTGCTGGGGTGCCGATGCCGTTCTGCTGGCCGAAGGAGTTGCCGCCACCAGCTGAGCCGATGCTGCCGCCCATGATGTTGCCTTTGTAGAGAGCTTCGATGCGCGGGTCGTAGAGAAATTCCCAGGTGTCGTAGGTCGTCTGGTCGTGGATGGAGATGATGGAGGTCTTGGTACTGAGGCTGCTGACGCCCATGATGGGGCCTCCGCCACCGCCAAACTTGGTGGCATCGGTGCTGGTGACGCCAGAGGTGCTGGAACTGTCCGATGTGCCGGATGTGCCAGAGGTGCCGGTGCCGCCGGTACTGTTGTTGCTTCCGCTGCTCGACGAGGAGCCGAACGTCGAGGAGCCAAAAGTAGACGAACCGGAGTTAGAAGCACTGGAGTTAGACGAACCAAAGGTGGACGAACCGAAGGTGGAGCCGGTGGATGCTGAACTGCCGCCAGTCGTGGAGAGGTTGCCGGTGGCGCTGCCAAGGCCACCGCTGGTGGTGAGGCCAGCGAGGGGCTGGCCGAAGAAGCCGGTGACGTTGGTCTTGTTTTCGCCGACGTGGATGATGCGCCAGTCGTCTTTGCCGGTCATTGGATCGACGTATTTTTTGCGCAGGAAGCGGATGTTGGGGGTGCCGCCGGAGCCTACGAGTTGATCTATCGATGTCGGGTATTGGCCATTGTTCTTGCGGCAATAAAGCCGGATGGCGCGGACGTATTCGTTGCCGCGGTGGACCATCTCGATTTCGCGCTCGCGCTGGAGGTCTTTGGCGACGGTGGGCGCGGCGACGGCGAGGAAGATGAGGATGACGGCGACAGCGAAGATCATCGCGACCAGAAGAAAGCCTTCTTCGCCGGATGGGGAGTGACTGCGGATTGGTGGCTTGCAGGTCAATGGGTCGCCTACTGCGAGAGGGGGATGGTCTGCTTGTTGTTGTTCGGAAGATCTTCAATCACGATGCCGTTGGGCATGATGGTGTGGATCTTGTAGCGGCGGTCCACGATGTCTCCCGGGCCAGCGAGGAAGACGTCTTCGCCATGCAGAAGGAAGGCGCGCTTGCTGCCATCCTTCTTGACCTCGGTGCCAAAGAATTTGAGATCGATGGGAGGAGGCGGAGGAGGTGGCGGTGGGCCCTGGGGAACCATTGCGGCCATGGCGGCGGCGCTGGGACGCGCGGGAGCGATCACCTTGGGTATGGGCGGCGGGGCGGACTGCATGGAGAAGATATTGCGGCCGGTGCCGGAGTAGACGAGCGCCTCTGCTTCCAGCATTCCCTCGGGGTGCAGCGTGGGGTCAAGCTGAGCAGCGCTGTAGGCGATGGGCGCCACGGACTTGCCCGCAGGTACTGCGGCGGGTGCTGGTGCTGGAGTCGGCGCAGGTGCATGCGTGTCTGTGACGGAGGTGGTGGTGATCACGGGTTCTTTGGATTGCGGCGGCGGGGGCGTGGTGCCGCTCAGGAAGAACCAGAGCAGGTAGATGACGCCGACGAGCGCAACGCTGCCTGCAACGGCTGCCTGGATCGTCTTCTTCTTGTTGTCGAGGCCGAGGTTCATCGCTTCGCCCCCGTTCTGCGCGGCAGGGGCGCGGCGGGGATGGCAGGCGAGGGCTTGGCTGACGTGGGCTGATCGGTGTCCGTGTCGCCGGAGGAGGGCGCGAGGTCGAGCTTTTCACCCGGGCCTGCGGCGCGGGTGTAGGTGAGCAGACGCATGCGCAGGTTGACCGCGCCGGTCTGCTGGCCGCTGAGGGTGATGCCGCTGATCATGAAGAAGCTTTTGCTGCGTTCGAGGCTGTTGAGAAACTGCATGAGCGGGCGATAGTCTCCGCTGAGGGTCGCGTCCATGCGGACTTCGGTGAGGGCGGTTTCGGGCGAACCGGCGAGTGCGGGCGATTCGGTGTACTGCACGCGGGTGAGGCGGACGCCACTCTTTTTGGCGAGGATGCCAAGCTGTCCGGCGACGGTGGAGTAGGCCGTGGGCAGGCGGTCATGGTAGAAAGCGGCCTGCCCGTTTTCGGCGACGGCGACCTTCTGGTCGAGGCCGCGCAGAGGACGCGCGGCAATCTCCATGGCCGTCATCTGGCTGGTCTGCTGGGCGAGAGCATCGTCGTTATTGCTATGTACGGTGCCGTAGGCGAACGCCATGTGAACGACGAGATAGACGTTGATGGCAAGCAGCACCAGAGCGCCGGCGATGTGCAGGGGCAGCGGGGTGAAGAAGGTGCTGTCACGATCGGGCAGGTGCAGCCAGGTGGGCATTTCCAGTGTGAGCTTCATTGGCCAGCCTCGTTTCTGGCTGGCTTGCGCTCGCGCAACGGCAGGGGATTGTAGGCGGCGAGGATATCGAACTCCACGGCATTGAGATCGATGGGGCCGCGATGCTGGGCGCTGGGGTCCTGCGTCTGCGCGGATTCGCTGGAGAGACGCGGCGAGCGGAAGCGCTGCGAGCGCTCCAGATTCTTGACGAGTTGCACGGCGCGGTCGCGGTCGCCGCTGACGCGCAGGCGGATCTGGAGGGCACCGTCGGGCAGCATCTGCGGCTCGATGTTGGTGACCTGAACGCCAGCGGGCAGAACGGTTTCAAGATCCATCATGACGGCGGTCCAACTGAAACTTTTGCTGAGAAAGAGCTTGTTCAGGAACTGCGAGCGCTCGAGCACGGCGGCGTTGCCGGGCCGGTGCATGCTGGCCTCGTTGTTGGCACGCTCCTGCTGAAAGCCGTGGGTGCGGGCGACGAGAGCGTCCATCTGCGCCTGACGGTCGTGCGCTTTGCGCGTGGCGGAGTGCAGGGTGAAGCCGAGCACGATGGCGAGCACTGCCAGAGCTGCCATGACGATGCGCAGACGCTGCAGCAGGGGATGGATCTCTACGAAGGGGTGGGAGGCGAGATTGACGGAGATGCGCATTAGCTTTGCGTGTCTCCCGTGGCAAGTGCGCCAGCTACTCCAGCGAGAAGGCTGCGTGGAACGGAGGAGGATGCTGCATCGGCAGCGAGCAGAGCGGCGGGAACAATCTCGCGGACATTCGGCATGAGTTCATCAAAGCCGTCGTGGGCCAGCACCTGCTCCAGCGATTGTGCGTCCAGCATGCCGGCAGAGAGAATCTGCGAGGGCATGGAGTTCAGCGTGTCTTCAAAGTAGGCAGCGGCGACGGAGATAGCCTGGGCTACGTCTGCTTCTACGGCGGCCTCTTCCATGGAGGCGGCGAAAGACTCCACGGCGATCTCTGCTTCCTCCTGGCGAAGTACCTCGGTCTGCATGGCGGCTTCAGCCGCTACGGGACTGCCGCCGAAGGACTCGCCGGGATACGGAGTGGATTCCTCTTCGACGCCGGGCTCGTGGGCAAGATCCCAGGTGGGCGCTGGCTCTACGTAGGCGGTGACGACGGGGGGAGCTTCGTTGAGATTGGTGGCGAAGATGGGCACGGCAGGAGGAGCAGCGGGCAGTGCCGGTGCGGTCTCTTCGCGAACCTCGGCGAGCGAGGGAACCTCCGCGGTGAAGTCGAGCGTGCGATGCAGAAGGATGACGCTGCCGCGCACGATGGCGGTGGTGACTGCGTAGGAGTTCGCATTGACGATGAGCGCGGCACTGGTGGCTGTGGTAGCCGGTGAGAGCAGGGTGAGGGAGGCCAATGTGCTGGGCAGAATCGCGCCGGGCTCGTAGCCTGCATCGCGCACGGCAAGCTCATACTCATCGAGCACTTCGCGGGGCATGGCGGCGGCAACGACGCGGAGGAGATTGCGATCCTGGCTCATGATCTGGTAGCTGACGCCAGCGTCGTCTGCTTCAAACGGAAGAAGCTTCTTGAGGCGAAAGCGGACCACGGGAAGAGCTTCGGCCGGGCGGCTGGGGAGCGTGTCAAAGTCGAGCAGGAGGACGCGGACGGCTGAGTCCGGCACGACGAGGGTGATGTCTTTGGAGCGGCCAGCGAGGGGATCGAGCGCGCGCTGGAGGGCGGAGATGAAGATGCCGCGGTCTGCAATGTTGCCTGCGCGGAGGCTGGGAACGAGCGCGCCGGGCGGGAGATCGGCGCTGGATATGGCGGCGATGACGCCGGAGGCGTCGTTGGAACTGGCGGCAATGATGCGGTGGGGGCGAACTTCGCATGCCAGCCGCGGCCGTAGTCCGGCGCCTATTGACCGTATCGATGATGGGAGTATCTGCATGTTCTTCTTGGAGTTATTAGTTTAGCGTGCCGGGGCGCCGCTACCTTCCGGTTTCGATAAATGTGACCTTGTTGACTTCTTTTAATGTGGTCAGGCCCTGGCGGACGCGGTCAAGCGCGGAGTCGCGGAGGAAGTCCATGCCTTTGTCGCGGGCGGCCTTGCGAATCTCGGCACCGGGGCGGCGGGAGAGGAGCATCTCACGGATTTCGTCGTCGAGCTCGAGAAGTTCGTGGATGGCGGAGCGGCCACGATAGCCGGTGCCAGCGCACTCGATGCAGCCTGCGCCTTCGCGGAAGGTAAAGTCGCGCCACTCTTCGGGCTTGAGGCCGCTGGCGATGAGCTCTTCGTCGGTGTAGTGCACGTCGTGGACGCAGAAGGTGCAGATGTTGCGCACCAGCCGCTGCGCCAGGATGCAGTTCAGCGCGGAGACGAAGTTGTATGGCTCGACGCCCATGTTGAGGAAGCGGCCGAGCACGTCTACGACGTTATTGGCGTGGACGGTGGTGAAGACGAGATGGCCGGTGAGGGCGGAGTTGATGGCGATCTGCGCGGTTTCGGCGTCGCGGATTTCGCCGACGAGAATCTTGTCAGGATCGTGGCGCAGGATGGAGCGCAGACCACGGGCGAAGGTGAGACCCTTCTTCTCGTTGACGGGAATCTGGGTGATGCCGCGAATCTGGTATTCGACGGGATCTTCGATGGTGATGATCTTGTCTTCTTCGGATTTGATCTCGTTGAGGGCGGCGTAGAGCGTGGTTGTCTTACCGGAGCCGGTGGGACCGGTGACCAGCACCATGCCGTAGGGCTCCTTGATGTAGCGGCGGAAACGCTCGAGATCTTTTGGCGCGAAGCCGACGACATCGAGCGAGAGCTTGGTGAATTTCTCCGACATAGACTCTTTGTCGAGTACGCGGAGGACGCAGTTTTCGCCATGCACGGTGGGCATGATGGAGACGCGGAAGTCAATGAGGCGGCCCTTGTAGCGGACGCGGAAACGGCCATCCTGCGGGACGCGGCGCTCGGCGATGTCAAGCTCGCTCATGACCTTGATGCGGGAGAGGATGGTCTGGTGATGTTCACGCGCGATGGGCGCCATGGCGAGCTGGAGCACACCGTCGATGCGGTATTTGACGACGAGGGAATCGTCGTAGGTTTCGAGATGGATGTCGGAGGCGCGGCGCTCGAGCGCGGTGAAGATGGTGGTGTCGACCAGGCGGATGATGGGGCTGATGTCATCTTCGGAGGTGATGCTCTCGATGGAGATGTTTTCGTCGGGATTGTCTTCGGAGGAGAGGACATCGAAGGTGAGGCCTTCGGTGGCTTCGTCGAGCACGCGCTGCGATTGCTCGGTCTTCTTCAGGAGGTCGGTGATCTGCGAGAGCGTGGCGACACGGGTGACGAGGCGCTGGCCAAGGAGGCCGCTGATCTCGTCGAGGACCATCAGTTTGGATGGGTCGGAGACGGCGATGATGAGGCGGCCTTCGGCCTGCTCGAGCGGGACGAAGTTGTAACGGAACATCATGTCGACGGGCACGGACTTGAAGAGCTCGTGCTGGATGCGGAAGTTCTTGAGGTCGACGAATTCGGAGTGGTAGCGGCGCGCGAGAGCCTGGGCGCGAGTAATCTCATCGCCTTCGGCGGGCAGCGGCATCACGATCGGTGCATTGGCCATACTGGTGAGACTCCCGTTGCTTGTGTTCAGAGAGCAAGTGAACGCAGACTTCTTAAGATTAAATTCTCTGTGATTAAGGTAGCAGGCAGGTGAAGGCGAGAGCGCGCGGAGTGAGTGCTATGATTGGCACATTCTTTTGTGACTTGGCAGCTTGGATGGGCTTGTCGATTCTGGGAAGGTTTCGCCCTGAAAAGCGAAAAGCCCGGGAGACCGGGCTAATCACTCACAAAGGAGGTACGCCAATGGACGTTGGTAAGTCCTGGCTGCGAGTGGCTGTGTTGTTAGATTGGAGATTTCTCCTCTCTTTAGCACTGGCCATCGCGGTTTGGAAACTCTTGTTCTAAGCGCGTCAATAATAACCCGGAGTAGGAGTCAAGCCTGCTCCGGCATGAATATTATCCTGCATACCAGACTGTTTCGCAATCCTAAAGCTTAGTGGCCCTGGCCCATGCCGTTGGCGCTCATGCTGAAGATGGGCAGGTAAAGTGCGATCAAAATGACGGCGACGACGATGCCCATGAATACGAGGATGATGGGCTCAATCAGGCTCATGGCGGTGGAGAGGGAGGTCTGCGTGTCTTCCTCGAAAAATTCAGCGACAGAGTTGAGCATGGTGGGGAGCGCGCCGGTGGATTCGCCGACTTCGATCATTTCAACGGAGAGATCGGGGAAGACGCCGGTCTTTTGCAGGGATTTGCCCAGACCCATGCCTTCGCGGACGGATTCGACCGAGCCGAAGACTGCGTTGGCGATCTGGCTGCTGCCGATGGAGCGGGCGGCGGTCTCCAGCGAGGGGACGAGGGGGAGGCCACCGGTCAGCAGGGTGGCGAGCGTCCGGGCAAAGAGCGCGACCTGATATTTGAGCCAGATGGTGCCGAGGAAGGGGAACGCGAGCAGGGCACGATCCAGCCGGGAAGCGCCCTTGTCTGTGTTTGCCCAGCGCAATGCGAGCCAGACCAGAAGCACCATGGCCGGGACGTAGTACATGTAGTATTTCTGCGCGTAGCCGCCCATGGCCAACAGAAGGACGGTGAGCGCGGGCAGATGCGAGCCGATCTGCTCATAGAGCTTGGCGAACTGCGGCACAACGAAGGTGATGAGGAAGAAGAAGAGCGTGACCACCATGACGATGAGCAGCGAGGGGTAGATGAGCGAGGCGATGAGCTTCTTGCGGAAGGTGAGGGCGACGCGCTGAAAGGCGAGGTAGCGGGTGAGCACCTCTTCCAGATTGCCGGATCGTTCGCCAGCGAGCAGAGTGGTGGTGTAGATGACGGGGAATCCGCCCTGGGCTTCAAAGGCCTGGGAGAGGGATTCGCCGGTGCGGACGCGGATGGCAACGTCTTCAAGCTGGGCGCGGAAGAGGGCATTGCGCTGCTGCTTGGCGAGGAGTTCGATGGAGCCGAGGATGGGCAGGCCGGCGCGGATGAG
>DASWOP010000107.1:0-9972 GCA_036404255.1 Acidobacteriaceae bacterium | reverse complement strand
CTCCCAATCGCGCCCCAGCGCAAAGCCCTCATCCGATTGCGACGCCAGCGACTTCAGGCACTCCCCAATGCTTGCGGCCTCGTTACGCGCCGGAATAATTACGCTCAGCAGCAGCTTAGTCTGGTCGGTCATACAAACAGGAAGCGTCACACTTTGTATTATAGAAACTGGTGTTCCTTTGCTGACTACTTTACCGATCCATCTCCCCGCCCTTCGCCGTACCGCTGCGCTCTTTGCCTTTGCCGCAGCGCTGTTGCTTTCCTCCGCCGGCTGCGACCGCAACGCCAAGCCCCACCAGCTTGGCAAACCAGCGCCAGACTTCACCATCAACGACAGCGGGCAGACCGTACACCTCGCCAGCTACAAGGGCAAGGTCGTGATCCTGAACTTCTGGGCCACCTGGTGCGGCCCCTGCCGCCAGGAACTCCCCACGCTGGTCACCCTCGCCCAGCAGATGCCCCAGGTCACCGTCATCGCCGTCAGCGCGGATGACGACGCAACCGCCTACACCAACTTCCTCGCCTCGCACCCCATGCCCGGCATCGTCACCATCCGCGACACCACGCAGCACTCCAACGAGCTCTACGGCAGCTTTGCCTTCCCGGAGACCTACGTCATTGACCGCAACGGCGTCCTGCGCCGCAAATTCGTCGGCTCTCAGGTCTGGACCAGCCCCGAACTCGCCGACTACCTGAACAAGCTGTAAGTTCAGCACGGATTACAAAAACGCGGATCAAAACGGAAGACCCACCAAATATTCTCTTTTTTAATATTGAAATCCGCCTTTATCCGTCTCTTCCGTGTAATCCGTGCTGAGCTTTGTCTTTGCGTCCCTACGGACCTTGCTATCATGTCCCCATGACGACTGTGGATGTCCTGTACCGCTACGGTGTTGCACCCTCTGAATCCTCCCTGATCGCGCTGAACGATCTACGCGAGGTCTACGGCATCCGCCGTATCGATTTTTCTGAAGCCGCCAAGACCGTACTCGTCGAGTACGACGCCACCCGTCTCACCGAGCCCACCATCCGCGGACTCCTTGGCCGCACCGGCCTAAACATCATCGAAGCCGTTTCCACGCTTCCTCCGCAACCCACGCCGGAAGAGATTGCCGCCGTAGCAGCAGCCAAAGAAGCAGCCGCACAAGCCGCGAAGAAGTAGTTTGTTCGTTCGCGAAGTTTTGCAGATGCTGCGAGTTGCCGGATGCACTGCGAATTGTTATTCTAAGCAAGTTGCTTCGTGGCAACGATGTGCACCCGTAGCTCAGCTGGATAGAGCGTCTGGCTACGAACCAGAAGGCCGGGAGTTCGAATCTCTCCGGGTGCACCATACAAATCTCCTCTGCACCATAAGCAGCACAATCGCTTCAATCTCCCCAATTGACGACTGCTTTAGTCCGGATTAGAATGTGGATAGGATTAGTCCACAATTAAGCTAGTCCGTGAGTGGCCCTTTGACACGCGCATCCAAGTCCTCCGCTGCCGCACTGCTACCTCTTCATAAGCTCGCCCAGGATGCGTCAGCTGTCCTCATACGCATCGATCTGGGGGCTGAAGAGACGGATCATCTTGGCCTGATGGGATTCTTCCCCGGCGTGGGCGTTACCGCCAGCGGCAAGGCACCGGGCGGCGATCCACGTATCTACCGTATCGACCAGTCTGAAATTGCCCTCCGCAATGAGACCGCCCGCAACATCCTTGTTCGCTTGGATGAGGTAGAACCTGCGGTCAAGGCGGGCAAGCCATGAGCAGCTGTCATACCACTCCCGGGGCGGTGAAATTCACTCCCGAGGAACTCGCTATTCCGGTTTCCACCGACGGCTCAGTTCCTCGCCGTCACCAGACCGTAAATGTCCGTACAGTTGCCGTCATAGGTCCGCCAAATTGCGGTAAATCTACCCTCTTCAATCGCCTCACCGGCCTGCGCCAGAAGATCGGCAACTACCCCGGCGTCACCGTAGAACAGCGCGCTGGCAAACTCGCCGGGGGCCATGGCATCAAGGGTGTAACCCTGGTCGATCTGCCCGGAATCTACGGCATGACGGCCCAATCAGAAGACGCCCGCGTCTCCATTGACGTACTCCGTGGCGAGATGCCCGGCACCCCTCAGCCGGATGCAATTCTGCTCGTGCTGGACGCCACCAACCTCGGCCGCCACCTCGTCCTGGCCGCACAAGTCCTTTCGTTAGGCCTGCCTACGCTAGTCCTGCTGAATATGAAGGATCAGCTGCTTGAACGTGGTGGCTCAGTCGACACCTTCAAGCTGGCACAGGAGCTTGGCGCCCCCGTTGCATTGATCTCCGCCACCCAAACCGACGGTCTGGACGCCATCTACCGCTTCCTGGAAGAGACCGGCGGCAAACGCGAAATGGTGCAGCTCCCCGTTCTCCAGAACCCCGGCCTCTGCCGCGACTGGGCCGTAGCCGTTGGCCGCCGGTCAGACTACAACGCCCCCGCCTCCCCCATCTGGACCCGCCGTCTGGACAAGATTGTGCTGCATCCGGTCTGGGGTGGGGTGATCTTCTTTGCCATTGTCATGATGGTCTTCCAGTTGGTATTTACCGTAGGTCAGGCGCTCGGAGACTGGTTTACCGATCTCCTGGAGCGCACCGGCGAGCATATGGCTGTCTACGTTCATATCCCGTGGCTGCAATCCCTGCTGCTGGACGGCGTCTGGAAGGGCGTGGGCTCCGTACTGGCCTTCCTGCCCCAGATTCTGGTTCTGTTTTTCTTCATCGGATTGTTGGAGGATTCCGGCTATCTTGCACGTGCAGCGCTCATTGCAGACCGTACAATGGCCCGCTTCGGCTTGAACGGCAAGGCGTTTATTCCCCTGCTCTCCGCCTATGCCTGCGCCGTCCCCGCCATCATGGCTACGCGCACCATTGAGAACAAGCGCGACCGCCTGGCCACCATTCTGATCGCCCCGTTCATGACCTGCTCTGCCCGGCTGCCCATCTACACCCTGATGATCGCGGCCTTTATTCCAAACAAGGCCATCATCCCGCATCTGCTCGGCCTGCGCGCCGCAGCCATGATCGGCCTGTACTTCCTGGGCTTCGCGGCGGCCTTCTTCACGGCACAGTTGCTGAAGTCTTCCGTGCTGAAAAAGGCGAAAGCTCCCTTCGTGATGGAGCTTCCGCAATATCGCTGGCCCACAGTGCAATCCATCGCCATGCGCCTGTATGACCGCGCCAAGGTCTTCATTACCCGCGCTGGAACCATCATCCTGTCCGTCACCGTCTTCTTGTGGGCAATGGCCGCTCTGCCGGTCCACAACGGCGTCATCTCCAGCATCAGCAATAGCTGGCTGGCCAATGCCGGGCGTTTCTTCGAGCCCCTGATCCACCCACTGGGCTTCAACTGGAAGATTGGCATCGGCCTGCTCTCCTCGCTGGTGGCCCGTGAAGTAATTGTCGGCACCCTGGGCACCATCTATGCCTCAGACCCTGCCACGCACTCCCTCAGCCTGCAAAGCGCCGTCCGCGGTGATCTGACGCCGGGTGCTGCCGTTGCTCTGGTGGTCTTCTTCGCCTTCGCCATGCAGTGCACGTCCACGCTCGCCATTGTGAAGCGCGAGACCAACGGCTGGAAGTGGCCTATCATCCAGTTCCTGTACATGTCCGGCATGGCGTACACCGCAGCGCTGGTCGTAAATCAGGCCTATCGACTCTTCTGGCTGCACTAAAAACTCAACGACGGATTACCCGGATCAGCACGGATTAGGCCAAAAGGAATTAAAAACCTTCAATCCTTATCCGTGAGAATCCGTATAATCCGTGGTTAATTTCGTCTCTATTTAGATTTAGTAGATGGTGAATCCGACCTGGACAATGACGTAGACCGCAACAGCCTTGCCGGAATTCATAGCCGGCTTGAACTTGTAGGTCTTTACCGTGGTCAGAGCGCTGGCGCCCAGTCCCATGCCGGGATCGCGTAGAACCTGGGCAGACTTGACCAACCCATCCGGCCCAACCAGAACCCGCACATCCACATCGGCTTGATACTTGGCACGCCGCGCTTCGTCGGTAAACTCCGCCTCCGGGCCATAGACCAACACCGGCGCAGAAGTTCCGCCGCCGACGGTGTAAACGCCGCCACCGGTACCGCCACCCGAGCCATTCCCCAAGCCACCGCCATTGCCACCGCCAATACCGCCACCGCCACCATTGCCCAGCGAGCCTGGGCCAGCGACTCTCAAGCCGTTAGGATCGCCAAAGTTCGGCAAATTTGGATTGCTCGGCAGCTTCAGGTTGTCAGGCATCACCAGCCCCATCGGCGTGGGCAACTTCGGCTGCTCAATGATGGGGTGCATCATAGGCGCCAGCGGAGTCTTTACCGGAGGGGGCAGTTTGCCTTGGGTTGCCGGGGTCGCATCATGGTTTCCGCCGCCGCCGCCCATAGGCTTCGCACCCGGTGGAGCGACCGGAGTATTGAGGTCCACAATGGTAGCTACCTTCGGAGGTGGTGCAGACAACTTCAAAATCTTCTTTGCCAGCAGGAACCCGATTAGCAGGAAGAGCAGCGCATGCACCACAATTGCCGTTGCCACGGAGGCTGGACTGCGCTTCACCTTCATGCGGTCCGGGACCGCAATAGGCTTTGAGGTTAGGACAAGTGGTGGCAGCTTCGGCGGGAAGAAAGCATCGTGCAGGTTGGTCCAAAGCGAGGCAATTACACCCTCTTCTTCGAGCCCACCACCTATTCCCAGGTGATCGAACGACTCGTGATGCGATGGCGGAACCGCATGCAGGGGAGTGCGTTCCTCTTCTCGGGGGCCCAACTCCGGCGGCGTCAAAACTTCATTTCCCATAGCTCCAGGTACATACCAAAACCGCAGGACGTGGCCATACTGCTTACGTCACTGCAGGACTTCCTTAAATATTTGGATGCGGCGCTTCACGATCACGCCGTCTCTCGTCGCTAGCAATTCTACTAGCTGCCGGGCGCATCCGTCTTCTTACAGTTATAGACGCAAATACCCCACATGAAGTCGCGCGGACGAATCCGGCCCGGTACCTGGCCGGTCTGCATGCAACGCGGACCCCTCGCAGCAGTTAGAATAAAGGCTTGCGCATCCAGCGCTTTTTGCCTCACAACGCACTTCCGGAGACCGCATGTCCGCCGCAACAAACGATGGTGCAACACCCAAGTCGAACACCCTGAAGTCCACGCTCAACCTGCCGCAGACCGGCTTCAACATGAAGGCCAACCTGCCCGTGAATGAGCCCATCCGCCTTGCCCAGTGGGCGGAACAAGGCCTCTACGCCCAGATCCGCGCCAGCCGCGCCGGCCGCCCCCAATACATCCTGCACGATGGCCCCCCCTACGCCAACGGCGCCATTCACCTCGGTCACGCACTGAACAAGTGCATCAAGGATTTCGTCGTCAAATCCAAAACCATGGCTGGCTTTGACGCTCCCTACGTCCCCGGCTGGGACTGCCACGGTCTGCCCATTGAAATCAAGGTCGATGAGCAGCTTGGCCGTAAAAAGCTGGAGATGGAGCCCATCGCCGTCCGCCGCGCCTGCCGCGAATACGCGCAGAAGTATGTGGATATCCAGCGCGAGCAGTTCATCCGCCTCGGCGTCTTCGGCCGCTGGGAAAAGCCCTACTCCACCATGAGCTTGGAGTACGAATCCGCCATCGCCGAGACCTTCTTCCAGTTCTTCGAAAAAGGATTCGTCTACAAGGGCCTGCGCCCTGTCTACTGGTGCCTGCACGACCGTACCGCGCTCGCCGAAGCCGAAGTGGAGTACGCGGAGCACACCAGCCCTAGCGTCTACGTCCGCTATGCCCTCACCAGCGATGCCGCCTCGATCGACGCCGCACTCGTCGGCAAGAAGGTCTACACCATCATCTGGACCACCACCCCATGGACACTCCCCGCCTCCATGGCCGTCGCCTTCAATCCCGAACTGGAGTACGTCGCGCTGGAGAATGGTGACGGCAATGTCTACATCGTCGCCGACGCCCTGGCCGCTGCCACGCAGGCGGCCTGCTCTCTGAATGCGAAGGAGATTGCGCGCTTCAAGGGCTCCGTGCTCGATGGGGCCACCTTCCAGCATCCCTTCCTCGACCGCAGCATCCTCGGCGTCAACGCCGATTACGTCACCACCGAGCAAGGCACCGGTGCCGTCCACACCGCGCCCGCCCACGGCGTAGACGATTTCTACACCGGCAAGCGCTACGGCATCGAAGTCAAGGCCTACGTGGATGACTCCGGCCGCCAGATGCACACCAGCGGCCAGCCCTACGAAGGCCTCAGCGTCTTCAAGTCGAACCCCGTCATCATGGACGTGCTCCGCGCGAACGGCGCTCTGCTCGGCTCCTCCGATATCACCCACTCCTACCCGCACTGCTGGCGCTGCCATCGCCCAATCATCGTGCGCGCCACCGAGCAGTGGTTCATCGGCATGGACACGCCCATGGACAACACCACCTTCCGTCAGCGCGCGCTCGACGAGATCAAAAAAGTAAAGTGGGACCCCACCTGGGGCGAAGAGCGCATCTCCAACATGATCGCCACCCGCCCCGACTGGTGCATCTCGCGCCAGCGCATCTGGGGCGTGCCTATCCCGGTCTTCCTCTGCCAGAAGTGCCACGAGCCGCTGAACAATCCTGCGATCAACGCCAGCCTCGTCGCCCGCTTCAAACAGGAAGGTGCCGACGCCTGGTACATCCACAGCGCCGAAACCCTGCTGCCCGCGGGCACAAAGTGCTCCTGCGGTCACACCGAATTCCGCAAGGAGATGGACATCCTCGACGTGTGGTTTGAGTCCGGCGCAAGCTGGCACGCCGTGCTCGACGTTGAACCCGAACTGCACTCGCCCGCCGATCTCTACACCGAGGGCGGCGACCAGCATCGTGGCTGGTTCCACTCCTCGCTCCTCACCTCCATCGGCATGCGCGACGCTGCGCCCTACAAGATGGTCGCCACCAGCGGCTGGACGCTCGACGAGAAGGGCCGCGCGATGTCGAAGTCGCTCGGCAACGTGGTCGATCCGGTAGACATCGCCAAACGCCTCGGCGCCGAAGTTGTCCGCCTCTGGGTCGCATCGGTCGACTTCCGCGAAGACGTCGCCGCCAGCGAAAGCCTGATGCAGCGCGTCAGCGACAATTACCGCAAGCTGCGCAACACCTTCCGCTTCCTGCTCGGCAGCATCGGCGACTTCGATCCATCGGTGAACGCACTTCCCTACGCCGATCTTCAGCCCATCGACCAGTACATCCTGGCGCGCACGGCAGAGGTCAGCACTAAAATTCGCAAGGCCTACGACGACTTCGAATTTCATCGCGTCTATCACGCGCTCAACGAGTTCTGTAACACCGAGCTCAGCGCCCTCTACCTCGATGTGCTGAAGGATCGCCTCTACACCTTCGCGCCCAACTCACCCGCCCGCCGCTCCGCGCAAACCGCCATCTGGCAGATCGCCGAGGCGCTGGTGCGGCTCGTCGCGCCCATCCTCACCTTCACATCAGAGGAAGTCTGGCAGCAGTTGCCGAAGCTCGCAGCCCGCGAAGCCAGTGTGCACATCGCCGAGTTCCCCGCATCCGCAATCGCAGATGCCCCCCAGCTCATTGCCGACTGGAAAGAATTGTTAGCCGTCCGCGACGAGGTACTGATCAGCCTCGAAGCCGCGCGGCAGGACAAACTCGTCGGCAAGGGTCTCGACGCCAAGGTCTACATCGAGTGCGACGTGCCCGAACTCTACGACCTGCTGTTGCGCTATCAGCCAGCGCTCAAGGAGTTGTTCAACGTCTCGCAGGTAGAAGTTCTGCGCGGCACCAACTTCGAAGGTAAAGCCATCCGCGTGCGCACCGTCGCCGCAGACGGCACAAAATGCGAGCGCTGCTGGAACTTCACCGAAGACGTGGGCCACAACGCAAACTACCCCACCGTCTGCTTGCGTTGCGCAGAAGCGCTCACCGCTATCGGCTTCGCTCCCTACACCGCACCCACGGAGGCCAAATGACATCGCCCGTCTATCGCGACGCCCGCCCCGCGCTCTTTGCCATCGCTGCTGCCGTCTACGTTCTGGACCGCATCAGCAAGATATGGATCGTCTCGCATTTGAGCATCGGCGAAACCATCAACGTCATCAACGGCGTCTTCCGCATCTCGCATGTGAACAACACCGGCGCTGCGTTCAGCTTGTTCGCGGAGTGGAGCAATCCCGCGCACTTGCGCTGGGGGCTGGAAGCATTTTCCATCCTTGCCATTGCCGCCGTGCTGGTACTGCTCTTCACCGCCGGCCGCCGGTTCACATTCACCACCCTGGCCTTCGCTCTCATCCTTGGCGGCGCAATCGGCAATCTGTATGACCGGATGCGCTACAACTTCGTGACCGATTTTCTCGAAGTCCACATCGGCCGCTATCACTGGCCTGATTTCAACCTGGCAGACAGCTGCATTACCATCGCCGCCTGCCTGCTCGTTCTGGAAATCTTCAAGCCGCAAGCAGAAACCGCGGACGCAAAAGAGAAATAGCTCGCACCCATGCCCCCGACTCTCCCCAGCAACGACAGCATCATCATCCGCGGCGCGCGCACCCACAATCTCAAGGGCGTCGACGTGGAGATTCCGCACGGCAAGCTAACGGTCGTCAGCGGCGTCAGCGGATCGGGCAAATCATCGCTCGCATTTGATACCGTCTACGCCGAAGGCCAGCGCCGCTACGTCGAGTCGCTCTCCGCCTACGCGCGCCAGTTTCTCGAGCGCATCGAGAAGCCCGACGTCGATCACATCGAAGGCCTCGCCCCAGCCATCGCCATCAAGCAGAAGAACCAGACGCGCAACCCGCGCTCTACCGTCGCCACCGCCACGGAGATCTACGACTATCTGCGCCTGCTCTACGCTCGTTGCGGCACCACCTACTGCCTCACCTGCGGCGGCATCGTCAAGCACGATACCGTGGACGAGATCGCCGAGCGCATCCTTGCCCTGCCGGAGAGCACACGCCTCTACGCGCTCTTCCCCATCGAGCGCCGCGATCTGGTCATCGCGCCCATGCAGGAAGCCTCCACGCCCGGCGACGCCCCTCCGCCCAAGCCAAAGCGCCTCGCCGTCAAGAAGCTGAAGAAGTCCGAACTCGCCGCAGCCGAACTTTCATTGACCGATGCTCTGCGCGAGCGCCTCTTCGAACTCCGCAAGCGCGGCTACAACCGCCTCTACCAGGTCGATGCCACCGGCGCAGGCAAAATCGTCGAATTCTCCACGCCCGAGTCGCTGCTCGAACTCGACTTCACCCACCCCATCTTCGTCCTAGCCGACCGCATCGCTGTCAGCAGCGAAGTCCGCGCCCGCATCGTCGATGCAGTCGAGACCGGCTACCGTGAATCCGGCGAGATCATCTTCGAGATCGTTCCGCGCGGTGACGCGCCCGCCATCCCCGAGCGCCTTCGCTTCTCCGCTGCCTTCGAATGCAGCAACTGCCACCGCGCCTACCGCGAACCCGAGCCGCGCCTCTTCAGCTTCAACAATCCCTACGGCGCATGCCCTCGCTGCCAGGGCTTCGGCAATACCATCGACTTCGACCCCGACCTCATCATCCCCGACAAGCACAAGACGCTGGATGAGAGCGCCGTCGAACCATGGGCCCGCCTTAAGTATCGCCCCATGCATGGCGAGATGCGCCGTGCCGCAAAGGCCGCCGGCGTCCCGCTCGACGTGCCCTGGATCGATCTCACCCCCGAGCAGCAGCGCTGGCTGGAAGAAGGCAGCGGCAGCTTCCCCGGCATCCGTGGCTTTTTCGCCGCGCTCGAGCGCAAAAAATATAAGCTGCACGTCCGCGTCTTCCTCTCGAAGTATCGCGGCTACGCGCTCTGCCCCGACTGCCGCGGCCAGCGCCTCCGTGCCGAAGCACGTGCCGTCCTCGTGAACGGCAAGAATATCTGCGAAACCAGCGCCCTCACCGTCACCGGTGCCAAAGAATTCTTCGACTCGCTCAAGCTCTCCCCCGCGCAGATGGAG
>DASWOP010000106.1:0-5259 GCA_036404255.1 Acidobacteriaceae bacterium | reverse complement strand
ACCTGCGACCAGATGAATGCCCGTCTGGGTTAGCGGCGCGAATCCTCCAGACTCCGCCAGTACCGCGTAGGTCCCAAGCGGCAGATTGGGAGCCACATAAATTCCACTGTCATTCGTCTTGAATTGCCGGGTGAAACCGGTGTCAAGATTCTTCACCGTCACCGTGGCGCCTGCAATGGGGGCTCCCGTGCTATCCGTTATAACCCCACGGATCGATCCATTGATCGACTGCGACTGGCCGAAAGCAGCAATACTGCTCGTCACGGCCAGCATTGCGACAAGCAGTACGGAGAGAGCAGATCTACGAAGAAGTGAAAACATGGGGTAGTGCCTCCTGATGAAAGATGCAAGTTGCGAAAGGATCGTCAGCTTTACCTAGAACAGAGCCACTTACTAAACCACATTTATTAAGTACGGAGTGGTCGTGAGCATATGGCTTTGTTAGGGGGAAGTCAATAAAAAAAGAAATTCAGGGAAATATTGCGCCACAGTACGCCAGAAATTGGCAACCCAGCCACGCTTCAGAAGACCTTGCAAGTCCGGCTATTCGAGAATCTGTTGCTCTACTGCTGCCAGGCTGATGGATACAGCCCCGTACAACTGCGCCTGCGTCCCTAGACTACTGGACCGCAACATCGGCTGCGCGAATTCATGGCGTTGCAATAGTTTCTCAGTAGCACGACAAAGCTCCGGGTGAGACCCCACTCCTCCGCCAAGTACAACAACCTCAGGATTTATCAACTGAGAGATGTCAGTAAGTGCGTCAGCAAGTATCCCAGACGTGTAGCGTACCACGTCGCTCGCCGTCCGGTCACCCTCCGCTCCAAGATCGAAGATCTGCGTTGCCTTCAGCCCCAGCAACTCCGTCGTCACCGCCCCGCCGCCGACGGGAGCATTGCGCTGCAGCAGCCGCTGCCACTCTTCCTCAATCCCTCGACCACCAATCGCCTGCTCCAACTGGCCCAGTTCGCGCACCTTCATTGGCGTGCGCTTCTTCCCGCTCACACCAAAGTACCCGATCTCACCCGCGCTCCAGTGGGCTCCGCGATGCAACCGCCCGTGGATAAAAATGCCCGCACCCACGCCTGTTCCAAGCGCGATAAAGATAAAATTTTCCACTCCCTGCGCCGCGCCCCGCCAATACTCACCCACCGCCGCAAGATTCGTATCATTCTCCACCAGACACGGTAGCCCGGACTCACGCTCCAGCAGCGCGCGTAGCGGAACATCATTCCAATCATCCAGATTAGGGGCCGATAGCACTACGCCAGTCTCCACATTCGTAATGCCAGGAGCGCCCGTCGTCAGATGCAGCACCTTCCGCAGCGGCGTTCCGCTCTGCCGGCACATCGTCTTCAGCCCCTCTACGATTAGGCTGCAAATCGCCTTGGGAGTCTTCTGTTTCGCGCCCAGCATCATAGACCACTGCGTGATCACGTTGCCTCCCATGTCCGCCAGCAGCATACGGATTCGTGTTCCACCCACATCCGCCGCTGCAACATAGCCATGCCGCGCATTGAACCGCAACAACCCCGGCGGTCTTCCCCCGCTCGATTCACCGTCCCCCATCTGCTCTACCAGTCCCAGCTTTTCCAGGTGCGCAATACCGCTTGATACCGTCGGTGCGCTCAACCCCGAGTACCGCACCAGATCGGCCTTGGAACAAGGATTATGGTTCTGCAATAACTGCAGCAGTTCGCGAGCATTCGTCTGCCGCAGCTGCGAAGGGCGCGAAGGAAAAGGGAAGTTTTTGGTCATACGTATCGGCGCTTCTGCTCCTTGCAGTTGGTTCTATGAGCGTAGTGGGGTCTTGCCCTCTTCACTCGGTCGTCGTCCTGCTCTGGCCCGTGCTCTATACTAACCCAAGTATCGAAAGAACCTTTACAAAGTTTCTGCAGCATGGTATCCATGAGCAACGTTCCCGTCAGCGCGCATACTCTGCGCTGGAGCGGCCATACTATTTTCAGAAGTGTTTTTATATAAATACAGGAGCTCTTCGATGCGATTGGATGCATTCCTCCGTCCCGCCCTCTGCCTGGCCCTCTCCGCCTCCATTCTCGGCAACCCCATCGCATCCAGTGCGCAGGCTCCCGTCGCCTACTCTCCGGCCTTCGCCACTCCACTTCCCGTAGACCGGGGATCCGCTGCCGTCTACCAAAGTCTCCAGCGCCTCCACACCCGAGGTAGCCTCATCCTCATCGTTGCCCATCCTGACGACGAAGACTCCGGCATGCTCGCCTACGAGAGTCGCGACCAGGGTACTGACACCACACTCCTCACTCTTAATCGCGGTGAAGGCGGACAAAACGTCATGTCCTCCGATTATTGGGATCAACTCGGCCTCCTCCGCACCCAGGAGTTGCTCGCCGCCGGCAACTACTTCGGCGTCCACCAGGCATTCACTCGCGTAGCCGACTTCGGCTTCTCAAAATCCCTCGACGAAGCCCTCAAGACCTGGGGTCACGACCGCGTCCTCTATGACGTCGTCCGTCAGGTCCGCATCACCCGGCCGCTCATCGTCACCTCTGTTTTCGCCGGCAACGTCTCAGACGGCCACGGACACCACCAGACCGCCGGCGTCATGGCTCAGGAAGTCTTCAACGCCGCCGCCGATCCCAACGTCTTCCCCGACCAGATCAAAGCCGGCCTTCTCCCCTGGGCACCCCTCAAGGTCTACGCCCGCGTTCCCTTCGCTCGCGTCACCGAAAAGGGCATCTACGACTACGCCACCGGCCACTGGGAGACCCCAGTCCGCTACAAAAACTACACCAACAACACCTGGATCGAAGGCGTTCCGTCTGCCACCGTCAACATCCCCGAAGGCAAGTACAACCCTCTCCTCGGCCGCTCCTATCTCACCCTCGCCCGCGAAGGCCTCGCCGAGCAGAAGTCGCAGAATGGCGGCATCAGCATCCCCGCCCCGCGCCCCTTTGACTCCCCCTATCACCTCTATGCCTCGCGCGTGACATCTGCCCTGCCCGCACACGAAGAGTCCTTCTTCGATGGCATTGACACCTCGCTCCCCGCCATCGCCGACTACGCTCCCGCCGCCCAGCGCGCCCCGTGGAAGACCCGCCTCACCACCCTCAACGCCACCGTCGAGAGTGCCACCACGGCCTTCAACGCCACCCAGCCCGACGCCATCGCACCCCAGCTCGCCGAAGGCCTCGCCCAAACCAACACTCTTCTCGCAGACATCGCTGCCAGCAAGCTCCCGGCCGACGCCAAATACAACATGACCCACGAGCTGCTCATCAAGCAGCAACAGTTCAACGATGCCCTCGGTCAGTCGCTCGGCCTCAGCCTCCTCGCCACCGTCTCCGGCGGCACACCCGGTCGCAGCCTCTTCGGTGATACCTCCGCCCAGCCCGGCGCGCAGACCGTCATAGCCGGTCAAAAGTTCACCGTCAATCTTCACCTCGCCGATCAGGGTGCACAGCCGATTGACATTACATCCACGCAGCTTGTCTCCCACGCCGGTTCCGGCTGGACCTTCACTCCCACAGCGCCCGTCAAGCCATCTCTGGCCCCAGGTTCCGCCGCCGATCAGCTCATCTCCGTCACGGTCCCGGCCAACGCAGAGATCACCCGTCCCTACTTCTCCCGCCCCAGTCTTGAGCAGCCCTACTACGACCTCGATAATCCCAGCGACCTTGGCCTCCCCACCACGCCCTACCCCCTCAGCGCCGAGCTTCGTTACACCTATCGCGGCGTCCCTGCACATCTTGAAGGCGTCGTGCAGACCATCCATCGCTACGTCGGTCCCGGCCCGCTTCCTGAGCCGCTTCTGGTCGCGCCAGCAATCTCCGTCACCGTCACCCCGCATGCCGGCGTCATTCCAGTCACCAACGCCTCCCTGCACCTGCAGGTCACCGTTCGCAGCAGCGTCAAAGGTCCCGCCAAGGGAACACTTCACCTTGATCTCCCCTCCGGCTGGCACTCCAAACCTGAGTCCGCATCTTTTGCGGTAGCCAGCGATGGCGACGAAGAATCCATCTCCTTTGACGTCATGCCCGCCTCCGTCAAGACTCAGCCTTACACCATCACCGCCGTTGCCGAATACAACGGCCAGCAGTTCAAGCAGGGATTCACCACCACCGGCTATCCCGGTATTCGCCCCTATCCCTCCTACCGCCCGGCCAGCTACCGCACCACCGGCGTCGATCTCAAGATCGCCCCTGGCCTCAAGGTTGCGTACATCAACGGCACTGGCGACGAAGTGGCCAGCTCCCTTCAGGATCTCGGCATCAACGTCACCTTCCTCTCCGCGCAAGACATTGCTACCGGCGATCTCTCCGTCTACGACGCCATCGTCCTCGGCATCCGCAGCTACACCGCGCGCCCCGAGCTCAAGACCTCCAACAACCGCCTCCTCGAATACGTAAAGAACGGCGGCACCGTTATCGTCCAGTACCAGGCGCCCGAGTACGACCACAACTACGGCCCCTACCCACTCTCCGTCTCCGACGATCCTGAAAAGGTCGTCCAAGAGGACAGCAAGGTCACACTCGCCACCAACGACCCCGTCCTCTCCTGGCCCAACAAGATCACCACTGCGGATTTTGACGGCTGGGTAGAAGAGCGCGGCCACGGCTACGCCCGCACCTGGGATGCAAAGTACATCTCCCCCACCGAGATGCACGACACCGATCAAGACCCACAGAAGGGCGGCCTGCTCTACGCCAAATACGGCAAAGGAACCTACGTCTATCTATCTTTCGCCTTCTTCCGCGAGATGCCAGAGGGCGTCCCCGGCTCCTTCCGCATCATGGCCAACCTGCTTAGTATCGGCAAAAATCAGCAGCTGAAAAAATAAGAAACGGCGAAGCGTATAGATTGATCAAATCCGCATAGGGCAGCGCATGGAGCGAACATGAATCGACGAACCTTCTTCAGTTCCTCACTCGCGGCATTATCACTCAGCCAGCTTTCCAGCTCCAATTTGTTTGCGCTTGCTGAGCAACCTCCGCATGCGTCATCGCTTGAGCCATGGGCGCCGGGCGTTCTGGAAATCCACCACATTGCCACCAACCGTGGCAACTCGACGCTGCTGCTTCTCCCTGATGGCACCACCATGATGGTGGACGCCGGCGCGCTCTATGGTGACACTCCATACCTCAGCCCACAACGACCCTCGGCCGAACACCGCCCCGGCGAATGGATCGGCCGCTATGCCCAGCGCAGGCTGCGGAGCGCTGGACTCGATGGCATCGATGTCTTTCTGCTCACCCACCTGCATGCCGACCACGTGGGCGACCT
>DASWOP010000105.1:0-4587 GCA_036404255.1 Acidobacteriaceae bacterium | reverse complement strand
TCGGCCCCCATCTCCCCCTGGACGCCCACTTCGCCGCCGGCAACTTCATTCGAGACGCCATGGCCGGCACCCCCCTCCACATCAAAGGCGACGGCACCCCCCACCGCAGCTACCTCTACGCCGGCGATCTCATGATCTGGCTCTGGACGCTGCTACTCCACGCCCCCGCTAACTCGACATACAACGTCGGCTCCGAACACTCCGTCTCCATCGCCGAGCTGGCCCGCACTACCGCCGCCACCCTCCGCCCCGGCCTGGAAGTCCGCATCGACCAGCCCACCGACCCCGCCAAACCCATCGCCCGCTACGTTCCCTCCACGGAGAAGGCCCATGCCGAACTCAACCTCCGCACCCTCATCCCTCTCGAAGAAGCCATCCGCCGCACCGCCGCCTGGCACGGTTACCTCACTCCCTGATAGTTCCTGTTGCAAACAATGCCCGTGGCGATCCGTTTAGTCCGTCATGTTCACCGTCTTGGGCCCGTAAAAGTGAACATACGCTCACACGGCTGCCCGAACGATTAAGCTCAAAGCAAGGTGCTCTAAACCATTGCAAACAATTCGCTTATCAACCACATCCGGAAAGTTGCAATGACTACGGCAGGTAATACCGGAACCCCGTAAACACCATGTTATTCGTCGCCTTGGGAGCAGCCACCGCCGCCGTCGAACTGGTTCCCGCCAGCCCGGCCCACGCCTCGCGCGTCAGGTAGGTGTAAACCACGGTGTACTGCAGCTTGCCCCGCGCACCGTTGTACAGCCGGTACGTCCAGCCCATGCTGCCCTGTAGCAACGCGCGCGTCGCGCCGGTACAGGTAGTGGAATTACCCAGCCCGGGGTTGTAGCCTGTGCCACCAGTCGCCACGCTCTCCGTGTTGCAGCTCGCGTTGTTCGCATCCCGTGCCCCGTAGCCCACGCTGCCACCAGTCGAATTGCGATAGAACGTACGCTGCACATACTCGCCGCCTGCATAGCCCAGTAGGTCCAGCTTCGGCGTTGGGTGCGCAATCAACGAGAGAAGCCCCTGGTCGGCCCGCAGCGGCATCAGGGTGCCAGAGGGCTTCACCGTGGCATCCGGCAGCAGGCCGGTGCCATAGCGGCCCATTCCCTCGCCCGTCAGCAGGTGAACGCCGACGTCCAGGTACTTCGTTACCGGCACGTGCGCATTGAACACCAGGCCACCACCCGCCTCGGTATGGTTTTCAGCGCCCACCGCCGTGCTGTTCGGGTAGTACCGGTCGCGGAAAAACCGCGCCACGCCGCCCAGCTCAAAGTGGCCGAAGCTCGGATCGTACGCCACCTTCACCAGTACGTCGGGAGCGAGATTGTCCGTGTAATTCACCGTGGTGTTGTACCCCCCAACGGGTACAGCCACACTGCCAAAAAAGAAGTTCGTCGGCAGGTTTGCCGCCGCCGTACCCGCGGTGCTGAAAATGATCTGCGACTCTTCCACCGATGCGCCCACGGTCACCGCCGGGGTCAACTGCTGCGCCACCCGCAGCCCATACTGCCGTGTCCAGCTGTAACCCACGTGGAACTCGGCGTCGACCAACTGCGGCACAACCTCAGTACCCGGCGTCAAGCCCTTCTTCGTCTCCGTCACCAGCGAATACATCTGCCCGCCGGTAAACGTGAAGCCGCCACGGTTCACCTGTCCCCAGGCCTGCCGCAGCCGTGGTGCATAGCTGTTGCTCTGGTTGTTGTTAGAGGTCACGCCCGCACCAAAAAAATCCGCCTCCACGTATCCGCTCAGTTTGCCGAAGGGTACCGTCCCCTGCACCAGCAGCCCCACCTGCGACTGCCTGGCCGAGCCGTTAAATTCGCTCACATGTGCCTGCCCGGAGTTCATGTAGGGCGTCTGGTTGAACGGCGTCATCACGTCCGCGTCCATCGCGCGCTGCCGCCATACGGACTCTGCCGCCACAAAGCCCCTCGGTGTCAGCGTCACTTTTTTGAAGTGGAAGGCCGTGGGCGATTCCACTTCAGCCTTCAGGTCTTTTACCTGCTCCGCCACTGCCGCCACACTCGCCTGTGTGGCCGACCCCGCGCTGCTGGAGCTTGCAGCCGCCGTCTTCGGCTCTGCGGGCTGCTCCGGAGCTGGGGGTGCAGGCTTCTGTACCTGGATTTGTGCATCGCGGTCCGCAAGCTGTTTTTTGAGCTCGTCAATTTGCTTCTGCATGGACTGGCGCAGCTCTTCAATCTGCTCTTCCACGCTCTTGGCAGGCTGTGCCTTGGCCG
Organism: Acidobacteriaceae bacterium; assembly: GCA_036404255.1. Lineage (GTDB taxonomy): Bacteria > Acidobacteriota > Terriglobia > Terriglobales > Acidobacteriaceae > JARLFX01. The sequence goes on along the minus strand of DASWOP010000105.1, from coordinate 2,350 downwards.
GGGCGGAAGCCGTCGTGCCACTTGTTTGCGCATAGCTCTGCGCTGCCGTTCCAAAGCTGATCGCAACCGCCGCAAGCAGCGCAGTCCGTTTCATCCAAATCAATTTCACGTATTCTCTCTTCTCGCCGCAAAGCGGCACACATCTTCTATCTCGTTTACTGGGGAACTTAAATTCTACCTTTCCCCCTTCCTTTTGTTGTGATTCTCCAGTACCTGACAACGAAATACGCTTCTCCGTTGAACCCGAAAGAGTACCTTCGCTCCACGCCCCTTTCCCCGCGCTGCCCGAGTGCGATAGCGTGAAGAGATGAAACTGTCTGCCGCCTGCCGTACTGCTGGATTCCTCGCGCTAGTCGCCGCTCTACTTTCGCCCGCACTACCGGCCCAGACCACGCCTTCGCCGTTGCACCTGGTTCCCATGCCCCGCGAAGTGCGCCAGACGGGCAGCATAGCCGCCCCGCAAGGCGTGCGCATTCTGCCCGCGTCAGAGGTCAACGACCAGTTCGCTGCATCGGACTTCGCCCAGACCATGGCCCAGCGCGGTATTCCCGCCATCATCGGCATCGCCGGCGACGCCAGCTTCACCGTAGAACTGCTGCGCGCCAAATCTCCAGCAGCACAGCAGCGGATGCAGGCCGCACATGTGACCTTCGACCTCACCATGCAGGATGAAGGCTACGCCGTCATCACCACCGGCAATGCAGTTACCGTCATCGGCGCCAGCCCGGAAGGTATCTTCTACGGTCTGCAGACGCTCAAGCAGATGATCACCGGCGGCAGCCTGCTCACCTACCTCCACGGCGCAGTCATCCGCGACTGGCCCGCCATGCGCTACCGCGGCATCGACGACGATCTCTCCCGCGGCCCCATGCCCACGCTGGAGTTCCAGAAGCACCAGATCCAGGTCTTCGCCGCCTACAAGATCAATCTCTACTCGCCTTACATGGAGAACACATTCGCCTACACCAGTTCGCCGCTGGCCGCGCCGCCCGGTGGCGGGCTCACCCCCTCCGACGTCGCCACACTGGTCGCCTTCGCGAAGCCATACCACATCACCATCGTCCCGGAGCAGGAGGCCTTCGGCCATCTCCACCACCTGCTCAACTGGGAGCAGTACGTCCCCCTTTCTGAAACCCCCCACGGCCATGTCCTCGCCCCCGGCCAACCCGGCTCCATCCAACTCATCACCCAGTGGTTTACTCAGCTCGCACAGCAGTTTCCCGGCCCCTTCCTGCACATCGGCGCGGATGAGACTGTCTCCCTCGGTTACGGTCAGACGCAGTCCGACGTGCAACAGCGTGGCCTCGGCCCCGTATATCTCGACTTCATGCAGAAGGTAAACACCGCCCTCACTCCGCTACACCGCAAGCTGCTCTTCTGGGGCGATATTGCGATGAAGGACCCAACGCTCATCGCCGCATTACCGCCCGAGATGAAGCAGAACATGATCGCCGTCGGCTGGGAGTACAACCCGCAGCCCAAGGGTTTCGCCAAGTACCTCACCCCCTTCACCCAGGCAGGCATGGAGACATGGGTCGCCCCCGGCGTGAATAACTGGCGCCGCGTCTATCCCAACTACGGCATGGCGCTCGCCAACATCCAGGGCTTCACCCGCGATGGACAGGCGCTTGGCTCTACGGGACAGCTCAACACCGTCTGGAACGACGACGGCGAGGGCCTCTTCAACTCCGACTGGTATGGCGTGCTCTTCGGCGCAGCCGCTGCATGGCAACCCGGCGAAAGCAGCATCCCGCAGTTCCAGTCCAGCTACGGCGCAGTCTTCCACGGCGATCCTACCGGCAACATTGACGAAGCTCAGCGCGAGTTGATCCTCGCCCACGCCCTGCTCAAGGAACAGGCCAAAGTCGGCGACGGCAGCAACGGCCTCTTCTGGATGGACCCGTGGAGCAAAGACGGCATGGTCTATGCCGACAAGATTCGTCCCTACGCCCACGAGTTGCGCCTGCACGCAGAGCGCGCCATTACGCTGATTATTCAAGCGCGCGCGGCAGCAGAGTACACCGGCATCCCGCTGCGCGAGACCGATGCCATCGACGCGCTCGAACTCGGTGCACGCCGCATGGACTTCATCGGCATGAAGTTCCAGTTCGCCGACGAGATCACCACTGGCTACGCGCGTGCCCTTGCCGAACAGAGCGATAAATCGAAGAAAGAAGCCCTAGGCAACGAGCTCAGCGAGATTGGCGGAGTCAACGGCCGCATGCAGGATCTGCGCGACGGTTACAGCCTTCTTGGCGACATGTATCAGCAGGCCTGGCTACGTTCCAACCGCCCTTACTGGATGCATAACGTCACTGCGATGTACAACCTGAAAACCCAACTCTGGATC
>DASWOP010000104.1:0-9940 GCA_036404255.1 Acidobacteriaceae bacterium | reverse complement strand
GGTTGGCGCGGCAGCATCCTGCTTGCGTGCTGCAAAGGCGGTGATGGGCAGCGTGAGCAGGCAAAGCGAAGCGATAGTACGCTGCAGGCGATTTACTTTCGGGGATAGATTCATAGTGAAACTCCTTGAGTACATATAGGTGACTTACGGAGAGCTAAGACTGTGAGTTGGCGGGGAAGTTTCATGTTTCTTTTGTGAAACTTTTCGGTAGCAATGCAGTCTTAGCAACGAACTGCGCTGCACTCCGTAAACTCTCTTTGTCCTCTACCTCTCCATACGCAGAAGCCCCCCAACGCGAATGCAAAAACTTTCCCCAGAAGATGTTTTTTCATCCGCCCCGCGAAATGCATCAATTCACACGCGCTTCATATCTCTTTCACCCCAACGCACGAACCCACTTCATTAACACTTCGCGCAACCCACCAAAACATTAAGCAGTAGCCAGAAAAATCCCCCTTTCCCGCCAAGCCGCGAAGCCTGCAAACACGCCTCCACCAACCCACAAAGATTGTGGTTGCCGCAGAGCGGCCATTCGGAATACTGTTGGTCATCCCTGATTTCTGAAATCAACATGGAGAGACCTCAACATGCGCGGAGTACTGACCGGAATATTTTCGTTAGCAGTAGCAATAACGCCCATCGCAATCGCGCAGACCGCGCCCGTCGCCCCCACAGTCCCTGGTTCTGATGCAGACAAGCCGCGCATCTACATCACAGACAGCAACTCCTGGCAGATCACCGGCGGTGGCGGTGGCGGCGGAGTCGGCGGCACCGGCGCATACGCCAGCTCCACCAGCGGAGGCGCCCGCCCGCAGACGGCAGAGATCATCAAGACCTTCGGCCAGCGCTGCCCCCAGGTGCTCATCAATAACCGTCTTGACATGGGCGACTACGTCGTCGAACTGGACCACGAAGGTGGCAAGGGCCTGCTCTCGCACAAGAACAAGGTAGCGGTCTTCGTCCGCAAATCCGGCGACTCCATCTTCTCTGAGTCCACCCTCTCCCTCGGCGGCTCCGTGCAAGACGCCTGCAAAGCGATCCAGGATCACTGGAACACCCACGCAAAGGAACTCGCCGCCCTCCCGGCCCCGCCCCTCCCCGGCACGCAGACGGTCGTGGTCACGGCCCCCGCAGCCGCCGCGGCAAAGGCCAGCATCAACGTCACCTCCACCCCCGCCGGCGCAGACATCACCATCAACGGCAACTTTGTCGGCAACACCCCCTCCCTGGTCGAAGTAGACCCTGGCGAGAACGCCGTCGTCATCTCGAAGAAGGGCTACCAGCCCTGGACCCGCACCCTCAAAGTGAAGGGCGGAACCATCAACCTCAACGCCGAACTCGAAGCGAAGTAGTAGCGGAGGCAGCAATGCGTACGTTTAGAAGAAGTGATGAGCGACCTTCCGCCGGAGCGGCGGAAGGGAATTGAGGCATGCCCAAAGGTGCTGATCGCTGAAGAGCTGGTGCGACGGAAGCGACGCAAGACGCGCAAGGCGAAGTCCGCAAAGAAGAGGGGATGAGGTGTTCGAACGAGAAAACCCATGGTAAAGAAGATGGGCATTTGAGTCATCTAGCGGAATTGAGATGATTTGGTCAATATGGATACTATTGCGGAGGCATGGTCGAATTGAGCAAGTCTCTTATGTGTTTGCGCTCTTCCGGTTTCATATCTTCACCGAAAGATGCCCATTCAAGCTGACCGCCTTTCTTGAATGTCACCATACCCTGCTCCGTAACCGCTGCCTTCGTAGTTCCATTCGCGTCAGCAACGACTAAACTTGCACCTTTCTCGGTGTATCCGAGGTCCAACCGATCCTTTCCATTGCCATCATGGACAACAAGTGCTGTGCCTTGTGTGGTGTCCTTCACTGAGAAGGCCTCATTTGGAGAGTTAGCATTCATTAATGATAGCGACGCTGTACCATCATTCAATGCCAAAAAATTGGCACGTGATTTGCCCATCATGTCGGATACTAAAAGGCCATTCCCAGCGTCACCAGTCATAAGAACCATTCCTTTTGACCCGTTGCTGTTTAAGAATTGCAGTGCAGCACTTTTACTATTGGACGATAGCTCTGCGCGTTCATTGCCTGCTGCATCTACCAGCACAAAGCGTTCCGCTGAAAGAATCTTAGGAGATGGTGAGGCGGCTCCTAAGATGACACCTGCCGATATGAGCACTAACAATGCAAACATTCCAGCTTTTAACCGTTTGTTCGACTTCTCTAACCGTACAAGACGTTCTTCAGCCGTCGCTTCAATGCTCATTTATCTGCCCTCGTTCGACAAGGAATAGTTAGTGCTAAAAGCATATAGCTGATGGAAAGCCATGGCAACAAACGTGCAGTGCAAGCATCCCTTGTGATACATCAAGAGCGCTCATCCTACATATCGCGTTTTTGCGTAACCGTCCGCGGCCGCAAACCCGTAGTAATTTCGGAGCTGGATGCGGCGGTTAAGGGATGGAAGCAAAGGGGGAATAGGCATGCTGCTCGGATTGCCAATAGTTTGGACTCACAGTGCTAACAAACCCCGATTCAACAGATTGCGTGTCAAATTGTAGTCATATTCACAGGGGCCATGCTTGACACACGTGCTATTGCATGCAAAGATGATGAACGAGGATGAAGAGCTAGTGCATGGTTCGCACGCAAGAAAAGCTCGCATCCGCATCGGGACAGATGCTTTCAAGAAAGTTATTGAAGGCGAACCTTAGCCGGGACCATGTGAGAGTGTTGGCAACAAAGTCGCTGCCAACCTAGAGATGCTGCAACACGGCACTACTCGACCATGATGCTTCGCGACGATAGATAGAGGCCGCTGGATTTGGCGGAGATAGGGTACCTATCTCCGCCCCAAGCCTCAACTATTTTGCGAGGTGATAATGACGACTTGTTACGACCCAACATCTGCTACAACCCAGTATGCTCAGTTCATAGTGCGTGCTGTTTCCAATTCTTCTCAAAACACAATTTCGGGAAGTCGCTTGGCAGTGCTTCTTCGTGAGGCTTTTCCTTCCTATAGCGCCGACTCGCTCGGCTGTCGCAACCTCCGTGATTTTATTCGCCGCTGTGTCCCAGAAATTGTGGAAATACAAAAGAGGGCGGGTACTGACGTCATCTACACAACTAAAGAAATTGCAGCGCAAGTCCCCCCGGATCAAGCGAAGATATCTTCATCGCCATCGCCTGCCGCCCCTGCAATTAGTGTCATGGGCCTTCTGCTGAATAATCCGCGCGCATGGAAGACTTTCGCCAGCCCTTCATCGAATTTCCGTATTTTTTTGCGTCCGGACGCGAGTGAGATTCGTGTACTTCCAAAGCAAGCCACCCCCTCAGATGCGAGTTGGGTTCGGATTGAGCCAATATCGGCTCTGACGTTGCTCCAGGCTGGTAAAGATTTTGTGGATTCTCTTCCTGATCTATATCGTCCGCAGCTATTAAGGAGTCTTGAAGAAACAAAATGGTGGATTCCCTACTACGACGTTTTGGGTTCTTTCGGAATTAAGAATAAGTGGGTTGCATTCCGGCGTAGACGGATTGTGGATGAGTTCCAAAAGGCAATTGCAAATGCTCGGGCCCAAAAACTGATTGAATCTCGAGTCGAAAACAATCTGCTCGCTGACCCCACACCCGAGCACATAGTCGCTTTACCTGTAAATTTGATTCGTAAACTGGCGTTGAGTGCAGTTGAGCGTATGACCGATGTTGAATTGAGAAGTCTTCCTATCCCACTTGGTCTTTTAATGGACGCACTTAATAAGCACTAAGAGAGGCCAGCGATGAAGATCGCATTCGTCGTTGGCTTCTTCGCCCCTGTGTCAGAGGCCTTATCAGACGCCTTCCCCCGGCAATCAGCAGCTGGAACGCTCATTCTGATGGACTGTCATCAGGGCAAGACCATCGATATCACGGCATTCAAATCCGGGTTTTTCCAAGCTCTACAGAAACATAATCCTGCTGAGGTTGTTGTTGTGCTCGGAATTGCCCGTGGCTATGAGTGGGTGGTGGACCATGTCGAAAGCATAGTGGGTGAGGCCAGGCGTCAATACTCTAGCGCGGGAATCGCCTTGGATGTGACCACGAATTTATGCGCACCAGCCCAAATTGCCGCTCGTATCGCTGCTTTCGATCTGCCCGGATCTACTCCTATTACTTGCGAGCAGGTACAAACACTATTCGGTGGGCAAAAGGCAATTTGCATTGTTGCTGAGGGGCATGCGACGTTTAAGGACGCACTGCAACGCGCGGGCTTCCCAGATCAAGCAATTGCGAGCTATTTTGACGAAGAGAAAATAGCGACCGGACGCAACTCTACCCTAATGGAACATCTCCAGCAGTACACGCGGACTTACCGCCACATGTTATACGCGTGGGACGGATTGAGGACATCTGGTCCAAAATTAGTCAGAGCTTTTAAGTCAGGGGGTGGAATTTTTATCGAAGCTCCCACGGCATCCAAGATAGCTGAAAATCTCAGAAGACGCATTCTGCAAGAGTAATTACTGCAGCAGCGTCCCACTCTCCGGCACAGTCTTAGCTTCCTCCGGCGGAATCACCACCGCAGCCGCAACCTTATCTTCCGGGTCGAGGCTCAGCAGTTTCACGCCCTGGGTACTGCGTCCAGCCGCGCGGATCGTCTTGGTATCCATCCGAATGATCTTCCCATACTGGCTAATGATCATCAGCTCGCTGGTCTCGTCCACCAGTTGGATGCTCGATACCTTGCCCACCTTCGGCGTAGCTTTCAGGTTGATGACGCCCTTACCGCCGCGAGTCTGCAGCCGGTAAGCATCCACGTCCGTGCGCTTGCCAAACCCGTGTTCCGTCACCGTCAGGATCAGGCACGGCGTCAGCCCCAGCTTCTGGTCCAGCTTCTCCAGCTTCTCGCGGGCCGCCGCGTCCAACTCTTCCTGCTCGGTGGCCGGAGTAGCGGCAATCAGCTTCTCCGCATCCTTCGTCAGCCCGGCCTCTGCAGCGCGTTCCAGCCGCTGCTGATTCCGTGCCGCGGTCGACGGTGTAACCGCCGTGCCCACCACATAATCATCCTTCTTCAGGTCCACGCCGCGAACGCCATAAGCCGGCCGCCCCATGCTGCGGACATCGTTCTCGTTGAACCGGATCGCCAGCCCATCATGCGTCGCCAGGAAGATGATCTGCTTGCCGTCCGTAATCCGCGCCGCGATCAGCTCGTCTTCCTTATCCACGCCAATGGCGATAATCCCGCGCGTCATCACGTGGCTGAAATCCGTCAGCGGCGTGCGTTTCACCGTGCCATTGCGCGTTGCGAAGAAGATAAATTTGTCCGCCTCGTTCAGGTCGCGGATGCCGAGATACGTCACAATCTTCTCTCCCGGCTGCAGCGCCAGCAGCGAAGCAATCGCCTTGCCCTTGCCTGCGGCAGAGATGTCCGGAATCTCATACACCTTGATCCAGAAAACCCGCCCCGTATTCGTGAAGCACAGCAGGTAAGCATGCGTGCTCTCCACAATGAGCTGCGCGACGAAGTCCTCCTCGCGCGTCTTCATCCCCAGCCGCCCCGTCCCACCGCGCCGTTGCTGCCGATAGGTCGAGATTGGCGTCCGTTTCAGATAGCCCGTATGCGAAACCGTCACCGCCACCTGCTCGTCCGCGATCAAATCTTCCAGTTGCAACTCGGCAGACTCATCCAGAATCTGTGTCCGCCGCGCATCGCCGTACTGGTCGCGAATGGCCTCAAGCTCCTTGATGATGACCTTGCGCAGCTTCTTCTCGCTCGCCAGGATCGACTCATACTCCGTAATGTTGTCGCGGACCTGGCCCAACTCCTTCAGCAGCTCATCGATTGAGAGCTGCGTCAGGCGATACAGTTGCAGTTCCAGGATCGAATCGATCTGCCGGTAGCTCAAAATCAGCGTCGGCGAGAGCGCATTCGTCATGTCGATGTTGTACTTGCCCGCATCCAGCCGCACACCCGCCAGCTCCGAACCCTTCAGCTGCACCGTCTTGCCAGAGAAGAACTGGAACAAATTCTCGCGCGCATCGGCTCTGCTGCTGCTGTTGCGAATGATCTTGATGACCTGGTCCAGATGGTCCAGCGCAATCTGGTAGCCCAGCAGGATGTGCTCACGGTCCCGCGCCTTCTGCAGCAGAAACGCCGTGCGCCGCCGCACCACGTCGATCCGGTGATCGATAAAGGCGCGAATCGCCTCATCGAGCGGAAACTCCTTCGGCTGGCCATTGTGCACAGCCAGAAAGATCATGCTGAAGCTCTCCTGCATCTGCGTGTGCTTGTAGAGCTGGTTCAGCACAATCTGTGGCTCCGCGCCGCGCCGCAGCTCGATCACAATCCGCATGCCGTCGCGGTCCGATTCATCGCGCACGTCAGAGATCTCGTCCACAATCTTCTCGTGTACCAACTCCGCAATGCGCTCGATCAGCTTCGACTTGTTCACCTGGTACGGAATCTCGTTTACCACGAGCTGCTTCCGCTCCTGGCGCATATCTTCAATCGCCACCTTGGCGCGCATCAGGAACCGTCCACGCCCAGTCTTATACGCATTCGGAATGCCGCTGCGCCCATAGATAAATCCGCCCGTCGGGAAGTCCGGCCCATGCACATGCCGCAGCACTTCCAGCAGCCCAGCCGCCGGATTGTTTACCAACTCGATCGTCGCGTTGATGACTTCGGTCAAATTATGCGGCGGAATATTCGTCGCCATACCCACGGCAATGCCGGAGCTTCCATTCACAATCAAATTCGGAATCCGCGCCGGCAGCACCGTCGGCTCCAGCGAAGACTCATCGTAGTTGGGCGTGAAATCGACCGTGTTCAGGTCGATATCGGCCAGCATCTCGCCCGCAATCCGGGTCATCCGGCACTCGGTATAGCGCATCGCCGCTGGCGGATCGCCGTCCACCGAGCCAAAGTTCCCCTGCCCATCGATCATCGTGTACCGCAGCGAAAACGGCTGCGCCAGCCGCACCATCGTGTCATAGATCGCAGAGTCGCCATGCGGATGGTACTGGCCCATCGCATAGCCCACTACCTTGGCGCACTTGGTGTACTTTTTGTTGTACTGCAGCCCCATCTCCTGCATAGCAAACAGGATGCGGCGATGCACCGGCTTCAGCCCATCGCGAACATCGGGCAGCGCCCGCCCGATAATGACTGACATCGAGTAGTCGAGATACGAGCGCCGCATCTCCTCTTCAATGTTGATGGAGATAAGGTGAGCTGCGCCCGGGCCGGTAAGCCCATTGGAGTCTGCGTCGGGGGGAAGTGGAAGCTGCGGGTTCTGATCGTCTGCCATGATTTAACTACTATTATACCGTCCCAACCACCCCTCCGCGACCCTCAGAATCCGCTCAGCTTCAGCCCATTTTCCCCCAATTTCCCACCCCAAAACCCATAAATTGTCATTCTTGAGCGAAGCGAAGAATCTCAAAAGCTAGTGCTCGCACAAATTCACCTCGTAACCCATGTCGCTCGCGTCAGGAGCCAAAGGCGGGTGCCCCATACATCGCAGTTTCATCGCGATGTGTGGGATATTCGTGCAAAGCGCGAACGCTCCCGCCCATCTTTCCATCACCTAGGAATCCCCACCCCGCCGTCATCCTGCCCCTAAGCGCAGCCGAACAGGGAAGGCCCCCCGCAGTTGTTTTTATCGCCGCACCACCGCGAACCCGAAGAAGGCCGTTGTCTCTGCCTTTATCTTTCGTTAAGGGCATGGCTTCAGCCATGCCACAAAACCCCACCAAAGAACCGGGCTTCAGCCCCTGAGGTACGCACTCTCAAATTCCACCCCAGCCACAGAATTCCATGGAGTGTCATCCTGAGCGCGCCTCTACGCGAAGGATCCCGAAGGTCCCAGCGTCACCCATACTGCCAAGAGCTTCCGTTGCGATACTGTCTCGGTTTGGTCTGTCATCCAACCGTCCTACCTATTTGTCATCCCGCAGCGCAGCGGAGGGATCTGTTGTTGCTTTTTGTTTATCATTCTGAGCACAGCGAAGAATCTGCTTCTCGTCGTTGCGCTTGTTTCTGTCTGACATTTCGCAGCTCAGCGTTATCTTAGCCCGTCACTCCGAAAACTATCCCAGAGAATCCCAGATTTTTTCAGTTCAGTTCAAAATGAGAAAAGTGGTAAAGAAATACCACTAAGTGGTAAATATTTACCACTTTTCCTCGTACCCCAGGGCCTCATTTGCTCCTCGTCGTAGCCCTCAAATTCACCATCTCCACCCATCAAACATCCACACCATAAACACCGTAAATCGCCCTAATCGGCGAACGGCGCAAGCTGTTCTGCTGAAGGCGGTTTAGTCGCCAGGCTCACTACAAAAAGACAAATCAGCGACGCGATCAGCGCCGGAAAAATCGCATCCCGTGCCCCGATCACCGCCGGAAGATGCGGCGTAAGTCCTTCCCATCCAACAGTTACCGCCGTCCCCGCAGCAATGCTCGCCACCGCCGCCTTTGCCGTCGCCCGCTTCCAGAAGAACGCCGCCAGAATCACTGGCGTCAGCGCCGCCGCATAGATCGTGTACGCATACAGCGACTTCTTCAGCACGCTCGTAGTCCCCAAAGACTGCCACAAAGCCCAGCATCCCAGCGCCACCACCATCAGCCTGGACACCAATAGAATCTGTCGGTTACCAGCATTCGGTCTCAGGTAGCGAACGAAAATATCATTCACCAGATTGGTCGCCGGCGAGAACAAATAGTTGTTCGCCGTAGACACCACCTTGGCAAAGATCGCCCCCACCAGCAGCGCCCCCAGAACCCCCAAAACCTTCGACCCTCCAAAGCCGTGAACTGCTGTGTATGCAAGGATTTCCCGCGGCCTTTCATGCACTTCGCCCGTCCGGTACAGTGCCGAACCAGTGACCGCAATCGCCACAATCACCGTCTCCAGAATCACCGTTCCGATAATCCACCCCACCGTGGCGCGGGTCGCATCCTTCTCACTTTTTGCCGAGAAAAACTTCTGATACATCGACTGATTTCCCAGCATCAGCAGGCATGTAGGCAGAAAAAGCTCCATCGCCTGCACCCCGGAGAGGTCGCCAAACCATTGAAAATGCGTGGCCGGCAGCACCGCATGCACCCCCGTCCATCCCCCCGCCTGATGAATCAGCACCGGCAGCGCCGCGATCATCGTGAACGTCGCCAGCAGCCCGATCACCACGTCCATATAGGCGACCGACCCCATCCCCGCAATCGCCGTAAACACTACCACAAACCCCGCCAGGATGAACTGCCCCTCCCGCGCCGTAACTTGCGGAAAAATAAGGTGCAAAATGTCCCCGCCGCCAATGAACTGGTAACTGGTAATGGCCGTATACGTGAAGAGCACAGCGATCACGCCCAGTACCCGCGCCGTCTGGTTATACCGCGCTTCCAGCAGGTCCGGTATGGTGAATTGCGCGAATTTTCGCGCCCGCGGAGCGATGAAGTAGATCAGCAGCAGCCCTGCCCACCCCCCTCCCCCCTGCCACAGCGCCGCAAACCCATGCTTGTAAGCGTTCTCCGCCCCACCCAGCAGCGACCCCGACCCGATCCAGCTTGAGAGCAGCGTAAACACCAGCACAAACGCTGGCAGCGAGCGTCCGGCGACCAGATAGTCCGCCTTGGTTTTGACCAGATGCAGCCGCGCGAGCGAGACGCCCAGCAGCGTAATAACGATGAGCCCGAGCACAATCACATAGAGATTCATGGATGTGCCGATTCTAGCTGACTCGCGCCGGATTTTCCGTCGGCCCAATTTCAGCCTGATCGCTTTGTCATCCTGTAGCCAGGAATTGTCACTCCCGCGACGACTCACTCATCCCCGCCACGAAACTCACCGAGTCATTCTGAGCGTAGCCGAAGAATCCAGAAGGTGCGGACGTTACCCATGTTGCCAAAGAGCTTCCGCTGCACCGATCTGTCTGTCATCCTGCGGCTCCACCTATTTGTCATC
>DASWOP010000103.1:0-5788 GCA_036404255.1 Acidobacteriaceae bacterium | reverse complement strand
GAGAGAATCATGCCGAAACCCTCAACAAACATCAGCACAGATGCCAGCGCAAAGTTGCGCGTGTAGCAGAAGACCAGCAGCCCGCACATCACACCCAGAATCGAGACAAACAGGATGCGCCCGCGGGCCTTTATCCTCCCGCGTTTGGACACGGTATGCGCCACAAACAGCGCGGAGATCAGTGCCCCCGTCCCACTGCAAGCCATCATGAACCCCAGCCCGCGCTCGTTGGCATGCAGGATATTGCGCGCAAAGTACGGAATGAAGGTGATAAACGGCATCAGGAACAGGCTGATGCTCATCACCATCCATACCATGCCATGCATCTCTGGCACACTCCGCACATAGCGAAACCCGTCGCGCAGGCTCTCCAGCGTACTCTGCTGCCGCACCGGCTTTGGCGTCTTCGGCATGTCGATGCGCGCCACCGCGAAGATCACCGCAAGAAAGCTCAGGCCATTGAGAAAGAAGTTCCCCGCCACCCCCACCAGCGCCACCGCATACCCACCCAGCGTTGGCCCAAGGATGCGCGATAGATTGAACTGCACGGTATTCAGCGCGACGGCATTGGAAAGGTCTTCCCGCCGCACCAGTGACGGCACCATCGCCTGGTAGATCGGCGCATTCAGCGCAGACGCTACGCCGTTCAGGAAGCTGAGCAGAGCCAGTTGCCAGATTGTGATGACCTTGAAGTACACCAGCGCGGACAGCATGAAAGCAAAAACCATCATCGCCGTCTGCGTGCACAGCAGCAGCACCCGCTTGCTGGCGCGATCCGCGATCACGCCGCCATAGAGCGTAAAGATCAGGAATGGAATCGCGGCAATAAAGCCGATGAAACCCAGCCAGAATGACGACTCCGTGAGTTGTAGAATCAGCCAGCCCTGCGCCAGGTTCTGCATCCACGTGCCGATATTGGAGAGAAAGTTGCCGGTCCAGAAGTACCGGAACGATTCATTTCGGAGCGCGCGAAATACCGGTGGTAATCGGCTTTCTACCGTAGAAAGTACGGTAGGATGCACCGCTGCATCCGCTTCCACGATGTCCGCAATCGCAGGGATTCCAGTGGTCAGTCCCGCCGAAGCATTGTCAGGCGTCGCCTCAAGTTCCTCATAGTCCCGCTGGTCCAATCGCCATCCCCGCATCCTTCGAATCGCTGCTCCTAGTGTAATCTGTGCTTTCAACGATTATGTCCACACACCGCATCCCACTCGCCGCCGCTGCCATTCTGTTCTGCGCTGCCAGTCTGCCCGCCTGCGCGCAGCAATCCGCCGCCACGCCTACAGTATTCGGCTACCGTGACTTCACTGCCCAGCAGAAACTGGACGCTGCGTTCCTCGCCGTTCCCAGCGCCGAACTTGCCGGCCAGCACCTGAAGATACTCACGGCCGAGCCCCACTGGGCCAGTTCGCCGGAAGACGCCAAGACCGCGCAGTACGTGGCCGCGCAGTTCCGCCAGGCCGGACTCCAGACCGAGATAGTTCCCTACCGCGTCCTGCTCAACAAGCCAAAGAGCCTGCTGATCGAAGCATTTGACGCCAGGGGCGCAAAGCTCATGTCCGGCCCCACCCCCGAGCACGTTGGCCCCGAAGACGGCGGCGACCCCTTCCAGGATGACTCGCGCGTCCTGCCCCCCTTCAACGGCTCCTCCGCCTCCGGCGACGTCACCGCCGAGGCCGTCTACGCCAACTACGGCACCCTTGCCGACTTCGACCGCCTGGCCCAGCTCGGCGTCAGCATAAAGGGCAAGATCGTGGTGGTCCGCTACGGCGAGAACTTCCGCGGCGTGAAGGTCTACATCGCACAGCAGCGTGGCGCTCTCGGTGTGCTTATCTACTCCGACCCCGCAGATAGCGGCTACTCCAAGGGCAACACCTACCCCAAAGGCACCTATCTGCCCGAGACCGGCGTCCAGCGCGGCTCCGTGCAGTTCATCTTCAAGCACACCGGCGACGCGGAGACCCCCGGCATCGCCTCCACCCTCGACCTGCCGGACTCCTCCCGCCTGACCGCAGACAAGATCACCTCCCAGCCCTCCATCCCCGCCAACCCCCTCTCCTGGCACGACGCCGCCCCCATCCTGCACGCACTTGCAGGGCCGGAAGCCCCACACGAATGGCAGGGCGGCCTCCCCTTCCCCTACCACGTAGGCGGCACCGGCGTGAAGATCCACATGCATCTGGAGCAGGACTACGCGCGCCGTGTCATCTGGAATGTCATCGGCAAAATCCCCGGCACCGACGCGCCGGATCAGTGGGTTGTGGCCGGTAATCATCGCGATGCCTGGGTCTACGGCGCGTCCGACCCCGGCAGTGGCACCGCAGCCATGCTGGAGACAGTCCACGGCCTCGGTGAACTGCTCAAGCAGGGATGGAAGCCGAAGCGCACCATCGTGATTGCCAGCTGGGATGCCGAAGAAGAGGGTCTGGTCGGCTCCACCGAATGGTGCGAGCAGAATGCACCCGCCCTTGCCCACGCCGCTGCCTACTTCAACACCGACGTTGCCGTCTCAGGCCCGCACTTCAGCGCCAAGGCAGTCCCATCGCTTCAGGAATTCATGCGGCAGATCGCCCGCTCCGTACCCAGCCCTGCTGGTGGTACCGTCTACGACCAGTGGCGCTCGAACCAGCACCTCGACGACGCGAAAACCAGCAGGGACGCCACCTCCAAAGACGGCAAGGAGAAGGATGTCCATATCTCTCCGCTTGGAAGCGGTTCGGACTACACCGCCTTTCTCCAGCATCTTGGCGTTCCGGCAACGGACATCGAATCTGAAGGCCCCTATGCCGTGTATCACTCCGTCTTCGACAACTACAACTGGTTTGTGAAGAATGTTGATCCGACCTTCGCCTACGAGCAGCAACAGGCACGCATCTTTGGGCTGGAGGTGTTGCACATGGCCGACGCGGACATTCTTCCCTACGACTACACGACCTATGCCGCCGCCATTCACGGCTACCTGGGCCATGCCCAGCACAACGCCGAAGCGATGAAGCTGGACTTCACCGCCGCAAAGGCAGCTTCTGCCCGCTTTACGGCAGCCAGCGCTGCCATGCACGGACGGCAGACGAACTTCTCAGGTGACCTGACTACCCTCAACCGCCGCCTGCGCGACGTGGAAACCGCCCTGCTGAACCCTGCCGGGCTACCTGGCCGCCCCTTCTTCCAGCACACCATCTACGCCCCCGGCGAATACACCGGCTATGCTGCCGTGGTGATTCCCGGCGTGACCGAAGCGATCAGCCTGAACGATGCCGCCCGTGGACAAGCCCAACTCGCAGTGCTTGCAGCAGCACTCAACCGTGCTGCAACCATTCTGGAGGGCGCAGCAAAGTAGGCCGCGTACAACTTTTGCAGTACGAACCTTGTCCCTGAAAGTGTTATGTCGCCCCCCGCCGCTATAGCCGATGATCCCATCAGGCAGCAATTTCGGCGCCGGGAGTAGCTATGACGTATGAAGTTCTAATCGCAATCCTCATATTGAGCGCTGTCATCATCCTCCCTGCCATGGCCAGCCGGCACAAAGATCCAGGGGAGGGCGACCTATGACGCAACCGGGTCATCCCGGCTTTGAGCCTCTTCAGGACTGTTGCTGCATGAATCCGCCGCGCGTGCTCCGGCGTTATGTAGCCAGCATGGCCTTCAATTTCAGCGCAGTGCCGGAAAGGGCTCCACTGCCCGAAGGAAATCCAGCGGACCATCGCAGTTCCTCTCAGCACCGGTTGTTGCGCTTCTTTAGCCAGGCCAACTACTCCACCGCCAGCTAAACCTCAGCCTCAACGCAAAAAAGGCCGCATGGGCAATCGCCCATGCGGCCTTATCATTTACGGTCCAGATGCTAGCTGCGCAATGCCATCTGGTCGGTCACGATCTGCGTCAGGTCGGGCTTCTTCAACCCATGCTGCTCTTCGTTGAACTTATCGACCTTGCTGGACCAGTTCATGCTGCAGAACTTCGGCCCGCACATAGAGCAGAACGCCGCTTCCTTGTAGTAATCGTCCGGCAGCGTCTCGTCATGCATAGACTTTGCCGTCTCCGGATCGAGCGAGAGCGCAAACTGCTTGTCCCAGTCGAAGGTGTAGCGCGCGTGCGAAATGGCGTCGTCGCGGTCCTGCGCGCCCGGGCGATGCCGAGCGATATCCGCGGCATGAGCTGCGATCTTGTACGCGATAATGCCGTCCTTCACGTCCTTTTCGTTGGGTAGCCCGAGGTGCTCCTTCGGCGTCACGTAGCAGAGCATCGCCGCTCCGTACCAACCGATCATCGCCGCGCCAATGGCGGAGGTAATGTGGTCGTAACCCGGCGCAATATCCGTAACCAGCGGGCCCAGCACGTAGAATGGCGCGCCATCGCAGAGCTCGACCTCCTTGTCCACCTGCTCCTTGATCTTGTCCAGCGGCACGTGGCCGGGGCCTTCGATCATGACCTGCACATCGCTCTTCCACGCCTGCCGGGTCAGTTCGCCCAGCGTCTTCAACTCAGCAAACTGCGCTTCGTCGCTGGCATCGGCCACGCAACCCGGGCGCAGACCATCGCCCAGCGAGTAGCTCACGTCATACTTCGCCATGATCGCCGTGATGCGGTCAAAGTTCTCATATAGGAAGTTCTGCTTGTGGTGATGCGTCATCCACTGCGCCATAATGGCTCCGCCACGCGAGACGATTCCGGTAATACGCTTGGCGACCATCGGGATGTACTGCACCAGAACGCCGGCATGGATGGTGAAGTAGTCCACACCCTGCTGTGCCTGCTCTTCGATGACTTCCAGATAGAGTTCGATGTTGAGGTCTTCCACGCGCTTCACGCGAGAGAGCGCCTCATAGATCGGCACCGTCCCCATGGGGATCGGCGAATGTCGCAGCAGTTCATGCCGAATCGCAGGAATATCGCCGCCCGTGGAAAGATCCATCACCGTGTCCGCACCGTAGTGGACGGAGGTGTGCAGCTTGCGCAGCTCTTCATCGATGTTCGACGACAGCGCCGAATTACCAATATTGGCATTGATCTTACACAGCGCTTCCACGCCGATGGCCATGGGCTCCAACTCGGGGTGGTTGATATTCGCCGGGATAATCATGGTGCCCTTGGCAACTTCTGAGCGCACCAGTTCCTCGGAGATCTTCTCCTTCTGTGCGATATAGGCCATCTCTTCCGTAATCAGCCCCTTGCGGGCGAAGTGCATCTGGCTCATATTCGTGTCGCCCGTCCGGGCAGCTTCTTCGCGGCGCTTCACAATCCATTCCGCGCGCGGCGTGGGGACGGTGTAATCATTGCCATTGGGATGGGAGTGGCCGTTGCCATTTGTGCTCATCTAGGGACCCTCGGGGGTGCTACGGAATTGGCGCCCTGCGCAGAAATTTCCATCCGCTCACAGCAGCGCTGATGCTCCAGTATACGCCCCAAAGTTTGGGCTTGAGTGACGTACATCACCAGCACCCTGTCTCCGTATCAGCTAAAATAAGATTGTGAGCCAGACAAAGAATTCGGGTATCGTCCGCATCGTCGCCGCAGCCATTGTGATCGTCGCCGTTGTGGGCTATCTCGCCTACACTGGCGTCCAGGCCAACAAGAGCTATTACGTCACCATCGTCGAGCTCCAGGGCATGGGCAGCAAGGCCTACACGCGCAATCTACGCGTCGAAGGCTTCGTCAAGCCGGAGACCATCACGACGGATGGCCCTCACGCCACCTTTGTGCTCACTGAATACGAAAGCCACAGCGCCGCGGCGACTGCTCATCCGAATCCGCAGACCATCACCGTCCGCTACGACGGTGGCGAGCCGCCACC
>DASWOP010000102.1:0-8786 GCA_036404255.1 Acidobacteriaceae bacterium | reverse complement strand
TGCACCAAAACGGGTAAACTAAGGGTTGGCGTGGAAGTGATACGAGCGCCGCGAAGGACTGCCAGTTTTGCTCAATAATGTACTCGCAAAGGTGTTCGGCACAAGCAATGATCGTGCCGTGAAGAAGCTGCTGCCCGTTGTAGAGCAGATTAATGCATTCGAGCCCAGCATCCAGGTGTTGACGGATGAGCAGTTGCGCGAAAAGACGGTGGATTTCCGCGCGCGGATTGCCGCGAAGATCGCCGGACTGACGGATAAAGACGCGATTGCGGCGGCGGAGAAGGCCGCGCTGGACGAGATTCTGCCGGAGGCGTTTGCCGTGGTGCGCGAGGCGGGTAAGCGCGTGGTCGGCATGCGGCACTTCGACGTGCAGATGATCGGCGGCATGGTGCTGCACGAGGGCAAGATCGCCGAGATGAAGACGGGCGAAGGTAAGACGCTCGTGGCGACGCTGGCCTGCTACCTGAATGCACTGGCGGGGCATGGCGTCCACGTCATTACGGTGAACGACTACCTGGCGAAGCGCGATGCCGAGTGGATGGGCAAGATCTATGGCTTCCTGGGGCTCTCGGTCGGTGTGATCGTTCACGACCTGAGCGATGAGCAGCGGCGCGAGGCGTATGCCAGCGACATCACGTATGGCACCAATAACGAATTCGGGTTCGACTACCTGCGCGACAACATGAAGTTTGAGCTGGCGCAGTGCGTGCAGCGCGGACACTACTACGCCATCGTGGATGAAGTGGATTCCATTTTGATCGACGAGGCGCGTACTCCGCTGATCATCAGCGGGCCGACGGAACAGACGACGGACAAGTATGCGCGGGTGGATTTGATCATCCCCAAGCTGGAGCAGGGCGAACTGATCGAGACGCTGGAGACGAAGACGTGGAGCGGCGACTTTGTGGTGGATGAAAAAGCGCGCGCGATCACGGTGACGGATGAAGGCTGGGAGAAGATCGAGAAGCTGCTGGGGATTGGGAACATTGCCGATCCGGAGAACTGGGACCTGAAGCACCATGTGGAGACGGCCATCAAGGCGCACACGCTCTACAAGCGCGATGTGGAGTACATGGTGAAGGACGGCGAGGTCATCATCGTGGACACGTTTACCGGGCGTTTGATGCCGGGGCGGCGTTGGAGCGATGGGCTGCACCAGGCGGTGGAGGCGAAGGAGCATGTCAGCATTCGCAAGGAAGACCAGACGCTGGCGACGATCACCTTCCAGAACTACTTCCGCATGTACAAGAAGCTGAGCGGCATGACGGGTACGGCAGAGACGGAAGCGGCCGAGTTCGACAAGATCTACAAGTTGGAGATCACGGTGATTCCGACGAACCGCGCGATGCGGCGGATCGAGTATCCGGATGTGGTGTACCGCACGGCGAAGGAGAAGTATTTTGCCGTCGCGGAAGAGATTGCGCGGCTGCATGAGAGCAAGCAGCCGGTTCTGGTGGGCACGACTTCGATTGAGAAGTCGGAGCTGCTGAGCGAGATTCTGAAGCGCAAAAATGTGCGCCATGTGGTGCTGAACGCGAAGTTCCACGAGAAGGAAGCGGAGATTGTGGCGCAGGCGGGCCGGCTGGGCGCGGTGACTATCGCGACCAATATGGCGGGCCGCGGCACGGATATTCTGCTGGGCGGCAATCCGGATTTTCTGGCGAAACAGGAGCTGGTGAAGAAGGGGACCGCGGTTCCGCTGAATGTGGCCGAGGGCGCGCTGAATCCGCTGGCGCCTGCGGGGAGCCTGCGCTTCTATTACCAGGGGCAGGAGTTTGAAGTTACTCAGGCGGCATGGGATGCGGCGTTGGCGACGTATGCTGCGGCGGCTGCGAAGGATCATGAGGCGGTAGTCGCCGCGGGCGGATTGCACATTCTGGGCACGGAACGGCATGAGAGCCGCCGCGTGGATAACCAGTTGCGTGGACGCGCTGGACGGCAGGGCGATCCGGGCGCGTCGCGGTTCTATCTCTCTCTGGAAGATGACCTGATGCGCATCTTCGCGCGAGAGTGGGTGAGCACGCTGCTGCAACGGCTGGGCATGGAAGAGGGCGTGCCGATCGAGAGCGGACTGATCTCGCGGAGGATCGAGGCGGCGCAGAAGGCCGTGGAGACGCAGAATTTTGAGTCGCGCAAACACGTGCTGGAGTATGACGACGTGATGAACAAGCAGCGCGAGGCCGTGTACGGGCTTCGGCGGCAACTGCTGGAGGGCGTGGACGAGAAGGAACTGGTGCTGGAGGATTATGTGCCGACGATCCTTTCGAATGCGCTGGATGAGTTTGCGCCGGAGAAGGTGCATCCTGAGCAGTGGAATACGAAGGGGCTGTTCAATCAGCTGACGGGGTTCTTTGGCATCGACTTTGAGAAGGAGATCGATGCATCGACGCTGAACCGGCATGAGTTGGGCGAGGCGATTGAGGCCAAGCTGCGCGAGAACTACGAGGTGAAGGAGAAGATCCTCGGCGACAAGCAGCTGCGGTATCACGAGCGCATTGTGATGCTGAGCGTGATCGATGGGTTGTGGAAGGACCATCTGCTGGCGATGGACCAGTTGAAGGAGGGCATCGGGCTGCGTGGCTATGCGCAGCAGGATCCGCTGGTGGAGTACAAGCGGGATTCGTTCGCGATGTTTGAAGAGGTAATGAAGGTGTTCCAGCAGGACACGGTGCGGTACTTGTTTCGCATGCAGATCCTGGGACCGGATGGACAGCCAGTGACGCAGGTGCCGGAGCTGATTGTGCCACAGACGATCGAGGGAGAGGTTTCGCCGGCTGCTGCGCCGACGCATGCGCCGATTGAGATTCCGGTGCGTCCGCCGTCATCGACGATCGATGAGCTGGAGCGGGAGTTCAAACGCAAGAAGGAACGCGAGCTGGAAGCGGCGCGGCGTGCGGGCGGTGATGCTGGGCCTGCGGAGGTGCAGCAGCGGCGCGTGGGCGAGCACAAGGTCGGGCGGAATGATCCTTGCCCTTGCGGGAGTGGAAAGAAATATAAGAAGTGCCACGGGGCAGAAGCTTAAGGCAGGTAACAGGGATCAGGAAAGAGGGTGCGGCTTCGGCCGCGCCTTTTTTTCTTTTGATTGTGAGGCTAGAGGGCGAAGGTGTGCGCTCAAGATGATGGCGTGGGTGCTGCGGGGTGCAGGGCACGGTAGACTGCGGCCATTTGCTGCAGGGTGAGGGCTTCGGCGCGGGCTTCGCGGGGGACTTGGGCGGGCCAGCTATTTTCCAAGAGATCGCGGGAGAAGTTTGCGGCGCGGAGGTTGTTTGCCAGGGTCTTGCGCTTCTGGCCGAAGCTCTGTTTGAGGAAGGTGTCAAAGCCGGGGGCGTCTACGGCCAGCTCGGTGAAGCGGGAGGCGAACTCCAGGCGGACGACGGAGGAGAAGACGTCTGGCGGCGGGGAGAAGGCTGAGGGTGGCAGGGTGAAGAGCGAGGCGACCTGGGCGTACATCTGCGTGGTAGCGGTGAGCAGACCGTATTCGCGGACACCGGGTGCGGCGGCGACACGGTCGGCTACTTCGCGCTGCATCATGAGGACGGCGCGGTCGAAGAGGTGGCAGTTGGCGAAGAGCGCGAGCAGAATATCGGACGTGATGTAGTAGGGGAGATTGCCGACGACGCTGGCTTTGGCTGTATCGGGCGCGAGGAGAAAGGGGAACTCGGCCTTGAGGACATCGCCCTTGGCGACCTCGACATTGGGGTGGTCGCGAAATTTGAAGCGAAGCTCGCTGGCGAGATGCTCGTCGAGCTCGATGCAGATGAGGCGGCGGGCGCGGGCGGCGAGAATCTCTGTGATGGCGCCGTGGCCCGGGCCAATCTCAATGACGGTTTTGGCGGTGACGTCGCCAAGGGCGTCTGCGATACGGTGACGGGCTTCGTCGTCGATGAGGAAATTCTGTCCGAGTTTTGGTTTGCGCTTTTGCATGAGAACAGATGTCAGTCTATCGAGTTTCTGGTGGTGCCGTTGTAAGTTGCCAGTTTTCAGTTGTTAGGAGCAGGGCTTGCAACGGCGAATTGAAAACTGACATCTGACAACTACGACAGGTAGACTGAACCAGATATGCATATTGTCTTCGCAGCTTCAGAGTGTGCTCCCTATGCCAAGACCGGCGGGCTGGCCGATGTGGTGGGGGCGTTGCCACAGGCGCTCAGTGCGCAGGGGCATCGTGTGTCGATCTTTTTGCCGTACTACCGGCAGGTGGCACGGGTTGTGCCGGATGCTCCGGTGGTGATCCGCAGTTTGACGGTGCCGTTTCCGTCTTACAACCGCTTTGTGCGGATACTGGATGGCGGCAAGACGAGCGCGGAAGAGGGCGGCGGCAGTGTGCAGATTTATTTTGTGGACTGCCCGGAGATGTTTGACCGGGAGAGTTTCTACGGGACGCCGAGCGGGGATTATCCGGATAATGCGGAGCGGTTTGGGCTCTACTGCCGCGCGGTGATCGAGGCTTGCAAGCAGCTTGGCGTGCCGGATGTGTTCCATGTACATGATTGGCAGGCGGCGATGCTGGCGGTGATGCTGCGGTCGATCTACTTCTTCGATCCGGTACTGCGGGCGGTTCCTTGCGTGCTGACGATCCACAATGCGGGGTACCAGGGATGGTTCCCCCCGCGCACGATGGAGACGCTGCTGCTGCCGTGGGACATGTTCACCTTTGACAAGCTGGAGCACTATGACACGGTGAATTTTCTGAAAGGCGGCATTGTGTATGCGGACGCGATCACGACGGTGAGCCGCAAGTATGCCGAGGAGATCCAGACGCCGGAGTTTGGCAATAACCTGGATGGGCTGCTGCGCAGACGCAGCGGCGACCTGATTGGCATTCTGAATGGCGTGGATTACGAGGAGTGGAATCCGGCGACGGACGCGAATATTGCGGCGCACTATTCGGTGAATAAGCTGGCGGGGAAGAAGGAGTGCCGCCGCGATCTGCTGCATGCGTTTGATTTGGAAGAGGTGAGCGATACGACGGCGGTGCTGGGCGTGGTTTCGCGCTTTGCGACGCAGAAGGGATTTGATCTGCTGGAGCAGATCACTCCAGAACTGATGCAGGAAGATGTGGCGCTGCTGATACTGGGCAATGGCGAAGCTTACTTCGAAAATTTGCTGCGCGAGCTAGCAGCGAAGTATCCGGAGAAGATGCGGGTGAAGGTGGGCTACGACAATGTGCTGGCGCACAAGATCGAAGCTGGGGCGGATATTTTTTTGATGCCTTCGCACTACGAGCCTTGCGGGCTGAACCAGATCTATTCGCTGAAGTATGGGACGATTCCGGTGGTGCGCGCGACGGGCGGGCTGGATGACACCATCGACGAGCAGCATGAAGGCAAGGGGAACGGCTTCAAGTTCCACGGCTATGCGCCGCAGGATTTTCTGGATGCGATTCGGCGGGCGCTTGCTGTGCGGGGCGTGCCGGAGCAGTGGCTGGGGATGATGCAGCGCGGGATGAAGCAGGATTTCAGCTGGGATCGACCGGCGCAGGAGTACGTGAAGATTTACGAGCGCGTGGCGCGGCAGCGGGCTTAGAGGGAATCGGCTAGCTGCTCGAGAGATTGGATGATTCGGGTTGCTTCTGTGAGGGAGCGCTTGCCGACTTCGCGCTCGAAGGTGGCCTGCAATTTGTCGAAGGCGCGGATGACGCGCAGGGCGGATTTTCTGCCGGAGGGTTTTAGCGCGAGCAGGTAGGCGCGGGCGTCGGTTGGGTCGATGGCGCGGTGCAGAAGGCCTTTGGATTCGAGCGCGGAGACGGTGTGGCTGATGTTGGCGCGGGTAGTGCCGAAGGTCTCGGCCAGTTCGGATGGCTTGATGCGGCGGGGAGCTTCGAAGAAGATGGCGGCGAGGATGAGGCCTTCGAGGAAGCTAAGGTCGTCTGGGGCGAGGGCGCGGTTGGCCAGGGCATCAAACCGGCGCGCGGTGCGGCTGACGGCAAACATGGGACTCTCATACAGGAAGGCGTTAATGCGCATGCTGGACATGGAGATAGTTTAGCGCGTCAACTATTTGATACTGCACTAAATCTTTGTTGTGCGCGGTGCCTGGGTGCGTAGAATCTGCCTTGGACATGAGAATCTTAGGCTTGCAGATCACAGGAACACTCTTTGGATTGGCACTTTTGCCGCTCTGCGCTGCGGGGCAAACGGCTGCACCGGCGGCTCCCGCTGTGAGTACGACGGTGGTGGTGCTGGGCAGCTTCGACCCCATTTCGGAAGGCGAATCGGCGCGGTCCGTGGAGGTGCTGGAGACGCAGAAGGAGCGGCTGGCATTTCCGACACTTCAGGATTATCTGCGAATGGACAGCTCAGTGGTACTGCAGCAGCGCGGTGGCGGCGGAACGCAGGCGGATGTGTCTCTGCGCGGAACGACGTTTGAGCAGACGCTGGTGCTGCTGAATGGGTTTCGGATGAATGATGTGGAGACTTCGCACTTCAACCTGGATGTGCCGGTGCCGCTGGATGCGCTAGGCGCTATTGATGTGCTGCATGGCGCGGGTTCGACGCTGTATGGGTCGGACGCGATTGGCGGCGTGGTGGATGTGCTGACGTACAGGCCGACGGTGAGTTCGCTGCAGCTGCGGACGGGGTGGTCGAGTTTCGGCGGGCAGCAGGAGGCGTTCGTTGCATCGGGCGTGTGGGCCCGATGGAGCGAGGTGCTGGCCGGGGGACGGGATAAGTCGGACGGCTTTACGGTGGATCGCGACTACAGCAGTCGGCAACTGAGTTCGGAGACGCGGATTGCGACGCGGCTGGGGGAGAGCGATGTGCTGCTGGCGGTGAGCGACAGGCCGTTTGGGGCGAATCTTTTCTACGGGCCATATAACTCGTTCGAGCGGACAAAGGGATGGTTTGCGGGGCTGCATCAGCAGCTTGGGACGCAGACGAGTGCGTCGGTGGCGTATCGGCGGCATACGGATGAGTTCGATCTCTTCCGGGGTGTGCCGACGCCGTATGACAATAACCATATTGACCAGAACTGGGAGGGAACGCTGCGGCGGGCAGACCGCATTGCGAAGAATTTGCGGCTCTTCTATGGACTGGAGGAGGACACGGACCAGATTCGCTCGAACAGCCTGGGAAACCATGGGCGCAATCGAGGCGCGGGTTATGTACAGGCAGAGCTGCGGGTGCCGGGACGGGGCAGCGTGTCTGTGGGCGCGCGGGAAGAGGTGCTGAGCGGCGGACATGCTGAGTTCAGTCCGTCGGCTGCGGCGAGTTTCTGGCTGCCGCGGAGCGTGAAGCTGAGGGCGTCGGCTGGGCACGGGTTCAGGCTGCCGACGTTCGTGGACCTGTACTATTCCGATCCGACGCATGCGCCAAATGAGGCGCTGGTGCCGGAGACGGCTTGGAACTTTGATGGCGGCGCGGACTGGTATTCGCGGGCGAACACGACGGCGGCGGTGACGTTCTTCTACAACCGGCTGCAGAACACGATCGATTACACGCGGGCGGTGAATGCGCCGACGGGGACGCCGTACACGGCGACGAACCTGGAGTCGCTGAGGTATCTCGGGGTGGAGGCTTCGCTTACGATGCAACTGCGGAGACGGCAGCAGGTGAGGCTGGCGTATACCGGGGTGAGCGGGGCGCAGCCTTCGCTGGATGGGCTGACGTCGGTGTATGTGGCGAACTATGCAGTGAACAATGCGAGCTTTGAGTATCGAAAGACGCTGGCGCGGCCTGACGTGTTGGTGCGGACGCGCGTGGGCGTGGAGCAGCATGTGGGGCAGACGGCGTATCCGGTGTGGGATGTAGAGGCGGCGCGGCAGCATGGGTGGATTAGGCCGTATGTGCAGATTGCGAATCTGAGCAATACGAATTATGCGGAGATTCTGCGGCCTTCGGCGGTGCCGATGCCACCAAGGAGCTTTATGGGTGGGGTGGAGTTTGAGCTACATCGCCATCATCATAATTAGCGCTGCTTGGTGATAAAATTCCGCCAAGGTTTTACGATGAGCGATGATCGCAAGCTGGAGAAGGAAGCGAAACGAAGAGCCAAGATTGAACAGGTATATCGCCGCGGACGCACGCGCTTTATATTGACACGTGGCGTGTTTGGATATGGCCTATGGATGTTGGTGTGCGTGACGGTTATCAACCGCATCACACGGTCTAATGGACAATTTCATTTCAGGCCAATTAGCTTGTCTGGCATCCTGATCAATCTAGTGATTTGGCCTCTGGCAGGATATTTGTTTGGATCATATATGTGGGGCCAGTTCACGAGTACCCATATGGGAAGCAGCTCTACTCCCCAAGCATGATGCGCTGGATCTTTTCGGCGCGGCCAGTGGCGCCGTCGCACTGGATGAGTGCGGCGCACATTTTGGGGTTGCCTTTGGCGGCTTCGAACTTGCCGGGCAGACCGGTGAGGAATCTTGCCAGCACTAACTCTTTCTCTACGCCGATGACGCTGTCGTAGGGGCCGCTCATACCAACGTCGGTCTGGTAGGCGGTGCCGCCGGGGAGGACGCGCTCGTCTGCGGTGGGGATATGGGTGTGGGTGCCGAGGACGGCCGTGACGCGGCCATCGAGATACCAGCCGAGGGCGACCTTTTCGGAGGTGGCTTCGCCGTGGAAGTCGACGAGGATGACTTTGGCGGTGATGTGCTGGAGTAGCTCGTCGGCCTTGCGGAAGGGGTCGTCGGTGTTCGCCATGAAGACGCGGCCCTGGAGGTTGATGACGGCGTAGCTCTGGCCGTTGCCGAGCTCGCCCTGGTACCAGCCGAAGCCGGGCGTGGTGGCGACGTAGTTGGCCGGGCGGAGGACGCGGCGGGGGCGGTCGTGGCTGTC
>DASWOP010000101.1:0-4206 GCA_036404255.1 Acidobacteriaceae bacterium | reverse complement strand
CACTGGAGACTGCCGCTTGCACGATACTTCTCTCTACAACCACGACCTTGCGCCGACCTCGCCGGCGCATCGCACGTGGACGACGTACAACTACATTGCGCTGTGGTTCTCCATGTCGATGGAGGTCACCACCTACATGCTCGCGTCGTCACTGATCGCGGGCGGGATGAACTGGAAGCAGGCGATCTTCACCATCCTGCTGGGTAACCTGATCGTGCTTGTTCCCATGTTGCTGAATGCACATGCGGGCGCAAAGTACGGCATCCCGTTTCCGGTTTTTGTGAGGGCGTCGTTTGGGGTACGGGGGGCCAATATCCCGGCCATTTTGCGCGCGCTGGTGGCTTGCGGATGGTTCGGCATTCAGTCGTGGCTGGGGGGACTGGCGATCTATTCGATGCTGAATGTGCTCTGGCCCAGCACTATCCACATGCCTGCCGCGTTGTGGGCTTGCTTCCTTGGGTTCTGGCTGTTGAATATGGCGGTGGTGTGGTGCGGGGTGGAGTCGATCCGCTTCCTGCAGAGCTTCTCCGCGCCGTTCATGCTGATTGCGTCACTCACGCTGCTCTTCTGGATGCTGCATAAAGCGGGTGGTTTCGGGCCGATGCTCTCCACGCCGAGCAGCTTCAAGACGACGGGGGCTTTCCTGAAGTTTTTCTTTCCGTCGCTTACGGCGATGGTGGGGTACTGGGCTACTCTGTCGTTGAATATTCCTGACTTCACTCGCTTCTCCAAGTCGCAGGAGTCGCAGATCGTGGGGCAGGCTATCGGGTTGCCGGTGGCGATGGTGCTCTATTCGTTCATCGGCATCGCGGTTACATCGGCTTCGGTGGTGGTGTTTGGCCATCCGGTGTGGAGTCCGATCGTGCTGCTGGGGCTGTTCCATCAGCCGTTGGTCGCTTTCATCTCGATGATCGTGCTGCTGGTGGCAACGCTGAACGTGAACATTGGAGCGAATGTTGTTTCGCCCTCGAATGATTTTTCCAACCTGGCACCGCGGCTTATCAGCTACCGCACGGGCGGGTTGATCACCGGTTTTCTCGGGCTGGCGATGATGCCGTGGAAGCTGATGTCGACGTTTGGCAGCTACATTTTTGGGTGGCTGGTGGGGTATTCGGGGCTGCTGGGGCCGGTGGCGGGGATCATGGTGGCGGATTACTTTTTCATACGGGGCACGCGGCTGGCGGTGGATTCGCTGTACCATCGCGGCGGGCCTTATGAATATACTCACGGGATCAATCCACGGGCGATCATTGCGCTGGTTGCAGGCGTCTTTGTTGCGTTGATTGGGCTTGTTGTGAAGCCTCTGCACTTTCTCTATGACTATGCGTGGTTTGTGGGCTTTGGTCTGTCTGCGGTGGTTTATGTGGCGCTGATGTGGGGCAGGCGGCCACGGGCGCAGACTGCGGTTGAACCTTAGCTGCAATTCCGGATTTTTTATTCGTAGGGATACCCCCCTCCCCCTGCTTAAAATCAAATATCTTATTTTCAACGATTTAGCCGGATCGTTTCCGCTAAATATTTGATAATAAGATAGTTATCGGTAAATATTTCATTCGCAAAGGGTTAGTGGATCAGCCCCGGTGCATCGGAATTTGCTTTCTTATTTAATTGTAGTGAATTGGGCGGGAAAGTACGCCAAATATGTCCAAACATTCCGTAAGCTCCAGGTGAACGCATGGATATGTCCAGAACAGCTCCTCGATAGGTCCAGGTGAAGTCGTGGACAGCGCATGGGTAAGTTCTGGACACCAGGGGAGGTCTGTGCGCCGGAAGCTCTTTGGCGGCATGGGTGCGTACAGACCCTCTGGATTCTTCGACTTCGCTGCGCTTCGCTCAGAATGACTCGGTTTGAAAGTGGTGGTGGGTGGGGAGATGGGCGGGAGCGGTTCGCGCGTTGCGCGAATAACCCACCCTTTGCGATGAAGCTGCAAAGGATGGGCCACCCGGGTTTGGGGCGCGAGGAGCATTTGAGATTCTTCGCTTCGCTCAGAATGACAAACCGTGGGGGAATGACGGTGGTGCGGGTAGAAGGTCTTTGGGCCGTGGAGGAGTGGGGTCGTGCAGCGGAAGCTCTTTGGCGGTATGGGTGACGCTTAGACCTTCTGGATTCTTCGGCTTCGCTCAGAATGACTCGGTTTGAATTTTTGCGCTGAGGGGAGATGGGCGGGAGCGGTTGGCTTCCTGCCCCAGCGAACAAGAGGCCGATCGCCGGGGACCCCGGTTGCGCTCCGCTCAGAATGACTCGGGTGAGATTCGGGACTGGCCGGTAGGGACTAGCGCAGGCACATGCCGAGTTCGGCGGCGGCGGAGCGCAGGTGGGGCAGGAAGGCTGTCTGCATCTCAGGCAGGGGCATGCGCTGGGCCTGACCGCTGACGTTGATGGCGGCGACTACGCGGCCGGAGGGGGCCTGGACTGGCACGGCGACCGAACGCAAGCCAACTTCCAACTCCTGATCGCAGATGGTGTAGCCTGCTCGGCGGGTGGAGCGCAGGAGCATGCGCAGCTTTTCGATGGAGTTCACCGTGCGGCTGGTGTAGCGATGCAGATCGACGCGCGTCAGGTAGGCTTCCAACTGCTCGGGGGGCAGGTAGGCCAGCAGGCAGCGGCCCATGGAGGTGCAGAAGGCGGGGAGGCGGCTGCCGATGTGCAGGTCTGCGGACATGATGCGGGTGACGGTGGTACGCGCGATGTAGACGATGTCGTCGCCATCGAGCGTGACCACGGAGCAGGATTCGTGAAGTTGGGCGCTCATGCGATCCAGAATGGGCTGGGCAGACTGCGAGAGTGTGTTGGAGGCGGTGTAGGTGTTGCTGAGGGTGAGGATGCGGGGGCGCAGGGAGTAGCGCTGGCCGTCTTCCGAGCCGGCGAAGCCGAGCTTGGTGAGGGTGTAGAGGCAGCGGCGCACGGCGGCGCGGGAGAGGCCGGTGCGGAGGCTGATCTGGGAGATGGTCATCTGCGGGGTCTTCTGGGTAAAGGCCTGAATGACGCAGAGGCCGCGAGCCAGAGAGGTCATGAAGTTCGGGTCGCCCTGATACGTATTGAGTGCGACGCCGGGAAGCACAGGCGCGGGCGGACGGACCGGCGAAACGGCGGGGGAAACGGGTGCAATGACGGGAGTGGTGCGGGTCAAAACGATTTTCTCCTCGGGGACCAGAGCGGCCAGTTGTGCGATAGCCGAACATACTCACGATAAACGCACCGAAGTGTAGAGCGCAAGTCTTCGGGACGCAAGCGGCTCGCCATGTGAAATAAATTCGGCTACTAGAGCGGATCGACATATAGAGGGATACAAAAGAGGAGAGAAGCAAAGGGGATATTGGCTGGTAGCAGGCTGCAGCCAGAAAAGTGTGAGGTTGTACGAGCAAAATACTGAGATTCTTCCCCTTCGCTGCGCTCGAGGGTCAGAATGACGCCTCTGATAAATCAATGATTTATCAGAGACTTATATGTCGATACAGCCTAGAGCGCTTTCGTTTTAGATGTTGACCATACGGCCCGGGGCTAAAGCCCATTGCAATACACGCAGCTTGCCGTGCAGGCTAAAGCCTGCACTCCCCCCGGCTGAAGCCGGGGGCTTAATCCAGCAACCCAGCTTACATCCGGCAACCCCGCTTACATCCGGCAACCCAGCTTACATCTGGCAACCTGATCGTCCCGCTGCCAGCCGATGTTCACACTTGAATCAAAAATGCTCTAAACAGCAGCTACAGAACGGCGGAGAGGTCTTCCATCGTGGGGGAGTGCGAGGGAATGTGATCGGAGGTGAGGAAGTGCTCCAGAATCAGACGGGACCAGCCGCGGAGGCCGCGCTCTGCGCTGTGCATCTGGCCGGGGGTGTTGCCGGAGATGAGCCACTCGCGAACAGGCACACCGAAGCCGGTTTTGGGGCGATGCAGAACGTCTGAGGGGAGACGGCGAGCAGGGGAGGTGGCCATAGCGTGCTTACCGGGGGGATTGGGCCCGCCAAGCAGGGGGGCAAGCTCGCGCAGCAGATGGAAGTCAACGAAGGGCGTGCGAATCTCGACGGAGTGGGCCATGCCCGCCCAGTCCGCATCGCGGAGCAACTGCTGGCGCAGGTAGATGGACATCTCCAGCGCGGTAACGCGAAGGCGCTGCGCGGCGGGCTGGGAGACGTGTTTGAGAGGGCGCAACGTCTCTTCCATGCTGAGGAGCGGGTGCAGCTCGCGCAGACCTTCCGCTGCCAT
>DASWOP010000100.1:0-2586 GCA_036404255.1 Acidobacteriaceae bacterium | reverse complement strand
TCAAGCGTGCGAAGGCTGTCCCTCAGGAAATCCCGGAGCCCGGGTTCCCTCTGGCTTCAGCACCTTCTGCAGATCGCCGCCATCGCCATCAGACCCGCGGAAGCCTGCATCAAACGGCGGCAGATCCTTGCCGTCGATAATCAGCTTCAGCTCGATCGCATCCAGCGTCTCACGCTCCAGCAGGGCCGCGGCCATGCGGTGCATGATCTCCTGATGCTGGTCCAGCAGCCCGTAAGCAGCCTTGTAGCCCTCGTCGATAAAGCCTCGGACCTGCGCATCAATCTCCTTCGCCGTATCGTCGGAGAAATCGCGTGCCTGTCCAATATCACGGCCCAGGAACACTTCCTGTTCCTTCTTGCCAAACGTCATCGGCCCAAGATCGCTCATCCCGTACTCGCAGACCATCTTGCGGGCCAGTTCACTCGCCCGCTCAATGTCGTTGCCAGCCCCGGTCGTCATCTGCTTCAGGAAGATCTCCTCAGCGCAGCGCCCACCCATCAGGATAGCCATCTGCGTCTGCAGGTAGTTCTTCGTGACCGTGTACTTGTCCTCTGTCGGCAACTGCATGGTCACACCCAGCGCCATACCGCGCGGAATGATCGTGACCTTGTGCAGCGGATCGGCATGCTCGCTCATCGCAGCCACCAGCGCATGTCCGGCCTCGTGATAGGCGGTAACCCGCTTCTCCTCGTCCGTCAGCAGCATCGACTTGCGCTCCGCGCCCATCATGACCTTGTCCTTCGCGACTTCAAAGTCATACATGTGTACAGCCTTGCGATTATGGCGCGCCGCAGCCAGTGCAGCCTCGTTCACCATGTTCGCCAGGTCCGCGCCGCTAAAGCCCGGGGTCCCACGTGCCAGCACGTTCAGGTTCACGTCGTCTGCCAGCGGCACCTTCTTGGCATGCACGCGAAGAACCTCTTCGCGGCCACGCACATCCGGCCTGCCCACGATCACGCGACGGTCAAAACGCCCCGGACGCAGAAGCGCTGGATCAAGTACATCCGGACGGTTCGTTGCAGCTACCAGGATCACGCCGTCGTTGGACTCAAAACCGTCCATCTCGACCAGCAACTGATTCAGCGTCTGCTCGCGCTCGTCATGTCCGCCGCCCAGGCCGGCACCGCGATGCCGTCCCACAGCATCAATTTCGTCGATGAAGATGATGCAGGGCGCATTCTTCTTGCCCTGCTCAAACAGATCGCGAACGCGGCTTGCGCCCACGCCCACAAACATCTCCACAAAGTCCGAACCGGAGATCGAGAAGAACGGAACGTTCGCTTCCCCAGCCACAGCGCGCGCCAGCAACGTCTTGCCCGTTCCCGGAGGCCCGACGAGCAGTACGCCCTTCGGAATCCGTCCGCCCAGCCGCTGGAACTTCTGCGCCTCGCGCAAAAATTCGATGATCTCCTTCAGCTCTTCCTTCGCCTCATCCACACCGGCGACATCCTTGAAGGTGATCTTCTTCTGCTGCATGCTCAGCAGCCGCGCACGGCTCTTGCCAAAGCTCATCGCCTTGTTTCCGCCACTCTGCATCTGCCGCATCATGAACATGAATACGCCGATCAGCAGCACCACCGGCGCGAACTGGATCAGCACGCCGATCCATGCATTCGACTGCTGGTCCTTGACGGAGATGCTCACGCCGTCCTTGCGCAGCACGTCATACAGGCTCGCATAGCCAGTCGGGATAATGGCGTGGAAGCCATCTTTGTCGCCGCCCTTGTAGTGGCCGGTCACTTCGTTCCCATTGATGGTTACGTCATGGACCTTCCCCGCGTCGGCATCATTGAGGAGCTCGGAGATGTTGGTCTGCTTCTCATGTCCAACTCCGGCGCTCTTGAGTGCAAACTGCCAGAGCAGCACCAGGCTTGTGACAATCAACACCCAGATTACGATTTGTTTCACCGCAGAATTCAATCGAGGTTCCTCTCCTATGCCGGCCTGCTTCGTGGGGAAGCGGGACGCCCTTTGCTCCCTTTTGACGGAAACCAAGGGACGATCGTTACAGACCTGTACCGTTCACCTGAAACCGCATCAGGTGGAAAAGTCCGGGATGTAACTTTAGATTCTACTCTTTGCGCCGCGATTCATTCTCTGTTTACAGAAATAGCTTTTGATTTCTGTCCCAACTCAGCCAACAGCTATTCTGTAGATGCCCCCGGCCCCTGCTAGGTAGCTTCCACTCGTGAAAACCGCAGTTCCCTCGCCGAACGCTCCGCCCGCAGCCCGCCCTCCAGATGCAGCGCGCCCTTTGTCCCCTGCCGTGTATGGCTAACCCCCGTATTTTCAAACCCGCATAGCGCCAACACGCTCTCCGTCGCAGCAAAATTCAGCGTTCCGCCCACACTCTCCGCCGCCGCCCTCACCACCCGCCTGCGCATCGCCACACTCATCTCCCGCAGCCGGTCCACCTCCACAGCCACGCACGCGCCCGAACCCGCCGCCCGGCCACCGCCCCGCACCGGCTTCCCCGGCAGCAGCACCAGCGGCAGAATCCGCGCCAGCTCCCCCTGCCAATGCGCCTGCTCCGCCCGTGCCGTCTCTGCCAGATTCGCCAGCGTCATATCCACCCGCGGATTCTCC
>DASWOP010000099.1:0-16359 GCA_036404255.1 Acidobacteriaceae bacterium | reverse complement strand
GCAGGTTATCTCGTTGTTTCGCAAGACATTTACGGTGGGCGCGCACTTTGGCGTGGTGCTGGTAGTCGAGGGCGATGTGGCTACGGAAGTGGCTACTTTCCGGAGCGATGGCGCGTATTCTGACGGCCGCAGACCGGACGCTGTACGGTTCTCCACGGACGTGCGCACGGATGTACTACGGCGCGACTTCACCGTGAACGGTATGTTGCTGGATCCAGAGAAGTTCGGCGAGCGGCAGGATGTTTCCGGGGCAGTTCTGGACTATGTGCATGGGCGGGAGGACCTGGCGGCGGGGGTGGTGCGCGCCATCGGCGATGCGAACCTGCGTTTTCAAGAAGATAAGCTGCGAATGCTGCGGGCGGTACGGTTTGCGGCACGGTTTGGGTTCAGGGTGGAGCAGGGTACGTTCACGGCAATTCTCAGGCACGCTGAGGAGATCTCCGTGGTCAGCAACGAGCGCATACGGGACGAGCTGACGCGGATGCTGACGGAGGGTTCGGCCCGGCGAGCGTTTGAGCTGCTGGATGAGACGGGGCTGCTGCGCGAGGTGCTGCCGGAGGTGGTGAAGATGCAGGGAGTGGAGCAGCCTCCCCAGTACCATCCCGAGGGCGACGTTTGGGTGCATACGCTGATGCTGCTGGAGCAGTTGCCGGCTGGGTGCCCGGCGACGCTGGCGTGGGGCGCGCTGCTGCACGATGTGGGCAAGCCGGCGACGTTTACCGCGCCGACGGGGCCGGAGGACCGCATCCGGTTCAATGGGCACGTGGAGGTGGGCGTGCGCATGGCGGAGGCGATCTGCGGGAGGTTGCGGTTTTCGAATGAGGAGACGGCGCAGATTTCGGCGCTGGTGAAGAACCATATGCGTTTTGGCGATGTGATGCAGATGAAGGCGTCGACGCTGAAGCGGTTTCTGCGGCTGGAGAATTTTCCCGAACACCTGGCGCTGCACCGGATGGACTGCATGGCGGCGCATGGCGATCTGACGCTGTATGAGTATGCGAAGGCGGCTTATGAGGCGACTCCGGCGGAGGAGGTGCGGCCTGCGCTGCTGGTGACCGGGCGCGAGTTGATCGCGGCGGGGTATAAGCCGGGTGCGCGGTTCAAGGAGATGCTGGCGTTTGCCGAGGACGCGCAGCTTGAGGGGCGCGTGCGGACGACGGAGGAGGCGATGGAGCTTGTCAGAGGAAGTTTCGGACTGCCGTCTGATTTATGAAGATATCTTGCGACGATTGGCGGGGGCCCAGCACAAAGACAACGGCCTTCTTAGGGTTGGCAGTGGTGCAGCGATAAAGACAACTACGGGGGTCCTTCGCTAAACGCTCAGGATGACGGCGGTTTGAAGTGTTGGGCGATGGAGGGATGGGCGGCAGCGTTCGCGCCCATTCGACTGCGCTCAGGGCAGGCTCAGCGCGAATGTCCCACTCATCGCGATAAGGCTGAGATGAATGGGGCACCCGGGTGTGTTCAGAATGACAGTGGGTGAGTGTTCATAGGTGACAGAGCACAAAGACAACAGCCTTCTTTGGGCCAGATGCTTTGCAGCGATAGAAGCAACTACAGAGATTCTTCACTGCGTTCAGGATGACGACGCAGCACAGGATGACAATATAAAACACAGGATGACGACGTAAAACAGAAGCGATCAAAAAAGTGATTGGACAGATCCTCAGGTTTCCGCGAGCAACCTACTTCTGCCCCTTCACCTTCTCCACCATGCGATCAATCGCCGCGATCACCAGGTCTGGCCGGTCGCGCATCACGTAGTGGCCACTCCCTTTGGCAAACACCGCCTCCCGCGCGGGCGAGGCCGCCACAAAATCCGCATGAGCTTTCCGCATCGCGGTCAGCTCATCCGGGGTGTCCACCCACGTCTTCTCTGCCACAATATCGATCACTGGCAGCTTAGGCGGAATATCCACCACGCGCACTCGCTTCACCGTCTCCGGGTAAGCCTCCATCAGCGGAATCATGAGCCGCGCCAGTTCCGGCTTCTCCTGCCGTAGCGCCTCGAATTGTGGCGTGTACCGCGCCTGCAACCGTGCTACCTCTGCATCGTCAAAGAAACTGCCCAGGTTCGCATCCACAAAGACCAGCCCCTTCACCGCGAAATCTGCCGCCGCCATCCGCCAACTGATAAAGCCGCCATACGAATGCGCCACCAGCACCATGGGCCCACTCACGCCGCACTTCGCCAGCGCCGTCTTCACTGCTGCCACCTCATCCATCAGGTGATAATCCCCCGGCTTGGGATCGCTCTTGCCCAGTCCAGCGCGGTCATACACCACGGTGCGAACCTTATGGTGCTCCCGGATGACCGGCTCAATGTCCTTCCAGACGCTGGAGTCATCGCTGACGCCGCTCACAAACACTACGGTCAGCTTTCCCTTTCCCGCAGTCTGCATCCACAGCTTGTAGCCGCCCACATCCACCCTGTCCGGCCCGCATCCAGCCTGCGCCACGCAGGCGTAGCCAAGCAAGACCGCCGCTACAACTACCGGGAACCCCATGCGCCATTTCACTGCTTCACCTCTTTTGCCTTACTGCAAAATTCATTCCCGCACAACTTCTGTGGACAAATTATGAGATGCAGGCCACCGCCCTCGTCGAACGATGGTACGTTATATTTTCCGGCCCCCGAACTCGGCCGGAACATCCGTCTCTCCATTAGGAGCCGCTATGAGAACCCGCCGCGCATCCCTCCTTGCAGTCTTGCTGCTCTCGGCAAATCTTTCCGTTGTCTACGCTCAACAGCATGCGACTATGCATCATCAGAGTTCGACCACCACGGTCGGCGTTGGGCCGCAGTACGACACTACCCACGTCTACGTCTCGCTGGAGAATCTCGACCCTTTCGTAAAAAGTTTTCTCGGCACATTTGGTGGAACCAGCACCAAACCGGCGATCACCACCGTAACTCCAACTCCTTCCAGCACAGTCTTTCAGGCGCTAAAGACGCCTTCCGGCGGCATCTCGCTCTTTGCCTTCAAGACTCCCATGCCCGCGCCCTTCGGCAGTGAACGCACGGGCTATCTCGTCAGAGACATGGATGCGGCCATCCGCGCCGCACGCGCCGCTGGCGCAGACATTATCGTCACACCCTTTCCCGATCCCATCGGCAGAGACGCCATCATCCAATGGCCCGGCGGAGTCAATATGCAGCTTTACTGGCATACCACACCGCCCGTTTACGCGCCTCTACAGTACATCCCTGAGAACCGTGTCTATCTCTCGCCCGATCGCGCCGCCGCCTTCCTCCGCGGGTTTCTCGTTTTTTCCAATGGAAAGATCGTCTCCGATGAAACCCATGCGCCCGGCATTGAGATCGGCAGCCCCGGCACGAGTTTTCGCCGCATCCGCATAGAGTCGGCCTTCGGCAAAATGGTCGTCTTCGTGACGGATGGCCATCTGCCATTCCCATATGGCCGCGAGACCACCGGCTATGAGGTCGCGGATCTCCCCGCCACACTCCGCAAAGCGCAGACGCTGGGTGTCACCACCCTCGTTGAACCGTATACTTCAGGCGACCGCAGCGCAGCCATGGTGCAGTTTCCCGGCGGCTATATCGCAGAGATTCATGCCATAAACATGGCCAGATGATGCTGCATTAGACTGCATCGAGCTTCACTTCGAAATTCATCCCTGCCCAGCGATTCTCCGCGGGCCAGTGCATCGTGAACACGATCTTCTCCGCATGCTCCGTCGCTTCCTTCGGCAGATGCACATTGAATCCCGCAAGCCCCAGCTCCGTCGCTGGTGTGGTCTGCGTTGTCTTCCAGCCGTCCACGCTCCACACAAGCTCAAACGCCGCCGGGTCCAGCACCATCAGCGTGCGTTCTGCATCCATTGTGCTGATCTTCCGCGTCAGTTGGAAGATCTCCACATGGTTGTAGTTTTTCCGCTCGCGTGCCGGAGCACAATACCGTTCCTCTACCACTGAAATCCGGTCAAACACCCTGCCGTCAGCCACCGAACGCAGCAGCTTCACATACTCTGAATGCGCCCATACCAGCGGCTGCGCCGACCCCGCCGACCGCCCAAAGTACAGTTCGCGCTCCGGCAGATCG
The DNA here is from genome assembly GCA_036404255.1 of Acidobacteriaceae bacterium. GTDB lineage: Bacteria > Acidobacteriota > Terriglobia > Terriglobales > Acidobacteriaceae > JARLFX01. The sequence goes on along the minus strand of DASWOP010000099.1, from coordinate 12,295 downwards.
GCATAATCCCACACCTGCTCCGGCAGCATGCTGCCAAACGAGCTGAACCCCTCCATCGCCTTGATGTAGCTGCCCACATCGCGCCCCGCGGCCAGTTCGTAGTGCGCCCGCTCGCCCGTCAGCAAAGGCCACGCGCGTCCCTGCCCCCAGCCTTCGTACGCGCTGCCATCCTTCCGCTGCCCATAGCCGTCATGGTTGTAGCGGCGCCAGCACGGACCATACGGCGTGTCGATCTTCAGTACCTTGTCCACTACCTTCAGCGAATCCACGATCAGCGGGTCGTCCGCCCGCCGAATCCCGTAGCGCACCAGCTCCAGGAATCCCGCATCGACCATCTCCCGCGCGTCGAACTCCCGCTGCTCATCCGGGCCGCGGTTGGAGGTATGCACCATCATCGTCTCGCAGTTCGCCGGCGCAAACGGATCGCCGCACATCGGCGGCCGTATCCGCATGTAGTGCCGCTTAATCTCCGGATCGAGCGTGCCCTCGTCCGTCACCGTCCAGTCTTCCAGATGGCTCTCGATCCAGTCCGCATAGCCTTCAAAGAAATCCGCGATCAGTGGCCGCCCGTGCGCCCGCGCAATATCCCCAGCGCACACCAGCGCGGAGATCACCGCCGCCAGCGTCGATGGCGAATAGCCCGCGTTCTCCTCCCAGCGCTCCTGCTGCGTCACCGGCGCGTAGTGCACCAGGCACCCTGCTGCCGCCTCTACAAACGGCCAGATATCAAAGTTCCCCAGCCCGCCCAGCTTCCACAAACGCCAGCCGAGGATGATCGGGAACGCAATCTCATCCAGTTGCAGTCCGCTCCAGTATGGCGTTCCGTCAATCCAGAAGTTCTGCGCGAAGCTGCCATCCGGCCGCTGCGTACAGGCCAGATACACCAGAGCGCGGCGCGCCGTCTCCACCCGCCCGCATGCCAGAATCGCCGTTGCGCTCTGCACCATGTCGCGCGTCCACACCAGATGGTATCCGCCCAGATCGTCGTCGCCCTTGCTCGCGCCCCACGGGATCGAAGCCGACGCAATAAACGCCCCCGGATACGTCTTGTCCTCATGCGCCAGGATCACGTTGTGCGAGATGCGCATCAGTTGCCCACCATCCATCGCCTGCTTCGTCAGCCGCTCCGGCGCAGTCGATCTCCGCCACTGCTCGATAAACCGCTTCAGGTGCGAATCAAAGGGCACAGACAGCGACTGCATCATGCCCGACAGCGCCGAATGGTGCCCCTCGCCCAGGCTGATCGCAATGGTGAACTCGCGATTCTGCGACACATCAATCTCGCCCATCATGGCGATATTCCCGTCCAGCGCCGTATCGAACTGCCAGTCCATCACCTTGTTCTGGCAGAGGTCCTGATAGCCGTCGCTTGCGCCCACATAGCCGCACGAGGAGCGCGTAAACCCGCAGCTCGCGCCCATCGCCAGCGACGTACCGCCTTTCCACGCCAGCAGCGCGCGCTGCCCCGCCACCTCAATCGCGCGCGCAGAATTTCCGGCACCGCCGCCATTCAGATGCGGTGCCAGCAGCGCATAGCACTTCAGCTTCTTCAGGTGCTCCTCATCGCCATCCAGCTTCACGTGGATCAACACCACTGGATGGTGCGGGTCCGCAATGATCTCCTTGGTGATGGTGTACTGCCCTTCGCGATCGTTCGCCACTACCCGCACCGCCAGCGCATCCTGATCAATGTAGTGGAAGTCGAACTCAAAATCGCGCTTCTCTTCGTGGAAGTAGGTCTCGCCGTCGGTAAACAGCAGTTCCATGTCGCGGGTCTGCGGACGGTCGATGGTCGGATAATAAATTTCGTTCAGCGTGCCATGCGACACCGTGTACCAGATGCGGGACGACGCGGCATATGCCGTGCCTACTGCATCCTTCTGGCTCGACGTCCAGCGCGGCTCCAGCCCGGGCGACCCAAAGGCCTGTCCCTGGTCGGTAATCCACTTGAAGGCTTCAACGAGTGCGCTCATCGGGGGAACATCCTGAGGGGCATATGTCTCAAATCCTATATGATGTGAATCGTCCGCACCCAAATGCGGCACCACTTGTATCCAGTCCCAAAATAGATCTGTCTTTCTATGAGATGTCGTGTCACCCTCAGATGAACCTGTCATTCTGAGTGCAGCGAAGAATCTGCTTCTGTTTTCTTTTGCACCACTCTCAGTGCATGCGGCGAATTCACCCGTCGCAGCATCTAACAATCCGGTATCTGTTCGTAATTTTTTTCCCTTGCCGCTTGCGGCACAAATCACGCAACTTCACTTGTTAGGAGAACGACTGTGGCCTACGAACTAGCACCTCTTCCTTACGATTACGCAGCGCTTGAGCCCACCATCGACGAAGCGACCATGAAGCTTCACCACGACAAGCACCATCAGACCTACGTTACCAATCTGAATGGCGCCATTGAGAAGCATCCCGAGCTCGGCTCCAAAACACCCGAAGAGCTCATCAAGGATCTTCCCAGCCTGCCGGAAGACGTTCGCACTGTGATCCGCAACAACGGCGGCGGCCACGTCAACCACACCATGTTCTGGCAGATCATGAAGCCCGCCGGCGGCGGAGAGCCCACCGGTGCCATCGCCGATCAGATCAAGACTGACTTCAACTCCTTCGAAGAGTTTAAGAAGCTCTTCAACGAGACCACCGCCAAGCAGTTTGGCGCAGGCTGGGGCTGGCTCATCTTCGACGGCGGCAAGCTGAAGATCGTTACCACACCGAACCAGGATTCACCCCTCTCGCAGGGCTTCTACCCCATCCTCGGCAACGATGTCTGGGAGCACGCCTACTACCTGAAGTACAACAACCGCCGCCCAGACTACCTCGCCGCCTGGTGGAACGTCGTCAACTGGGATGAGATCAACAAGCGCTTCGAAAAAGCCAAGAGCAAGTAGTCCGCTCCGGCAGCAAGTCATTCAGAAAACAGAAAGAGACTGCCCATGGCAGTCTCTTTCTGTTTAATCTACCCCCCAATTTGCTTTTTATCTCTACCGCTCGAGCCACAAGCCGAAGGCTGTGCCCTAAAATCAAATCATCAAATCACTGCCGCTTTCCCCGAGGCCTAGTGTGATCCTGCCCTCTAACCATGTGGTCGAAATAGATGTGCTGATCCTCGCTGGCCCGGCGATTTCTGCGCTGTTTGCCGTAACGTTTCTACTTATCTGGAACCGTTGGCGGGAGTTGCGTTATCTCCTCTGGTTCGCATTCGCTTTTGCTCTGTTCAGCACGGCAGTTCTGTCGCAGATACTCGGCGCGCCCCCCGATGCCGGCTTGAACGCGGTTGTATCCTGTGTTCTCTATACTCTGGCAGCCCTGTTCTTTGTTCAGGCCTGTCTCATGAAGCTGTCTATTCAGTCCAGCTACATCCTGAATATCCTGAACGCCGTTGTATCCATCCTGATCGTTACGGGAATCATTTACTTTTTCTATGTAGATCGCAATCTTCGGGCGAGAGTTTACGTCCTGAACCTCGGCTTAGGGCTCCTCCTTTTAATCACCGCCCTGAAACTGGTAAGCAGCGCAAAAAAAACCATGGACCGGGTTCTATCCGGAGCGCTTCTGGTGTTCGCACTCCACTTCTTCCCGCGAACCCTTCTCTCCGTCGGAAATATGGGAAAGCGAGGCGATGTCGCCACGTTTGCACGCTCACCCTTCTGGGCGTGGTTAAATTTCTCGTTTGGCGTCTTTACCGTACTGCTGGGGTTGATTCTGCTCGCCGCTGTCGGCTTCGATATTTTCGAGACTCTGCATGAAAAAACCATCACCGATCCTCTCACCACGCTGATGAACCGCCGCGGGTTGGATGAGTTTGTGAAACACGGATTCTCCAGGAGCAGACCTCGGTCCACGGTTTTGGTTGTTTGCGATATTGACCACTTCAAAGTAGTCAATGATTTGTACGGGCACCAAAGCGGGGACAGCGTACTGATCGCTATCGGTGGACTGCTGAAGGAGAGCATTCGTGGATCAGACATCGCTGCCCGGCTGGGAGGGGAAGAGTTTGTCCTGCTCCTTTTCAATATGGACCGGACGGCTGCCCATGGACTCATCGAACGTCTGCGACAGGTTGTTGCCAGCACTCAATTCGGAAGCGGCGCTCTCAAACAGCGGAAAATCACAATGAGCTTCGGCGTCGTTGAGTTCAACCCTGGAGATACGCTGGAGAACACACTTCGGCAAGCCGACGAGATGTTATATGTGGCAAAGCGAAGTGGGAGAAACAGAACCTGCGCAAGCTGGTTATGCACCTGAACAAACCCTAAATGGCTACCGGCCTTGGTGCCCCCACCAGCGCCACAAACTTCGCCGGCGCGCAGCAAGCCTTCTCCAACTTCGCACGATCCGCCAGCATCGCGCGGTCTTCTTTCATCCACGCCAGTGTCTGTTGCAGAATCTGCTCCGCCCCGCTATGCGCGGGAGTCACGATCCGGTAGTGCATCCACTTCCCCTCGCGCCGCGCCGCCACAATCCCCGCGCTCCGCAAGTAAGCCAGGTGCCGCGAAATCTTCGGCTGCGGCTGCCCCAGGATCTCCACAAAGTAGCAGACGCAAGTCTCCTGCTCGCGCATCAGGTTCAGCAGCCGCAGGCGCGTCATGTCTCCCAACGCCTGAAAGAACCGTTCCACATTGAAACCCTGCTTCGCCATAGCCAAATTATATTCGCCTTGACGTATTTGTAAAGACGGGAATATAGTTGCCTAAGCGAATATGTTTCACAAAGAGGAAACCATGGCAGACCAGTTGATTGATTCCGTAAAAGCGAAGTACGGCGCGGTAGCAGAGAGCACACTTTCCAGCGACCATACCGGCGTCCGCGCCGTGGCAGAGGCATTCGGCTACACTGCCGAAGAACTCACCTCCATTCCCGCCGCGGCCAACATGGGCCTCTCCTGCGGCAACCCCACCGCCACCGCGCACCTGCGCCCCGGCGAAGTCGTCGTAGACCTCGGCTCCGGCGGTGGCCTCGATGTCTTTCTCGCCTCCAAAATGGTTGGTGCCACAGGCCGCGCCATCGGCATCGACATGACCCCCGCCATGATCGACCGTGCCACCACCAACGCCACCGAAGGCGGCTACACCAACGTAGAATTCCACCTCTCCACCATCGACCGCATCCCTTTGCCCGACGCCTCAGCCGACTGCGTCATCAGCAACTGCGTCCTCAACCTCGCGCCAGACAAGCCCGCCGTCTTCCGCGAGATCTTTCGCGTGCTCAAGCCCGGCGGCCGCCTCGCCATCAGCGACATCGCGCTCAAGACCGACCTGCCAGCAGAGATCGCCAGCAGCGTGGCTGCCTACGTCGGCTGCATCGCTGGAGCCATCCATATCGAAACCTACCGCGAAGAATTGCTAAAGGCGGGCTTTGAATTTGTAGAGATCGTAGACAGCGGAACCGACCTGAACGCCTACGCCAAAGTCGAGAACCAATCCGGCTGCTGCTCTCCCGCAATGGACACCCCAGCAACCCCGCTGAACACTGCGCCCAGCGCACTCCCGGTAGTCCAATCCTCCTGCTGCACACCCGCACCCGCAGCCGCGTCGCTTCACAAAGATCTCACCGACCTTCTCTCCCGCTACGACGTAAACTCCGCTGCCGCCAGCGTAAAGGTCTACGCCCTCAAGCCCGTCGCAAAGAGCTGCTGTGGGCCAAGTTGCGGGTGTCCAAAGTGATTTCTTGTTATCCCATAGCGTAGCGAATGGGTGAAATTTACTGAGAATTTTGGTTACGGATATGGGCTGGGCTGGCATAATTGCGGAACAGCCGCAAACAACCACGCTTTTGGAGGATATCTCCGTGTCCACTATGGCCCAGACTGTGTCGCGTCCTGCGACGAATCGAAACTCTGACCGCATCTTTTTTCCACTTCTGACGATTGCAATCATCGTCATCGTGTTCCTCGGATTTTCGCGGACGTACTTTATGGCGGGGATGATGCTGGCTCCGCTGCCGAATGCGCTGATTCATATTCATGGGGCTGTGTTCACAAGCTGGCTGGTGATGCTGGCGGTGCAGACCGGGCTGGTGGCTGGTGGGCGGACGGACATCCATCGCAAGCTGGGGATGTGGGGTTTTGGGCTGGCGTGCCTGATGGTGGTGGTTGGACTGCTGGCGGCGACCGACCAGTTGCGGCGCGGTAAGGTTGTGGTGGGGTTGGATGCGGAGACGTTCTACGTCATCCCAATAACGGACATGCTGATATTTGGCACGCTGACCGGGCTTTCCTTTCGGGCACGGCGAAAGCCGGCGGTGCATAAGCGGTTGCTGATGATCGGATCGATTGCGCTGCTGGGTGCGGCGGTCGCTCACATGCAGTATGCGTGGATTCAGAGCAGCCACTGGCATGCGGATATGGTGAGCTATTCGCTGCTGGTTGCGCTGATGGTGTACGACTGGGCGAGTACGGGGTGGGTGCAGAAGGTGACGGTGTGGGCGTCGGTGGCGGTGATCGTGGTGCAGCAGTTGCGGGTGCCGCTGGGGTTCAGCCCACCGTGGCATGCGTTCGCGCACTTTATGGGGCGGCTGGGGATTTAGGTTGGGTTTTCTGGCCCAGGTCTCAGATGCTAGATCTACGGGGAAGTGGTGGGCGGGGGCGTTCGCGGTCCATTCGGCTTCGCTCAGGGCAGGCTCTGCGCGGCCGTCGCTTTGCGACGCTATCCCACTCATCGCAAAAAACACGATGAATGGGGCACCCGGAGTGGTGGTGACATAAGCTTCAGGCGCGGCCGGCGAACTCTTTGTTTTCGGTGGAGACTTTGACCTTCTCGCCCTCTTTGATGAAGAGGGGGACGCGGATCTCGAGTCCGGTTTCGAGCCTGGCCAGCTTGGTGACGCTGCCGCTGGAGGTGTCGCCGCGGACAGCGGGCTCAGTGTGGGCTACGTCCAACTCGACAAAGATGGGAAGCTGTAGGCCGATGGGGTTGCCGTTGTATTTGAGCAGCTGCAGCATGGCGCCTTCGAGCAGGTAGTCGAGCGCGTTGCCGACCATGTCGCTGGTGAGGGTCATGGTCTCGTAGGTGACCTGGTCGAGGAAGTTGGAGCCGTCGCCGTCGCTGTAGAGGTAAGAGGCGGGGACCAGTTCGAGGTCGGGCTCCTTGAATTTATCGTTCGCCTTGAAGGTTTTGTCGAAGACGGCGTTGTTGAGCAGGTTGCGCATCTTCAGGCGAACCAGGGTTTGACCGCCGCGCGCCGTGGGCGTGCTGATGTCCGAGTCCAAGCAGGCGAAGGGGGCGTTTTCGTACTCGAACATCATCTTGCGCTTAATGTTGATTGCTTCCAGCAGTGTGGCCATGAACGTCCTCGAAGTTAAGTATAGGGGAGGGGATGCGTTCGGGCGAGTGGGAGGGCGTGTGGCTTCAGGAGAGATCGGGGTAGTGGACGGTGGCGAAGGCTTCGAAGGCGGGACGGGCGAAGAGGTAGCCCTGATAGTACTGGACGCCCTCTCTTGCGAGCCAGGAGTATTCCTCCGCGGTTTCTATGCCCTCGGCGATTACGTCAATGCCAAGATCGAGGCAGACCTGGAGGACGGCGCGAACAATGGCCTGGCGCGGGCCGTTACGGTCAATATTGCGCACCAGCTTCATGTCGAGCTTGATCTGGTCGGGCTGGAAGTCGGCGAGCAGGTTGAGTCCGGAGGAGCCTGCACCAAAATCGTCGATCGCCAGCCGTAACCCGTAGCCGCGATATTCGTTGATGAGTCCCGCGAAATCTGCTGGGTCGCGGATCGCCTCCTGCTCAGTGACTTCGAGCACAATACGCTCGGCGGAGAGATTGACCACTCGGGCGGCTTTGAGAATTTCAAGAATGGAACCGGGAAACAGATGCAGGCATTGCGGCGGAAAATTGAGATTGAGATTGCAGCCTATTTCAAGACTGGCGGCAAGTTCAATTGCTTTGAGGCGGGCCTGCTGGTCGAATTGGTGAAAGTGCTCGGGCGGTACCTGCTGCAGAATTTGATAGGCGGGTTCATTGGAGGCGCCACGAATCAACGCTTCCTGGGACCAGGCGCAGCGGGTCGCCGCATCCACGATGGGCTGGAAGGCGAAGGTGAAGGCGGGATTGGATGGATTCAGTGTTTCCATTTTGGGCCTGTGAGCGTCGCTCGCCAGCGGCCCTCGGCAAATGCGGTGAGAAGTTTTTTGGCGCGGCCGGCATCCAGCGAGGTTAAGTAGGTATTTTCTTTAAAGAAATCCGTCAGGCCGTCGATGCCGGCGAGTTCCACCGAAGGGATATTGGAGAAGCCCATACTCCAGTCATCGAAATACCGCCGGGATATGGGTTCCTGAATAATGAGGGTGACCTGGGTATGGCGCTTGTCCCGCAGAATCGTCTGGAAGAGGGCTTCGATTGCAGTTCGTGGGCCTTCAATGACCTGAAAGAAATTGTTGTCAGAATACAGCAACATTCCGGTAATGCTGTGAAGCTTGTTGAATGCCCGTGACTGCTTCAGGAGGTCTTTCAGGCCATCTGCGTCGAGAGGCGCGGTGGCCACGCTGGCATACATCAAATGACTTAGGAATGGCATTGGATGGGATCCCCACTATCTGTACGAAGACTGCGATCAGAGGGCCGGTATAGCACAGTTTGCAATGCATGCCGCAAAGCCTGACTGATTGTATGCTTATCCAGCGTTCCATGAAGCATTTGGCTGGAAGGGCCGCCTGCCGGTTGAAGCATGGCCGGAGAGACCGGACGATGTCTGGGGTCGTGAGGTCGGGTTGGAGCATCTTATCGAAATGAGAGCCGCATGAATTACTACCTGATCCATACGACCTATCCCATCCTGCTGCTTTCGGTCTTTGCGCGGCAGCTGTGCCTGCCGGTGCCGGCGGTACTGTTTTTGCTGTCAGCAGGAGCCATTGCTGGAACTGGCCGGCTGAGTTTTATGGGGGTGCTGCTGGTTGCCATTTTGGGAAGCCTGCTGGGGGACCTGGTGTGGTTTGAGGCAGGACGGCGGAGCGGTAAGCGGGTGCTGCGGCTGCTGTGCGCGCTTGCGGCCGACCCGAGCACGTGCATTCGCCGGTCCAAGACGATCTTTGTGGAAAGAGGCTTGCGTGTGCTGCTGGTGGCCAAGTTCATTCCCGGGCTGGACGGAGTTATGCCGCCACTGGCGGGGATGTCTGGCGTAGGGCGGGGAAGCTTTCTGGCCTACGATACGGGTGGGTCGGCGCTGTGGGCTGGGGCGTACGTAGGGGCGGGGTTTGTGTTCGCCGCGGAGCTGGACAAGGCGGCGCGGTACATCTCGGTCTTCGCTAATACGCTGGTTCTGGTGCTGGGTGTGCCGTTGCTGATCTTCTTTATATGGAAGCTGGTGCAGTTGATACGGATGATCCGGCGGCTGCGGCCGCTGCACATTACGCCCAGACAGCTTAAGGCACGGATGGATGCGGGCGAGAAGATCGGGTTGGTCGATCTGCTGCGCTTTGAGGATGATCCGCAGGAGATGAGCGCGATTCCGGGGGCGGTGCGGGTGGATCCTGGAAGAATGCGGGAGAAGACGCGTGTGGTGGTGCCGGAAGGTGTTGACCTGGTGCTCTATTGTGAGTCAAAGAACAGTTTTGTGAGCGCACGAGTGGCGGCAGTGTTGCGAAAGAAGGGGATCAAGCGGATTCTGGTTCTGGAAGGCGGGCTGGCTGCGTGGAAGGAACACGGCTATCCGCTGGACAATGAGTTTGCCGATCCCTACGCAGAGATGCAACGGCTGGGGGTGGCGATGATTCCGCCGCTGTGGCCTTTGCCGGGGGTGGGAGCCGTGGCGCCGGAGTGAGATAAAGCCGATTCACAGGGTATTGGCAAATACAGGCTCGCCGTCTTGTACACTAATTTCGGATAAAACATACAAAAGAAGGCGCCCCACGCGCCATCAAAGAAGGAATCAATGAGCACTCTGGACCAGCTTTCCGTCAATGCCCTCCGCTTCCTCGCCGTCGATGCCGTGCAAAAGGCTAACAGTGGTCATCCTGGAGCACCGCTCGGATGCGCGCCCATTACCTATCTGCTCTACAACAAGCTGATGAAGCATGATCCGTCAGACGCCAAGTGGACGGACCGCGACCGTTTCATCCTGTCAAACGGACATGCGTCGGCACTGCTGTATTCGGTGCTGCACCTAAGTGGTTACAACGTGAAGATGAGCGACCTGGAGAGCTTCCGCCAGTGGCACTCCATTACGCCGGGGCACCCGGAGTATGGCGAGACCGCGGGCGTGGAAGTGACGACCGGTCCGCTGGGGCAGGGATTTGGCATGGCGGTTGGAATCGCAGTGGCAGAGAGCCATCTGGCGGCGACGTATAACCGGCAGGGCTTTGACATCGTGGACCACTACACCTACGTGCTGTGCGGCGATGGCGACCTTATGGAAGGCATTTCGCATGAGACGGCTTCGCTGGCCGGGACGCTTGGGCTGGGCAAGCTGATCGTCTTCTACGACGACAATCTGATCTCTCTGGATGGGCCGACGGAGTTGAGCTACACGGAAGATGTGGCCAAGCGCTTTGAGGCGTATGGCTGGCAGACGCTGTGGGTAGAGGACGGAAACGATCTGGAGCGGCTGGAGAAGGTTGTGGCCGAGGCCAAGGCGGAGACGGGCAAGCCGACGCTGGTGCTGATGCGGACGGTGATTGGCTATGGCAGTCCGAAGGCCGGCACCAAGGGCGCGCACGGCGAGCCGCTGGGCGCAGAGGCTGTGGCGATTACCAAGAAGACGCTGGGCTGGCCCGAGGACAAGTTCTTCTACGTTCCCGATGAGGTGCAGAAGCATTATGGCGCCTCGAAAGAGAAGGGCAAGAAGGCGCACGATGCGTGGAAGGAACACTTCGCGAAGTACGCTACGGCGTATCCGGAGGTTGCGGCAGAGTTTGAGCGCGTGATCTCGGGGAAGCTGCCGGAGAAGTGGGCCGATAAGATTCCGGTGTTTGGCACGGAGAAGGCTGTGGCGACGCGCACGGCGGGCGGCAATGTGATGCTGGCTCTTCAGACTGTGCTGCCGGAGCTGTTTGGCGGCGCGGCCGATCTGACGTCGTCGACCAAGACGATCTTCAAGAGCGAGAGCTTCCACGTAGACCCTGCGGGACGCAACGTGTTCTTCGGCGTGCGCGAGTTTGGCATGTGCGCAATGGTGAACGGTATGGCGGCGCACGGCGGGCTGATTCCGTTTGGCTCGACGTTCTTCGTGTTCAGCGACTATGCTCGCCCGGCGCTGCGTATGGCGGCACTGATGAGCACGCACTCGCTATTTGTGTTCACGCATGATTCGATCGGCCTGGGCGAAGATGGGCCGACGCACCAGCCGGTGGAGCACCTGATGGCGTTGCGCGCGATTCCACAGCTGACGGATTTCCGCCCGGCGGATGCGAACGAGACGGCGGCGTGCTGGCAGTTGGCGATTGAGCGCAAGAGTGCGAGCTTCATGGCGCTTTCGCGGCAGGACTTGCCGGTGCTGGACGCGGCCAAGACCAAGGCGGGCGTGAAGCATGGCGCTTACATCCTGGAAGAGGGCGGCGCGAAGGCGGACGTGATACTGGTGGCGACGGGCTCTGAGGTTGAGCTGGCGCTGAAGTCTGCTGCAGAGCTGAAGAGCCAGAGTGTGACGGCGCGGGTGGTTTCGATGCCGAGCTGGAAGATCTTTGACGAGCAGGATGCATCTTACAAAGCGACGGTGTTTCCGGCGGACATGCCGGCGGTTTCGATTGAAGCAGGCGCGACGCTGGGCTGGTGGAAGTATGTTGGCTCGGCGGGCGCGGTGATCGGGATCGACCGCTTTGGGGCCAGTGCTCCCGGCAAGACGGTGATGGACAAGCTGGGCTTCAACGTGGGCAATGTGGTGGAGCACGCGAAGAAGGTTATCGCAGCAAAGAAGAAGTAGAGGTTAGTAGAGACCAGGACTCAGCACGGATGGAACGGAAGAAGCAGGATTTACACGGATAGAACAAAGACATTTTTAAGTTTTAAAGATGATTTGATCCGTTCGATCCGCAAATCCGTGGCATCCGTGCTGAGGTTTTTTGCAATGGAGAGACGCTATGAAGATTGCTATCGCAGCTGACCATGCAGGTTTTGAGCTGAAGGAACTGGTTCGGGAGCATATCCGCGGACTGGGGCATGATGTGGTGGATCTGGGGGCGTTCAACACGGAGCCTTCGGATTATCCGGATTTTGCGCTGGCCGTGGGCAAGGAGCTGATGGCTGGGCGCGTGGATCGCGGTGTACTGATCTGCGGGTCGGGCGTGGGCGTCTGCATTGCGGCGAACAAGATGCCGGGAGTGCGGGCGAGCATGTGCCATGACACCTATTCCGC
>DASWOP010000098.1:0-1958 GCA_036404255.1 Acidobacteriaceae bacterium | reverse complement strand
CCACTCCCCCATACCGTCATCCTGAGCGCAGCGAAGGATCCCTGTAGTTGCTTTAATCGCTGCACAACCGCCAACCTCAGCAAGGCCGTTGTCTTTGGTTTGCCTTCCACGAAGGCCATTGTCATCCACTGAAAATCTTGTCATTCAGGCCCAAAGCGCTGCAAAGAGGATGAATCTCACCATGTCATTGCGAACCACACTCTCCTGCGCAGCTGCGCTTCTGCTCGCCGCCACCCTCCACGCGCAGGACGCCCACACCCTCGCTCAAAAAGTCGATGCCCACTACAACCACCTGCAATCCTTCCAGGCGCAGTACGCCGAGCACTACACCGGCATGGGCCTCAACCGCACCGAGACCGGCACCCTCCTGCTGAAGAAGCCCGGCCGCATGCGCTGGAGCTACAACCAGCCCGCCGGAAAAGTCTTTGTGCTCGACGGCAAATCCGCCTACTTCTACACCCCCGGCGACGCTCAGGCCCAGCGCATCCCCGCCAAGCAGCTTGACGACCTGCGTTCCCCGCTACGTTTCCTCCTCGGCCACACCCAGCTCGAAAAGGAACTCCCCGGCCTCACCGCCACCTCCGCGGGTAACGGCCTCTTCACCCTGAGCGGCGTCCCCAAAACCATGGAGCAGCGCATCCACTCCCTATCGCTTACCGTCAACGCAGACGGCATCATTCAGCGTATCCGCCTGGAAGAGACCGACGGCGCAGTGACGGATTTCACTTTCACCAACATCCGGGAAAACGTCCCCGCCCGCGACAGCGACTTTGTCTTCACCGCGCCCACAGGCGTACAGATCGTAACCGGCATGCCGCCGATTTAGAGCACATCTCTGATTGGCGCTAGGTTGGTCTCAATTTGATTTGTCATTCCGCAGCGAAGCGGCGGAATCTGCTTTTCTGCCGCCACGAATCCATCTGCAGCCGCTAAGAATCCAGCACGGCAAACACATCCGCCAGCACAACCCGAATCGCTGTTCCCGGCACCGTGAGCGCCTCTTCCTGCACCTTGTGGAAGCCATTTTCATCGCAGCGGTACGCCAGCCGCATCTCCGGGTCGAAGAACCAGATATGCTCCACTCCGAATTGCAGGTAGTCCCGAACCTTCTGCTGCATCCGGCTCATACCGTCTTCCGGCGAGAGCACCTCCATGCAGATCAGCGGCGGCTGCTTCACAATCCGCTCCACCTTCTGCCCGGCCCGCAGCACCATCACATCAGGCACGCGAAAGTTTGTCGCCGAAACCTGCAACCTGCACTCCGGCGCAGTCTTAATCTGCCACTCTGCCTCGTGATTGCCAAAGATTCGGTCCAGCATATGCTGAACCCTGCTGTGTTCGTACTCGCCCAAGTTCCGCTCCTCCACGTAACCATTCACCAGCTCGCAATCGGGGGAGTAGGCCGTCCGCAGGTATTCCTCCACGGAGACAAACGCGGGTTGGGCAAAGGCAGCCATGCCCCAAGTATGCTCCGGAGTCCGCAAATATTCCAGCTTGAACTGTTCTCCTGCGGGTGTAATCCGGGGCGCAGTAACAGGAAGAACAGTTCTAAACCATCTCGCCCGCTAACCGTCTAAAATACAAACAGGTAGCCCTAGCGAGCGATGACTGAATTTGTAATCAAAATGGCCGATGAGCGTGGACGTGTGCAGGAGCAGACCCTTGCCGCGAACACCGCCGACGAACTGCGTTCGCGCTTCACCCAGGCGGGCTTCTACGTCTACTCGGTCAAGACCCGCGGCATGGCCGCCGGCAAAGGCAAAAAGAAGAAGGCCAAGCTCGAAACCTTCCTCATCTTCAACCAGCAGTTTGTCACTCTCATCCGCGCCGGCCTGCCCATCCTCGGCTCCATCGAACTCCTCGCCAAGCAGCAGCGCAATGCCCTCTTCCGCGCCCAGCTTGAAGACGTTGCCATCCGCGTCCGCACCGGCGAATCCCTCTCCCAGGCCTTTGAAGCC
>DASWOP010000097.1:0-2887 GCA_036404255.1 Acidobacteriaceae bacterium | reverse complement strand
GGGATGGCGTGACGCCACATGAGGTGCCAGGGCAGAAGGGCGAACATGGCGGGGCCGAAGGCGATCCAGAGGAGGGCGCCGATGGTCTTGGCTACGGGTGAACCGGCGGGGCGCGAACGCATCCAGTTCAAGCCGAGGCAGCCGAGCGCGATGGGCAGGAAGATGACGGCGATGCCGAGCATCTGCAGAACGGCATCGGCCATGTAGGCGCCGACGAGGCCGGTCCAGTTATGCGCGGGGCGGGTTGATCCCGCAATGGGGGCGTAGCCGCCGACGGTGTTGAAGGATGGGTCCGTCGGGGTGTAGCTGAGCAGGGCGAGGAGGAGGAGGCAGGCCGCGACGATGACCGACAGCCCGATGATCTCATTGAGGCGGCGATGACGCGTTGGCGTAAGAACAATTTTCAGTGGCTTCATAGGATGCAAGAGACGCGAAACTGCCTTGTCCACCGGAAGCGCTGCCATTGGGCGAGCGCCGACGGCGAGAGCTTGTGACAGAGGTCGAGAACCACCAGAGCAGCTTTATTATCCCATCCGGCGGGGCGGTTTCGGCAGGGTACAAGGGGTGGTACCCAAGTACGTACCCCACCCGGAGGCGATATCTGAGAGAGTGGTTGTGGCAGTTTTTGGAGGAAAATCGTGCGGAGATATCTGGCTGGGCTGGTGGTACTGGGATGGGTGGCGATGGCGGGGGCACAGACGCAGCCTTATGCGCTGGTTTCGCCGGGGATGGCGGCGCAGATGAAGGGGCTGGGTGCGAGCGAGGCGGCGCGGAAGATCATGAGCGCGGCGGGGGGACAGGCCAAGGCGACGCCGACGCCGATGGCGCATGTTCACACGGAAGGGACGCTGCCGCACCAGGGGATTCGAGACGAGAGCATTGTGGCGGAGCGGGACTGGGACCGGATGCTGAACCTTGGGTTGGCTTACAGGTTGAGCGGTGGCGACCGAAAGTATCTGCAGGGCGAGGCGAAGTTTTTGGCGGCGTGGATGGGGATGTACAAGGCGGACCTGAATCCGATCGATGAGACGCGGCTGGATACGGTGTTTATGGCATTTGACCTGACGCGGGCCGATCTGCCGGCGAAGGTACAGGCGGACACACTGGCGCTGTTTGCGACGATGGCGGATGGATACCTTGCGTTTGTGGAGAAGCATCCGTGCGGCAAGCAGGCGGAGAACTGGCAGAGCCACCGCATCAAGCTGGCTACGCTGGCAGCGTATGAGCTGGGCGATGCGGCGCGGATTGCGCGGGCGAAGACGGCGTTTGAGACGCAGGTGGGATGCAATGTGCGGGCGGATGGGTCGGTGGAGGATTTCTACAAGCGCGATGCTCTGCACTATGTGGCGTATGACCTGGAGCCGCTGCTGACCACGGCGCTGGCGGCGAAGGCGCATGGCGAGGACTGGTTCCACTGGAAGGCGCCGAGCGGGAGTTCGGTGGCTGGGGCGGTGGACTGGCTGCTGCCGTATGCCAGCGGGGCGAAGACGCATGAGGAGTTTGTGCATTCCTCGGTTTCGTTTGACGCGGCGCGCGACAAGGCGGGAGAGAAGGGCTACTCCGGCTTGTGGGATGCGAAGGGCGGGGTGACGACGCTGGCGCTGGCGGCTGCGGCGGACGCGAAGTATGCGGAGCCGTCGCGGCGGTTGAATGCGCGGGTGGGAGCTCAATCGCCGGTGTGGATACAGCTTTTGACGTCACTAAAACCTTGATGGAATAGCGGCAACGCGGGCGTGCGGTGCTGCATCTATTCCTTCATACCAACCGGTTGCTTTGATGCTAGAGTGGCCGGTCCTTAGTTGCAGTACAGTCTGTGGGGGAGTGGGGTTTTCGCGATTTCTCTCACTTGCTGCTGGCGACGGAGAATCGCACATCAGCCGGCGGACCCCACAGACGCAGTTTTTGAAATGACGCGAGTGGTATGGGTAGAGAAGCAGATTCCGCCGCTGCGCTGCGGAATGACAAATAAAAATAACTCATCAGGAATCCCAAACAAAAACTAGTCGCGGTCGTTGCCGTAGATGGCGATCTGCTGGTCGATGCGGAAGACCAGGGCGGCGGCGCGGGCGGCGTAATCCGACTGCGGGAAATCTTTCTGCAGGGAGGTGGCGAGCTGCTTTGTGTGGGAGGCAGCGGCTTCGGCGCGTTTGCGATTGCTGGCTTCGTTGTAGATATCCACCAGAGCGCCCTGGCGGTAGGCTGCGTTGTAGAGTGCTTCGGCGGTGCGGGGACCGTCGGGATAGGTGTTGGCGTAGCGCTCGTATTGGCTGGATTCCTTGTCCGGGCACTGGGGTAAACCCTGCCAGTCGCCGCAGAGCTGGTTATCGATGAGGGCGTAGGCGGCGCGTGCGGCCCACTTGCTCTTCGGCCAGGTTTTGATGACGTGCTTCATCTCGCCTTCGTAGATCTGGGGGCGCAGGAAACTCTCTTTTTCATGCGCGGAGGGCAGGGTGGAGATGTCCTGCTTTTCGAGCTGCCAGCGAATATCGGCGGCGCGCCAGGCGGCTTCGGCGGCGAGGGTTGATTTGGGGAAGTATTCTGCAGCGCGCTTGTAGAGCAGATGGGCGGACTGGGCGGCGAATTTGGGCGCGTGGGGCTGCGAGGCCTGCTCTTCGAGCGTGGCGGCAGCGCCGAAGAGGATGGCGTCGCCGTTCTCGGTGTGTGAGTCGACGATGCCGTGGGCTTTGATCCAGCCGGAGGTGACGGCGGTGGGCTGGTCCTGCTGCATGAGCGGGACTTCTTCTGAGTCGGTCTCGGTGTCAGTGTTGGCGAAGACGCGAACCCAGGGGCCGCTTTTTTCGATCATGACGACTTCGTGGCCGGGGTTCACGGTGGCGGTGCGCTGGGCGTTGTCGTCTGCCGCGACGTAGACGTTGGCGGTGTGGAC
>DASWOP010000096.1:0-12131 GCA_036404255.1 Acidobacteriaceae bacterium | reverse complement strand
GCGGCGCTGCCGCAGGCTTTCTTTTTTAACAGCATCGACAGCTGTAGACTGGTCATCTAAGCTATACACCGAGTAGACCAAGGTACCGTTGATGCCAGCACTAGAATTCTTCCTCCATTATCGCTATCTGATCCTCTTCGGCTGGGTGCTGGGAGAGCAGCTTGGGCTGCCGATTCCTTCGGTGCCGCTGCTGATCACGGTGGGCACGCTGGTGGCAACGCACCGAATGAGTGCGCTGGCCAGTATGGCGTGCGTGCTGGTGGCTTCGGTGATCGGCGACAGCGTGTGGTATGCCGCGGGCAGGCGGTATGGAAATCGCGTGCTGGAGCTGCTTTGTAAATTTTCCTTTGAGTCGGATACCTGCGTCGCGAAGACGGAGGGGTACTTCGAGCGGCGGGGTGTGACGACGCTGGTGATCGCCAAGTTTGTGCCGGGGCTGAATACGGTGGCTCCGCCGATCGCGGGCGAGATGGGCATGCCGTTCGGGCGGTTTCTGGCGTTTGATGCGATGGGCATCGTGCTGTGGGCAGGGGCTTCACTGGCGGTTGGATTCTTCTTTGGGGACATTGCGAAACAGAGCGCGGTGGCGCTGCGGCTGCTGGGGCATTTTGCGCTGGCGCTGTTTGCGGCGAGCGTGGTGGGCTTCATTGCGTATCGGGTGGGGCAGCAGCGGCGGTTTCTGCGGTATGTCCGCGAGAACAGGCTGGAGATCGACGACCTGAAGGGGATGCTCGACGCGGGGGAGAATCCGTTTATTGTGGACCTGCGGCATCCGCTGGATTATCTGCCTGATCCGCGAGTGCTGCCTGGTGCGGTGCGGGTGGGACCGGCGGACCTGAAGGCGCACAAGGATGTGCTTCCGCTTGATCGCGACATTATTCTTTACTGTACTTGCCCGAGCGAGGAGACCAGCGCAAAGCTGGCGATGGACCTGCGGAAGATCGGAGTAACGCGGGTGCGTCCGCTGCGGGGCGGGTTTGATGGGTGGAAGAATGCCGGGTATCCGCTGGAGGATTATCTGCCGGCGGCGAAGCCGCGGATGATTGCGGCGATTTCGCGGTAGAAATAACGCTATTTGGCGAGCAGGGCGACGCCGGCGCAGACGAAGATGGCGGCCAGCCAGCGGCGGCGATCTACGTTTTCCTTGAGAAAAATTTTGGCGGCAAAGGCGTTGCCCATGAAGGTGAGCGAGGCTGAGGCTGGCGCGGCGAGGGAGAGGTCTACGTTGCTCAGGGTGAAGAGCAGGGAGAAGAAGCTGCCGGCCATGAAGACTACGCCGAGAATGAAGGTGGGGGTGCTGACGACGGCTTTGATGGCGCCGGACAGGCCGGACTTGGCGCGGATGTCGTCGAGGTCGCCGATGGAGCGCATGGCGGCGGCGGTGAGTACGTCTCCGGCGACGGCGGTGGCGGCTACGGTGACGATTGTCGCCCAGGTTTCGAGGGTGCCTACGTGCATCGTCATCATGCGAGTGGGTCCACTTCTACGCCGGGATAATCCGGGTGCTCGGTGCGGGAGGGGCCGTTGGCTACGAAGCCGACGCCGCAGACGATGAGGATGATGCCGAGCCAGCGGTACAAGGAGATTTCTTCGTGCAGCCAGAATTTGGAGAGCAGAGCGACGACGACGTAGCCGAAGGCGGTGGAGGGCAGGACGAAGGTGAGGTCGGCCCAGCTGAGCGCGGTGAGGTACGAGGCGAAGAATCCAAGCAGACAGAGGATGCCGGCGATCACCCAGGGGTTGGCGAGCGCGAAGAACAGGGTGCCGAGATGCGAGATGGAGACGGGGCCGACTTGCTCCATGCCGTGCGAGAGGAGAGTGTCGCCGATGGATGCGGTGAGCATGACGGCAATCAGGAGGAGCCAGCGTTGCGGCGTTAAGGTGTGCTTCATTGCCTCTTCATTTTAGAAGAGATACTCGGACTGCGGGGCTTGCTGGTGTAGCAAGTTGAGAAATGATTCGATTGGTTTGGTAGAGGAGTCTACAAGTAGACGCTCTTCGCTGATTGCCCATGAAGACACGTGGTTGAGGAGGGGTGTAAGAGTGGTGGTGGCGTGGGCAGCGTACATGCAGGTTCCTCCGCTACGCATCGCAAAAGTGCCGCGATGCTTCGGTCGGAATGACGGAGTTTTTGGAGGAAGGAGAAAAGACAAAGGCAACAGCAGATCCCTCCGCTGCGCTGCGGGATGACAAAAAGTGGGGTGGGGATGGGTAAAGAAAAGCGGCTAGCCGAGGACTAGCCGCTTTCTGTATTTAGTTGCATGGAAACTAGGCGTTCAGGCTGACGGATTCCTGGGCTTTGATAGCGTTGGCGTCTTTGGCTGCCTGCACCATCTTGTTGCGTTCGCCGCGGAGCTTCATGAAGGACTTCGCCTCGACGTAGAGACGGGGCAGGTCGCGGTTGACGAAGGCCTTCCAGACGACGCGGAAGGCTGCCTTCGGACGGAAGTAGTATTCGTCGTAGAAGCGGTGCACCATCTCGAGGACGTACTCGACCGGGAGGCCGGGGTACTCGATGTGAGCCATCTGATGGCCGGTGTCGTCGGTCATCTTGTTCTCGTTGGTGATGAAGCCGTTCTTCTTGGCGTAGTCGTAGAACTCCGTGCCGGGGAAGGCGTGGGCGATGGAGACCTGGATGGTCTCAACGTCCAACTGCTTGGCGAAGTCGATGGTGTTGCGGATGGATTCCTTCGTCTCGCCGGGGAGGCCGAGGATGAAGTCGCCGTGGATGATGAGGCCGAGCTTGTGGCAGTCGCGGACAAAGTCGCGAGCGCGCTCGACGGTGGCACCCTTTTTGATGTTCTTCAGGATCTGCGGATCGCCGGATTCGAAGCCGACGATGAGCAGGCGGCAGCCCGCATCCTTCATCGCCTTGAGGGTGTCGTAGTCCGTGGTGACGCGCGAGGTGCAGGACCAGGTGAGGCCGAGGGGCTTCAGCTTCTCGCAGAGCTCGATGGTGCGGACTTTCTGAATATTGAAGGTATCGTCGTCAAAGAAGAACTCTTTCACGTGAGGAAAGAGCTGCTTGGCGTGGGCCATTTCGGCTGCGACGTCATCGGTTGACCGCTTGCGCCATGCGTGGCCAGAGAGTGTCTGGGGCCAGAGGCAGAAGGTACACTGCGCCGGGCATCCACGGGTGGAGTAGAGCGAGACATAGGGGTGCAGAAGGAAGGGGACGTTGTACTTGGTCACGTCCATGTCGCGGGCGTAGATGTCCGTCACCCACGGCATCGCATCGAGGTCTTCAACCTGCGGGCGGTCGGGGTTATGGACGATCTGGCCGTCCTTCTTGTAGCTGATGCCGAGGATCTCGTTCAGCGGCTTGCCCTGGGCAAACTCGACCACGGCGAAGTCGAACTCGCGGCGGACGATGAAGTCGATGGCCGCGCACTCGTTCAGAGCGCGGTCTGGGTCGGTGGTGACGGGCGGGCCAACGAAGGCGATCTTGATGCTGGGGTAGGTCTCTTTGACCTTTTCGGCCATGCGCTGGTCACCAGACCAGCCGATGGTGGAGGTGAAGAGAACCAGAAACTCATAGTCCTTGCAGATCTCAATGACTTCCTGCCATGAGATGTGGTGGGGGTTGGCGTCGAGCAGGCGCGAGCCCTCCAGCATACCGGCGGGGTAGGCGAGCCAGACAGGGTACCAGTAGGATTCGATCTCACGAGTTGCGGGCCAGCGGGAACCGGCACCGCCGTCAAAATTCTCAAAGGATGGCGGATTGAGGAAGAGTGTTTTTAGTGGCATGTCAAGGTAGATTTTACCATTTTGCAGGGGGTGACCGGGCCCCTATTTCGACCCGGTGGAAGTGCTATGGAATGAGGTACTCGCGTTGATTCCCCAGAGGTTTACGGCTTGGGGGATGTGGGTGTAGAGGCGGGTGCGGAGCGAATCCACTGCTCGATACCGCCAGTGGCACGGAGGAGTTCAAGTTGCGCCTGGTGAAGTTGATAATCCGCACCCAGCACTTCCAGGGATTTCTGGCCGGCGGCGATGCGCGCATTCTGCTCATCGCGGGGGGTGATCTGGGGCGCGTTGGGGTTGCCGGAGCCTTCATTCAACTGCACGGTGATGATGTCTAACTGCTGCTGAGCAAGCTCGCGGTCCAGCGATGCGACGTCCTGGCGGGCGGCGAGCTCTGCCAGATTGCGGCGTAGTTTGAAGTTGCCCTCGCTGGCGGTATCGCGCGCGATCTCGGCTTCGTGCTGCGCGTGTGCGGCATCGGCGGCGGAGATGTCGGCCTTGGTACTGCGGACACGGTCAAAGAGGGGCCAGGTGATCTGAACGCCGATGGCCTCGTTGTTCGACTGGAAACCGTTGTAGTACTTCTCGTAGTTATTGAACGTGGCAAAGCGGGCGTACTGCGCCACGAAGGCGATCTGCGGCAGATAGACCTGGCGACGGTCACCGCGGGCCTGCAGCTTCTTGGATTTGGCATTGGCGAAGGCAGCCTGAACGGCGGCAGGCGGAGCGTCCGTATCGAACATGGAGAAGGTGGGCACGGGAGGGATGCTGGCAGTGTCTGTAACGATGCTGTCTGCCGGAAGCCCGGTGAGCCGGGAGAGATGATCGCGCAGGGTGGCGATCTCAGTTTCAAGATGCAACTGCTTCAGATGGACCTGAGCGCCGGTGAGGCGGGCTCGGGTGAATTCCATCTTGGAATCGACCCCAGCTTCGAGCCGCTGCTGCACAATGCCCTGCAGACGCTGTGCGGCGCTGGATTGGCCGGTCATCACGGCGAGCTGCTGGGTATCGTTGTCTAACTGGATGTAGGTAAGAGCTGCGTCTACTTCAACCTGCTGGCGTGCGTCGGTCAACGAAAAAAGGCTAGCTTGAATGCCGGCGCGGGTGGCGCTCATGTAGCTGAACTGCGAGGCATCGAAGAGAAGCGATTGCGAGGTGAAGTTGAAGAGCGTGGGCTGGCCGAGAGGGAATCCCCAGCTATAGCCGACGCCGTTGCCTTCAACCAGGGTGGGGATGTAAGCGTCCTTCGCCTGACGCAGCGTGGCGGTTGCGCGCTCGAGATCGGACTGCGCGAGCTTTACTTTTGGGGAGTTCTTCAGCGCAAGGTCTACTACGGTGGAGAGCGATAGCTGCGCGCGTGCCGCTACAGTGCCGCATGCGACAAGAAGGGCAAGAGCGAAGAGTCGGGTGTTACGTGCGGCGAACGTCAAGCGGAACCTTTCAACGCGCTGAGCGCGTACCAACATAGTACGGGTGTTACTTTCCTGCTGCTGCTTTCTGGGCGGGGACGAAGTTCTTTGCCATGGCCAGTGCGGCGGCGTATGCCTTTTGCGCGCCGGCGGAATCACCATCGGCGGCGAGACTGCGGCCTAGCTGAGTGTAGACCCGGAAGGCTGGTGCGTCTTCGCTGCGCGAGGGGCCGTCAAGATAACTGCGGTAGAGTTGCTGAGCCATTTTGGAGGCCTGACTGGTTTCAACGAGCAGACCAGCGGCATCCGCGACGGAGTAGCCACGGGCTTTGTCTGCGGCGACGGCGTTTTTGACGGCAGCCATGACCTGGGCTTTGTCACCACGGCGTTTGTAGTAGGCGCCGATGTCTACAAAGCCTGCGGCGGCGTGTGCGCCGGTGGCCGCGGCGGTGAATTCCTGGAGTGCCTTGGGATAGTTCTTCTGCTTCTCGGCTATCTCGCCGAGAAGACGGTGGCCGCGAGCGGGATCGATGGCGAGGAGGCGCTGCGCGAGGCTATTGGCTTTGTCGATGCCACCGCCGACGATGCCGGGAGCTTCGACGCAGAAATCACCGAGGTCGCTGATGGCGTCGGCGTTGTGCGGATCAAGCTGGACGGCTTTCTCCATGGCGGCGCGGGATTTTTTGGCCTGACCGAAGGCGCTGAAGGCGCTGGACCTGCCCGCCTTGAGACCGTAGGCGCGGCCAAGCCAGAGCTGATAGGAGGCGTTGCCGGGGGCGGCGGAGACGGCGGCTTCGCAGGCGTGGATGGCTTCGTCGGCGTGCTCTTCAGCGTAGTAGGCGCGGCAGAGCAAGTTCTGCGCAGCGGCGTCTTTTGCGGGGGAGAGCATCGCAATGGTCTCGTCGATGCGTCCTTGTGCCAGCGCCGCAGAGGGGCTTACTGCAAAAAGCGGAGAAGCAAAGCAAAGAACACCGAGCAGGGCGGTCGCATGGAGGGCCGCAGAGTAAAGTTTCATACACTGGCTCCTTGCTCTATTGGATAGTATCCACATGCAGGCCGTTGCTTATGGGCTGGATGCCGGAGATGCTGAGGGCCACATCGTCGCCGGCTTTGAGGCCGTTGACGATCTCAACCTGGGTAAGATTGACGCCACCGATCTGGATGGCGCGCTTCTCCAGCGTGTGGCTGTTAAGGACATAGACGAACGTGGCGGAACGCTCGGTGTGGAGAGCTTCGCGCGGCACGGTCAACACGTGCTGCCGGGCCAGGGTGGTGACGGTGGCGTTCACGTTTGTGTTGGGCAGGAGCTGATTATCCGCGTCTTCCACGGAGATCATGACTTCGCCGACGGTGCGCGTGCCGTAGGTAATGACGGTGTCAGGCACGCGGGTGATGCGGCCGTGCCATGACAGGTTGGGCTTGGCATCCCACGTTAGCCGGACTGACTGGCCTTCGGCGAGTTTGCCGATCTCGGGCTCATCAAAGTAGGCGCGGACGCGGAGGCGCGAAAGATCGGCCAACGACAGCAGAAGTTCGCCGGCGGCTACATAGTCATAATCATGCACGGAGACGGAGTAAATTGTTCCATCAAACGGGGCACGAATCTCCACTTCTTTCAGGCTGGCATTCGCCGCGGCCAGGCTGGCCTGAGCCTCTCCCAGAGCGGCCTGCGCGTGGGCGTGATCCAGCTTGGTGAAGCGCTCGTTTTTGCGCTGCTCCAGCGCAATCTGGGTATTCTGCGCGGCCAGCAGACGCTGGCGGGCAGCATTAACTTCTGCCGCAGAGGCTGCGCCATTCTGCTGCAGCTTAAGGGTCGCGTTGAGATCGCGGGAGGCCTGCGCGGCCTGGTTCTGCGCGGTCAGGAGGTCGCTGCTGAGATTGATCTGCTCGTCGCGGGTGCCGCCGGTTTTTACGGATTGCAGACCGAGTTGGGCGGCCTGTAGCTCTGCATTGGCGCGGGCAATCTGGGCACGGGCTTCGTCTGAGTTCATGATGACGAGAAGGTCGCCCTTGTGCACCTTCTGGCCTACCT
Source organism: Acidobacteriaceae bacterium (assembly GCA_036404255.1). Classification (GTDB taxonomy): domain Bacteria; phylum Acidobacteriota; class Terriglobia; order Terriglobales; family Acidobacteriaceae; genus JARLFX01. The sequence goes on along the minus strand of DASWOP010000096.1, from coordinate 4,946 downwards.
GAACCAGAACCTTCTGCACGGTGCCGCCGGGACCGGAGTGGGCGTCAAAGTTCTGTACCGGCTCCACTTTGCCGTTGGTGCTGATGGTGCTGAGCAGGTCCTGATAGCTAGCCTGCGCCACACGCACGGTAACCTTGTCGCGAAGCAGGTAGTGCAGACCAACGGCGCCGAGAACTGTAATGATAACAATCCCGAATAGGAGGGCGAGGGTGTTGCTTCGGCTTGATTTAGATACTTGCATAGACTTGAAAAGACAGTATATAAGACTCAGGTTCAGGCAGAAGGAAGCAATTTATTTTCACGGTGCCGTTTCGGACAGCTTTCAGGGAGGCTGGGCGGCGCAACGATCCATCGGTACTATAGGAATATGCCCCAGAAGACGAAGCAAACCGCAAAGCCCGCAGCGCAGCCGCGCTATACCGACGACCACGCCAAAGCCGGATTGAAGACCGCGTTCCCGGAGATCGAGACCTGGCAGAACCAGTTTGATGGATATGAGATTCTCATCGACGACCCGGAGTTTACTTCGGTGTGTCCGAAGACCAGCCTGCCGGATTTTGGCCAGATATTGATCCGCTATATGCCACGCAAGCGCTGCCTGGAACTGCGTTCGCTGAAGGAGTACCTGTTCACGTACAGGAACCTGGGAATCTTTCAGGAGAACATCGTAAACCAGATTCTAGATGACGTGGTGAAAGCGACGAATCCGGTGTGGTGCGAGGTGAAGGGCGATTTCCGGCCACGGGGCGGGATTTCGACGGTTGTGACGGCGCGGTGGCCGAGACCGAAGAAGTAGTGCTGCGCGCACGGCGGATCGCTTCGCGTGGCGATTTGAGCAGGATGAACTTCTGTCGTGCGATGAGCTTTTGAGATTCTTCGCTGCGCTCAGAAGGACAAATCAAAAGGTGGTAGTTGATGAGTGCGAAGAGTACAAAAATCGCAGGCGCTACCACGGCGCTGGTGTTGCTGACGGCGCTTAACTTCGTCAATTACACGGATCGCTACATCCTGCCGGGTGTGCAGACGCTGGTGCAGAGGGAGTTCCATCTCTCGGATGAGCGCGTGGGGCTGCTGACGCTTTGCTTCTTCATCACCTATATGATTGCTGCGCCGCTGACTGGGTGGATGGGCGACCGGTGGCCGCGGAAGCCGCTGATCGTGACGGGCGCGCTGCTGTGGAGTGCGTGCAATATCCTGACGGGAACTGTTCATAGCTATATCGCGCTCAATGTGCGGCATGCGGCGCTGGGGATTGGCGAGGCTAGCTTTGGGATCTTTGCGCCGGCGCTGCTGGCGGATTTCTTTGGGGAGAAAGAACGTAACCGTATTCTGACGATCTTCTACATTGCGATTCCGGTGGGGGCGGCGATTGGATATGGCATGGGCGGCGAGCTGGGCGCGCGGTATGGGTGGCGGGTGCCGTTCATTGTGAGCGCGATTCCGGGGATCGTGATTGCGCTGCTGATCGTGGTGTTTATGCGCGAACCAGTGCGCGGGGCCAGTGAACACAGGCACAGGAAGACGCCGACGCGGACTACGGTGTTGGGGCTGGTGCGGAATCCGGCGTATGTGACGGCGACGCTGGGCATGGCGATGATCGTGTTTTCGATGGGTGGGATCTCGTGGTGGATGCCGGCGTTCTTGAACCGGATGGGCGGCTATTCGCTGGGGCAGGCTGGGCTGATTATGGGCGCGGTGGCGGCTGTGGGCGGGTTGGCTGGGACAGCCATGGGCGGCTGGCTGGCGCAGCTCTGGCTGCGGAAGAATGATCGTGCGCTGTACCTGATTTCGGCATGGTCGGCGCTGCTGGCGGTGCCGTTTGGGCTGGTGGCGTTTATGGGGCCGCGCAGCCTGATGCTGCCGGGAGTGGCGCTGGCGGTGTTCTGCATCATGCTGAATAATGGGCCGCTGAATGCCGCGATTGTGAACTCGGTGGGGCCGGAGGTGCGGGCCAGCGCGATTGCGATTGAGCTTTTTATGATCCACGCTCTGGGCGATGCGCCTTCGCCGTGGCTGATCGGGAAGGTGTCGGACGCGACGAATCTGCGGGTGGGGCTGGCGATTACGCTGATCACCATGCTGCTGGCGGCGGCGCTGCTGTGGGCGGGGGCAAAGTATGCGCCGCCGTTGTCTGAGACGGACGATGATGCGCCGGGTCTGCCGATGGTGGAGGCATGAACGCTGGGTTGCGGCTGACTTGTGATCTGGTGGCGGCGGGTGTGGCGCTGGGATGGCTGCAGCGCGCGCTGAGTGCGATGATCCACCTGCCGCGCATTCCGGATGTGCGCTTGCCGGAGTATGACGCGCAGCCGATGGGGTCGCTGACGGTGGTGGTGCCGGCGCGGGATGAAGGCGCGAATATTGAGGCGACGCTGCGGTCTCTGCTGGCGCAGGATCTGGAACGGCTGCAGATTGTGGCGGTGAATGACCGGTCGACGGATGCGACGGGCGTGCTAATGGAGCAACTGGCCAGTGAACAGCGAGAGAGCGAGTCAGATAGTCAGCGAGCCAGCGAAGGGCAAGAGCAAAGGCCGCGGCTGAAGGTGATTCATGTGACGGAGCTGCCCGCGGGCTGGGTGGGGAAGACGCATGCGATGGCTCGGGCGGCGGAGGCGAGCGAATCCGACTGGCTGCTGTTTACGGATGGGGATGTGGTGTTTGCGCCGGATGCGCTGCGGCGGGCGCTGGTGTGCGCGGAGAAGACGCGGACCGACCACATTGTGCTGACGCCGACGATGGAGATTCGGCAGTGGGACGAGGGCGTGATCTTGGGGTATTTTCAGGCGGTGTCGCTGTGGGTGGGCAGGCCGTGGCGCATTCCCGACCCGAAGGCGAAGCATGACTATGCGGGGATGGGCGCGTTCAACATGGTGCGGCGCGAGGCGTATGACCGGATTGGCGGGTTTACCGCGCTGCGCATGGAGGTGCTGGAGGATGTGCGGCTGGGCATTCTGCTGAAGCGCGCGGGGTTTACGCAGCGGATGGTGTTTGGGCGGGACCTGGTGCGTATCCACTGGGCGACGGGCGCGAAGGGCCTGCTGAGTGTGGTGATGAAGAATATGTTCGCCGTATTCCGCTTTCAGCCGGTGCTGCTGCTGCTGGGATGTGTGGCGATGCTGCTGTTTTGTGTGGCTCCCGTTGTGTGGCTGTTTGCCGGGGGGGCGATGCAGTGGGCCGGGGTGATTACTGCTGCGGCGGTGGCGCTGACGTACCGAGCCTATGGGCGCTACAGCGGAATATCGGCGTGGTATGGGCTGCTGTTTCCGGTGGCGGCGCTGATGATGGTGTTTGCGCTGCTGCGCTCTACGTGGGTGACTTGGCGGCAGGGAGGCGTGCGCTGGCGAGGAACGTTTTACACACTCGCGGAGTTGAGGCGCAATGTGGGGCCGTTCCTATGAGTTTGCGGTGGTAGCAGCGGCTAGAAGAAGTTGCGAAGCGGAGCGCGGTGGAAGATCCGGTAGCTCGGCATGGGCTGGTACTCGTGATACGGCATACGGCCAAACATCGGGGCTGGCTTGGGCTCGGCCTTGTGTACGGGGGCAAGCTGCGGCGTTGCGGCTTCTTCACCTTCGAGTAAAGCTGTGTCCTTGGGAAGGAAGACCATGAGAACGGCAGGAAGCGCAATGAGCGAGAAGATGATGTACCAGATGTCCATAGGGAAACTCTCTCCGGTAGTGCCTGAATAACTAGGTGAATCATCTCCCGGCAGGAGTAACCATGTATATGGCACTAAAGGACTATATGAAGCTCTCTGTTTCGAGATAGCGACGACGATTTTCTATCTAACATATTTAGGTTCAATGATTTATGACGTTTTACATCGCCACGTTATTGAATGTTCACTGTAACTATTTCAATCTATGCATGATGCTGTGCGTGGGTTGGTGTTTTATTGGCATTTCTACCTACCCAACCGAATCGCTGGCGGCTACGTACGGAGCTATTTCAGCGGCATCAGCGGAAGCACCGTCATGCTTGTGCGCCCGTTGAGAGCCGATGCACGTTTCACGGGTCCAAGACGGTGAAACTGACGGGCTACACGGACAGCTACGGGCGGTTTGTGGGCGAGGCTAGTTGACGGCGGCCAATTCTTTGTTTTCGATCTTGCCATAGTGAGAGTCGACGTAGTGGTCGAGGATCACTTTGAACTCGCTGATGATGTTGTCTCCGCGGAGGGTGGTGGCCAGCTTGCCGTCGATGTAGACAGGAGCGACCGGGTCCTCGAAGGTGCCGGGGAGGGAGATCCCGATGTTGGCGTGCTTGGATTCGCCGGGGCCGTTGACGACGCAGCCCATGACGGCCAGCTTCATCTCCTCGACGCCGGAGTACTTCAGCTTCCAGTCGGGCATGGTGTCGCGGAGGTAGGCCTGGACCTGTTCGGCAAGCTCCTGGAAGTAGGTGCTGGTGGTGCGGCCGCAGCCGGGGCAGGAGGTGACCTGAGGCATGAAGCTGCGGATGCCGAGGGACTGTAGAACCTGCTGGCCGCAGCGAACCTCTTCTGAGCGGTCGCCGCCGGGGGTGGGGGTGAGCGAGACGCGGATGGTGTCTCCGATGCCGGCGAGGAGCAGCGGCGCGAGACCGGCGGTGGAGGCGACGATGCCTTTCATGCCCATGCCAGCTTCGGTCAGGCCGAGGTGCAGGGCGTAGTCGCAGCGGCGGCCAAGTTCGGTGTAGACGTCAATGAGGTCGCGGACGCCGGAGACTTTGGCGGAGAGGATGATCTGGTCATGGCGCAGGCCGTAGCGTTCGGCGGCGGCGGCGTTGTCGAGCGCGGAGACGACCATAGCTTCCATCATCACGTCACGGGCTTCGAGCGGGTGGGCGGATTTGGAGTTCTCATCCATCATGCGGGTGAGCAGGGATTGATCGAGCGAGCCCCAGTTGACGCCGATGCGGACGGGCTTCTGGTTGTCTACGGCACACTCGACCATGGTGCGGAAGTTGTC
>DASWOP010000095.1:0-9639 GCA_036404255.1 Acidobacteriaceae bacterium | reverse complement strand
AAGGTAGAGCAGTATGCGTGGTGAGGGCAGGAAACGTATCTGGCTGGTCAACATCTAACGGGGTGTAATGCTTTTGTGGGATGTTCAGTCTGTCATGGAGCTGAGTTATGATGTGTTGCAAGAACCAAAAAAGAGCGGATGTGGAGACGGCGCAATCTGCCTGTGCGGGAAAGAAGGGTGCAATGAAGACGCTGAAGACAATTGGTTGGATTTCGGTGGGGCTGGGCGTGGCGGCGGCAGGTTTGATTGCGGGGCGCGAGTTGCAGAAGCGCTATAAGTTCAACCGGCGCACGCCCTATGACTACTTTGCGCATGCCGGTGATGAGGTTGCGGACGTGGAGTTCGGCGTCGGAATTTAGTCCTGACGGCCAGGAGGAACGCTTCGCCTGGCAGAGGAACAATGTGGAATAGGATGGGCCCGGTTTACGCCGGGCTTTTCTGTCTTTGCCTGCGATGTATTTCTTTCGGAATTTATTGGGTGGACGGCTATCGCTAGAGTCAGACTAATCGCAGGCTTTGGGGTCGATCTTGCGAATGCGTGCCTGTATCTGCTCCAGTTCATTGTCGGCAACGGCCGGCTTTGTGTTCGCACGGTGCATGTGGTCCAGTTGGATAGACAGCATGAGCTTAGTTTCCTGCTCTGGTATAGAGGGAGTCTCCTGTTCTGGCCCAGAGGCCGTGTATGGTGCAGGATTCAGCGGGTATCCGCGGTTCCCTGCGTATTTGGTGCCGTACACGCGTGACAACACAATATCGGTAAGGTTGTAGCCAGCAAGATCTAAATTCACCAGGCCCGTGCGATTGATCTCGTCCTCCAATCGAAGCAGAAACCTGTTCCTGTCGATGTCGTTACCGAGGGCTAGGGGATACGTGAACGAAGAGGCCCCAAGGACGGTGAGCATATTCTGTGCCAGAAGGCGCTTGCGATGGATGTACCAGGTCTTTTCAATGGAGGCCGTCAGGTCAACGCTGAGCATGCCGGCCACCTCGGACGTTGTATGGAGTCGGAGCAGCGCCCGATCGGGAATAAAGATATAGCCGTTCGCAAAATACGTGGTCTCGTTCGATTTCTCTGATGAGTTCAGAACATAAACTTTGACAGAGATCTTGCGCGGATCGCCGTCGGCAAGAGTGGTCTGCGACTCAGGAAGCAGGCTGGTGGCGACTTTGTTTACCCATTGCGTGACCTCTTCATCTGGCAAGATGTATTTATTGCGGCCCAAGGGGATATCTACGATCCCGGGTTTACTGTTGGCATAGTCGGGGGGCGTGACCTTGAGCTTAACTTTACTGAGATATTCCTGCTCATCCGGTGAGACGGTCTCGGGTGTTGCGTCGAGTTCATTGGCGTCGATTGTTCCGTCGACATTGCGATGCGCAAGATAACCAATGCGCATGTTGAGCTGGAGAACAGAAGAGTCAGAGGGCTGTTCGTTGAGAAAGATATGTGTATGCGGGGTGACGCGCAGGGGATAGCCATCAAGCCAGAGGATGTTGTCCGTTGGCTTGTATTCGACGATACCTTCGCCCTTGAAATCGCCCGGCCGTATAGCGTGGATGGTGATCAGTTTGGCGGTGACAATACCACTCTTTTCAAGACGTCCGCCCACTTCAACGTACGTGCCGAGATGTAGCTTATCCATCGTGAACGGGTTCTTGTGGTGTTGACCGCCCAGTTCATCGAGCTTGGTCTTGGCATTACATATAACGTGCGATTTGCTCAGGAAGAAGCTGTTAGGGCCGTCGATGCTGGTGACGAAGCCTCTGAACGGTGGCTCTACTTGCGCGAAGACTGGCAGCGGCGCGAGTGCACAGGCGAGCAGCGTGATACAGCAAGAGAGAAGTCTGCAGGGCATGGCCGCTATTGTAGTAGCGGATGCGCGCAGAGAAAAGTCCCGGTCGTGACCGGGACTTTTTCATGGCTGTTGGAAGCCGACAGCGTTTATTTTGCAGCCAGCTGGCGGAGGACATATTGCAGGATGCCGCCGTGCTGGTAGTAGAGGATCTCCTGCGGGGTGTCGATGCGGACGGTGGCGACGAAGCGCATAACGCTGCCGTCGGCTGCTTTGGCGTTCACCGTGATCTTCTTGCCGTTGGCGAACTTCGAGTCGAGCATGGCGGCGAGGCCGGGGATGTCGTAGATCTCTTCGCCGGTGAGCATCAGCTTCTCTGCGCTGTCGCCTGCTTCAAACTGCAGAGGCACGATGCCCATGCCGACGAGGTTGGAGCGGTGGATGCGCTCGTAGCTCTCTGCGATGACGGCGCGCACGCCGAGCAGGCGTGTGCCCTTTGCTGCCCAGTCGCGCGAAGAGCCGGAGCCGTACTCCTTGCCTGCGAGGATGAGTAGGGGCGTGTTGCGCTCGGCATATTTGATGCTGGCGTCGTAGATGGACATGCCTTCTCCTTCGGGGAGCAGGCGGGTGACTCCGCCTTCGGTGCCGGGGGCGAGTTTGTTGCGCAGGCGAACGTTGGCGAAGGTGCCACGCACCATGACTTCGTGGTTGCCGCGACGCGAGCCGTAGCTGTTGAAGTCGGCAGGCTTCACTCCGTGTTCGACGAGGTACTTGCCGGCGGGGCCGTTGAGTTTGATGGAGCCCGCGGGCGAGATGTGGTCGGTGGTGACGCTATCACCCAGCACGGCGAGGACGCGCGCACCGGCGATGTCGGTTACGGGCTCGGGTTTGGCGGGCATGCCGTCAAAGTAGGGCGCTTTGCGGATGTAGGTAGAGTCAGACTCCCAGCCGTAGACCTTGCCAGTGGGGACGGCAAGCTTCTGCCAGTTGGCGTCGCCGTCGGAGATGGTGGAGTACTCCTTGTGGAACATGGCGGTGTCAATGGAGGTGGCGAGAGTGTCAGAGACCTCCTGCTGGGTGGGCCAGATGTCTTTCAGGAAGACGGGTTGGCCGTCTTTGCCGAGGCCTAGCGCCTGGTTGGCGAAGTCGTGGCTGATGTGGCCGGCGAGGGCGTAGGCGACGACCAGGGGCGGCGACATGAGGTAGTTGGCGCGGACTTCGGGGGAGATGCGGCCTTCGAAGTTGCGGTTGCCGCTGAGGACGGAGACGGCGACGAGTGAGTGTTCTTCGATCGACCTGGAGACATCGGTGGGCAGGGGGCCGGAGTTGCCGATGCAGGTGGTGCAGCCGTAGCCGACGGTTTGGAAGCCGAGCCTGTCCATGTAGGGGGTCAGGCCGGCCTTCTCGTAGTAGTCGGTGACGACGCGGCTGCCGGGGGCGAGTGAGGTCTTGACCCAGGGGGGCGTGCGCAGACCTTTTTCGACGGCTTTCTTCGCGAGCAGACCGGCGGCGAGCATCACGGATGGATTGCTGGTGTTGGTGCAGCTGGTGATGGCGGCGATGACGATGCTGCCGTGGTCGAGATACTTGTCTACATCGATGCCGTGGCGGGATTTGACCGAGTTGTGCTGGGTCTCGTCGGGAGCGCCTTTGCTGGCGGTTACATCGCCGCCGGCAGATTCGTGGCCGCCCTCATCTTCCCAGCGAACGACCTGGCGGACAGCGCCTTTGTTGGCGTTGGGGCCGAGCAGGTTGGGCAGGGCTTTGGCAAAGCTGGGGCCTGTCTCTGAGAGCAGAACGCGGTCCTGCGGGCGCTTTGGTCCGGCGACGCTGGGTTCAACGGTGGCGAGATCGAGCGAGAGGGTGGTGGAGTATTCGGCCTCGGGCGCGTCTGGCGTGTGGAACATGCCCTGGGTCTTGTAGTAGTCCTCAACGAGCTGGATCTGCGCTGCGCTGCGGCCGGTGAGTTTGAGGTAGCGCAGGGTTTCGGCGTCGACGGGAAAGATGCCGCAGGTGGCGCCGTACTCGGGCGCCATGTTGGAGATGGTGGCGCGGTCGGCGAGGGCGAGCTCGCTGATGCCGGAGCCGTAAAACTCGACGAACTTGCCGACGACGCCGAGTTTGCGCAGCATCTCGGTGATGGTGAGGACGAGGTCGGTGGCGGTGGTGCCTTCGCGGAGCTTGCCGGTGAGCTTGAAGCCGACGACCTGGGGCACGAGCATGGAGACGGGTTGGCCGAGCATGGCGGCCTCGGCTTCGATGCCGCCGACGCCCCAACCGAGGACGCCGAGACCATTGACCATGGTGGTGTGGGAGTCGGTGCCGACGAGGGTGTCAGGATAGGCGGTGACGGTGCCCGAGGCGTCTGGCGAGGTGGTGAAGACGACGCGGGCGAGGTATTCGAGGTTGACCTGGTGACAGATGCCCATGCCGGGCGGGACGGCGGAGAAGTTGCGGAAGGCGGTCTGGCCCCACTTGAGGAAGGCGTAGCGCTCGCGGTTGCGGGTGAACTCCAGCGCGGAGTTGAAGGCGTAGCTGTTGGCGGTGCCGAACTCATCGACCTGCACGGAGTGGTCGATGACCAGCTCGGCGGGTTGGAGGGGATTGATCTTGTTGGGGTCGCCGCCGAGAACCTTCATAGCGTCGCGCATGGCGGCGAGATCGACGATGCAGGGAACGCCGGTGAAATCCTGCATGAGGACGCGGGCGGGCATGTAGGCAATCTCGGTGTCGGGCTCGGCCTTTGCGTCCCAGTTGGCGAGGAACTCGATGTCTTTGGCGGTGACGGTCTTGCCGTCTTCCTGGCGAAGGAGGTTCTCCAGCAGGATGCGGAGGGAGAAGGGGAGGCGGCTGAGAGTGACGCCCTTTAGTGCATCGAGGCGGTAGATCTCGTAGCTGGTGCCGCCGGAGGTGAGTGTGGCTTTGGAGCCGAAGGAGTTGAGATTGCTCATTTTGGAAGATCCTCTGCGCGTGGGGGCGCGGTAGTGCCGCTGCCGTTGGGGAGCACAGCGAAGAAGCTTATGGGAAAAGGGTAAGAGCGGTCTACTGGCCTAAGGAACGGCCGCGATCCGGACGGCCACGGCGGAAGCGCTTGACGGTTCCAACGGAGGGGCGCACGGTTTGGCGGCGATGACGCGGCTGCTTCACCCCAACAGTGTAACGCCCGGGGGCAGCGGGCGGAAGTGTCGCTGGGGACGAAATCTGCATCTCAGAAAAAGAGCAACTGCGCGCCGTAAGCTGTGTATTTAGATATACAGTTCTGATGTAGCAATTCAGCCACAATCAGACGCAGGCGAGAACGGGGAACCTGACATGAAAAATTTTCGATCAACGGCAGCAATGGTCACCATGATGGTTGGACTACTGGCGACGGGCTGCCATCGCAATGTGAGTGCGCAGAACCAGGCAAATGACACCGGGATGGACCCGGCGGCAGCGAATATGGCTCCGGTGGACGCGAGCCAGCAGGGTGATGTGCAGTATGTGCCCGCAGGCCAGGGAACGAACGAGGCTATTACGGCGGCGCGGACGGCTTCGGCCAATGACCAGCAGCCGGCAGACCAGGGTTACAGCGATCAGAGCGTGGACCAGGGGCAGGATGCGCTGGACAACGGCGACTATGACGACGCCGAAGCGCAGGCCGATCAGGCTCCGCCGCCGCTGCCTGAGTATTCGCAGCCTCCCATTCCAGACGATGGCTACCTGTGGACGCCTGGCTACTGGGCGTGGGCGCCGGCGGGCTACTACTGGGTGCCGGGGGTGTGGGTGATGCCGCCGTATCAGGGCGCTCTATGGACGCCTGCTTACTGGGGTTACCGCCAGGGGCACTACTTCTTCTACCGCGGGTACTGGGGCCGTTATATCGGCTACTACGGCGGTATCAATTACGGATTTGGGTATGGTGGACGCGGATATGAGGGCGGCTACTGGCGTGACCGGCACTTCTTCTACAACCGTGCAGTGAACAATATCCGTGGGCCGCGCATTACCAACGTGTATGTACGCAATGTGACGGTGATCAACAACACCCGCGTGAGCTATAACGGGCCGGGTGGCGCGAATCTGCGTCCGGCACCGGCAGAGTTTGCGGCAATGCGGCAGCAGAGGGTGCAGCCGATGCGGACGCAGATGGAGGCGCAGCACGCTGCGTCACAGAATCGCCAGCAGTTTGCGAATGTGAACCGTGGACGCCCAGCGGAGGTAGTGTCGGCCCGGCCGATACAGGCAGACCGCGAGACGCGGCCTATGCCGGCGGCACGCATTCCGCAGCAACAGGCGAGGCCGAATGGTGGACAGCCGCAGAACTCTGCGCGGCCAGGGCAGCAGGGGCAACCGCAACATCCTGTTCAGCCGGGACAACAGCCGCAGCAGAACTTTGGCCGTCCGGGACAACCGGGGGCGGTGCAGCAGCAGAGGCCGGGGCAGCAATCGGGGCAGCCGGTGCGGCAGCCAGGGTCGCCGCAGGATCGTCCGCAGAACACCGGACGGCCAATCGTCACACCAGTGCCGGGGAACCAGAGTCGTCCGGCGCAACAGCAACCTGTGCAGCAGCGTCCGGGACAGCCGCAGAACTTTGCGCGGCCTGCACCGCAACAGACGGAGCAGAGGCCGGCGCAGCAGCAGCCGGGCCAAAGGGAGCCGCAGAACTTCAGCCGTCCCACAACGTCACCGTCACCGGTAGCAGCACCGCCGGCGGCGCAACCGACACATACAACTCCGCAGCAGATCGTGGAGCCGCAGCGGCCACAGAACTTCCAACGGCATGACTCGCAGCCGCAGAACTTCTCGCGTCCGGCAGCGCAGCCGCAGGCGGCACCACGCGCTGCACCGGTCGCACGGCCTGCACCAACTCCGCAGCCAGCAGCGCGCCCGGCTGCACCTGTTGCACGGCCACAACCGCAGCAGCAGGCTCGACCTGCACCTCAGGCACGGCCGGCGCCGGCTGCACGGCCTGCGCCTGAAGAGCGAAGGGATGAACATCCTAAATAAGGGCTGTGGAACGATTTAACTGCAAAATGCGTAGCCGATGAGGCTACGCATTTTTGTTGTGCGCGGACGGGGGAGCACGGTGTTTAACACGGGTATTTGACGGGCCAAGACGGTAAATTTGCGGGCTGTAACGGTGAACTAAATTTGAGCTGATACGGTGATTTGGCAATAGTGGTAAATATTTACCACTTAGTGGTATTTTTTTACCACTCAATGGCAACGTCATCATCGAGAGGTGTCACCCATTCTGTCAGGCGAAGTGCGTTGCGGCAAGCGCCTTTAGCAGAACTCATTCCGTTGGTGATGCCGGTGAGGTTCTCAATGAGTGCATTGGCTTGATGGCAATAATTGAGAGTTCACCCATTCACCACGCGGTCAGACAGAGATGGTGTCTTCCGCGACTGTGGCTGCAATGTCAGCAGTGACTCCTGCGTGCTGCGCAGTAACGCTGCGATTCATGCAGATCTGGATTAGAGACACGAAAGCAGGCAAGCCCATGGAAAAGAGCGCGACTACCTGAAGCTGAGGAAAGGAGTTCGTCGCCACATAGCGGACAGTGAAGAAGGCATAGACGATCACAGGAAGCGCCGCGAAGGTCCTCGTAGCGGTGTTCTTTCCATCATCCGCCCGCCAGAGCAATCCAACTAACCAATAAACCAGAAAGGTCGTCAGCAGCCATCCGAGATAATTGCGCCGGGGCACACCGAAATAGATTCCGCCCTTCTCCCATACCCAGTTGCCCGCAAGCGTTGACATGGCCGGGTCCATGACCAAATCCCATGCGGTCATCACCGTCGCCGACAATGCGGCCAGAACGGTAATTCCCGGAATCGAACGCACATCGACGGTACGGAGAATGGCTTTGGCTACCACGCGTGAGGGATAGATCATCATGAACCATCCCAGGGGAATGAGTACCGGCACATGGCCAAGCTTGATTCCGAGCATATCGCTATAGTGATATGCCCCAAAGACCAGCCCGGTTCTTACCCCTGTCTCTTCCATCGCGTAGGTGACGATGGCGGAAACGGCAAAGAAGATCGCCGTGCGTTTCGGTCCTTCCACAGCGCAGCAATGGAATACAGAAAAGAGAACAAAGAACAGCACGAATCCAATGTTTCCGAGCATGGGAAGATTGAACCAGGGCGACACAGCTTCCGCCAGAATCATGTACATGATCGCAACGAAAAAGACCACAGATAATACACGAGTAATCCGACTCATCGGGCAGACTCCACCTTTGGTTAAATTGATTCAGTAGCTCCCTACAATGCTCCTTCGAAGCACGGCTCTGCAGAATCAGGGGACGGGGAATTGTGACCAGGGGAAATGAAAAAGCTCTCACAGAATATCAATTTCCCGACGACTTCTCTTCAAAAAAATCTTTCCTAAGAGAAACTTTTCATATGTTTTGCAGCAACCGGCTAAGAGGAGCCACTGTCCCGAACTCTTGAATGAATTCTGTGAGCGATAAATCGCCAATGCGCTTATCGACATTCGATTCGTACCGATGCCGGCGCAATACTGGCATTCCAAACTTCTATGCGACGAGTTGCCAGAGGAGAAGGATGTTGAGCGCGATGATGATGCTTGCGGTGAGCCAGCCGAGCCACTGGGTGGGGCGGGTGTTCATGTAGCGGCGCATCACCTGCCAGCGGCCGGTCAGGACGAGGAGGGGGATGAGGGCGAAGGGCAGGGAGAAGCTCAGGACGACCTGGGAGAGGATGAGGATCTTCAGGGGATCGAGGCCGAGGGCGATGATGACGATGGCGGGGATGATCGTAATGAGGCGGCGGAGGAAGATGGGGAACTTGATGTCGAGGAAGCCTTCGATGATGACCTGGCCGGCCATGACGCCAACAGTGGACGACGACAGGCCGGAGCAGAGCAGAGCGACGGCGAAGACCAGAGCGGAGAGGCCGCCCATCAGGGGGCCGAGGGTGCGATGCGCGTCTTCGATGCTGGTCACGGGCGCCATGCCGTGGGCGGCGAGAGAGCCGAAGGCGCAGGCGGCCATCACGATCATGGCGGAGTTGATGAGCCAGGCACCGTTCATGGCGACGAAGACGTCAATCAGTTCGAATTTGAGGAAGCGCTGGATGAAGGAACGGCTGTTCGATTTATCGATCACGGCTTGACGGCGGCGTGGCTGTACCAGCGCTGAGTGCAGGTAGATGACGTGCGGCATTACGGTGGCGCCGAGCATGCCGACGGCGATGTACAGGCTGCTGTGGCTGATGGTGGGAACGAGGGTGTGGAAGGCGGCCAGCTTCCAATCCGGGTGAACCAGGAAGACTTCGATGGCGTAGCAGACGCCGATGATGGCGACGAAGGCCATGATGCCGAGTTCGAGGAAGCGGAAGCCGGCGAGATCGAGCGCGAGGATGAGGAAGACGCAGATGGAGGTGAGCAGGGCGGCGAGCAGGAGGACGTGCGTCTTGGTCCAGCCCTGGGTGACCAGAACGGAGCCGAAGAGCAGGTAGAAGCCGAGCGCGGCACCGAGAAATTCGGCGATATCGGTGGCGATGGCGGAGATTTCGGCGGCGATCCAGAGGCCGATGACGGTGGGGCGGGAGAAGTGGTCGCGGCAGCTCTGCGGCAGGGTGCGGCCGGTGACGATGCCGAGCTTGGCCGAGAGATACTGGATGAGGATCGCCATGGCGTTGGACCAGAGCAGGACCCAGAGGAGCTTGTAACCGAAGCGGGTGCCTCCCTCGATGTTGGTGGCGAAGTTGCCGGGATCGATGTAGGCTACGCTGGCGACGAAGGCTGGGCCGAAGTAGGTCCAGAGCTCGCCACGGCGCAGTTCCGGCAGAAGGCGGAATTTGCCGCGCCGCCGGGCCGATTCTTCGGCATC
>DASWOP010000094.1:0-3417 GCA_036404255.1 Acidobacteriaceae bacterium | reverse complement strand
CCGGAGGTACTACGCGCACAGCGAATCGTCCTGGTGCGCTAAAAGGAGTTGAAAACTGGGCGTTTCCACTCAATTATTTGTCGTTCTTAGTCCTAACTGAGAGCAGATGTCCGCCTGTCACCACCACCCGGGGCATTGGGTATCTCCATTATCCGATATTTGAGATGAATGAAATATTCGTTCGATCCCGACTATTGCACAGACCCCGAATCCTTCACCGGCCAATATACATATGCCGCCTTGCCATAGATCAGCTTCTCGCTTACAGGGCCAAAGTCGCGGCTATCGCTTGAGACAGACCGGTGGTCCCCCATCACGTACACGGAGTTCGGCGGAACCAGCACATCCTGCACCGAGCGCTCATCCTGAAATCGAGTCTCCACATACGGCTCAACCAGTTGCATACCGTTCACATAGACATGCCCATGGTCCACGCGCACTGCGTCACCCGGCAGACCAACCACACGCTTGATATAGCTCTTGGTATGGTCCCCTGGATAGAGGAACACCACCACATCGCCACGTTTCACCTCGCCGATGCGGTATGCATACTTGTTGATGAAGAGACGGTCATGGTCCGCCAGTCGCGGCAGCATGCTGGTTCCCTCTACCCGCACCGGCTGGTAGAGAAACATGATGATGAATGACGCGACCGCAATAGAGATCACGATGTCGCGTGTCCACTGCTTCATGATCTTCATCTGTCGCGGCGTGGCCACTCCGGGCGGCGTTGGCACTGGCGCACTCTCTGGCGGTAGTGGCACGGCAGGGATCGTCTCTGGACTTTCATTCATACTCTTATTCTCTCATTCCATGCACTCATTCACGCTTAGTTCCAGTCCAGAGTCTTACCGTCAATGCCCTCCGGCGACCAAGTCTCCACGATCGCTCGCGCCAGCTTCGCGATGGTGACTTCGCCCTCATTGTCTGAGGTCCAGCTACGGTCAGCGTTCTCATACGTAAAGATGGAGAGCACCATAGGCCCGCTCTTGCCCGCCACAATCGCCACATCCGCCCGTACCGCATCCAGAGACCCCGTCTTACTGGCAATGCCGCTGCCGGTCTCGCTGGAGTCCAGCTTTTCCACGTAGCGCGGGATGGTGTCGCGATAAAACTGCTTCCGCAGCATCTTGGTTCCCACATCACAGATGGCCTTGTCTCGAGCTATGTCGGTTACAGTCACCGTCTCCGTGGGCAGCGCCAAATCGCATTGCAGAATATGCTGCATCAGCCTCGCCATCTCGCGTGGCGTGGTCTTGCCCAGTCCAAACTTCGGTTGGTCCGCGGGCATTCGCCCTGTCGCGGGCTTGCCGATGCGCTTGTACAGATGCGTATGCTCCAGCCCCATCCATGCAATCCGCGCGTTGATGTTGTCAATGCCAAGCCGGTCGATGGCGAGGTCTGTTGCCGTGTTGTCGCTCACCACGATCATCATGGTGAGCACGTCCTTCAGCGTCAGTATGAGCGGAGCATCGAAGAACGCCAGCACACCCGATCCACCCACGCCGTAACCCGCAGGCATCGTAATCTTCTCGTCCCAGTGCACCTTGCCAGAGCGCACCTGCTCCATGGCCTCAAACAGAATCGCCAGCTTAATGACCGATGCGGTCTGCACCTCTTCATCCGCATGCAGGGCCACCGCCTGGTGAGTCTTCAGGTTCACCGCGTAGAGCGCCACCTTGCCATGGTGTGATGCGGCAATCTCCGTCAGCTTTGCCCGCAACGCCGCGTCATCTTTGATCGTTTCTCCATGCACCGCAACGCAGAAGTACAGCAACAATAACCCGGCAGTCCATCCCAAATTTCTCATGCTTCACATCCTATCCGGTTGAACTAAGATATTCATTACATGGAGTTTCAGCCCAACATCGCAGCCGCCCGTCGCACCCTTGATTCTGCTATCAAGGAAAGGATATTTCCCGGAGCGGCCTTCGGTATCTATATTGCAGGGCCGGAGGCCGAGCGGAGATTCTTCGGTTCCGGCGGCCACTTCACCTACGCGTCCGCTTCGCCCGAAGTCGTTCCTGGCACAATCTATGACCTTGCCAGTGTAAGCAAAGTCGTGGCCACCACCGCCATGGCTATGGTGCTCTATGACCGCGGCCAGTTCGCGCTGGATATGCCGCTGGAGGCAATTCTGCCTGCGTTCAATCCCACTCTCTATGTGGAACGAACGCGGGTCACCATGCGAACGTTGCTCACCCACTCCAGCGGTCTGCCTGCGCACGAATACCTCTATCGGCGCTGCCGCAACCGAGCGCAGGCCCTCGCGGCGTGCCTTACCATGCCGCTCGATACCGAGCCCGGCACAGCCTACGCCTACTCCGACATTGGCTATATATTGCTGGGGCTCGCGCTCGAAACCATTGCAGGCGAAGCGCTGAGCACTTTCTGCGCACGGGAGATCTTCGTGCCACTGGGCATGAGCAGCACATTCTTCTCCCCGGGGGCGTCTCTGCGCCCGCTCATTCCGCCCACGGAGCACGATACAACCTTCCGCCACCGTTTGATCCAGGGCGAGGTACATGACGAGAATGCCTCGCTGCTGGGAGGCTCGCCCGGGCACGCCGGCCTATTCTCCAATGCACCGGATCTACTGCGGTTTGCACGGTGCCTGCTACAGGGGGGGCCGCCACTATTTGCGCCGGGAACCGTTGAGTTGTTCACCACACGCGCCCACCTGCCAGAGGGATCGTCCCGGGCGCTGGGCTGGGATACGCCGTCTGCTCCATCGTCTAGTGGGCATCACTTTAACCCCAATTCTGCTGGACATTTGGGCTTCACCGGAACCTCGCTTTGGCTGGATTTTGAGCGCGGGCTGGCGGTAGCTTTGCTGACGAATCGCACCTGGCAGGAGCCTGAGGCGGCATTCTCTTGTATGGCCTCGCAGGATGCCATACGGTGCCTCCGGCCGCGCTTCCACGATGCGCTTTTTGAGCAGCTGAACGGGCCGGTGACGACCCGCAAAATCCCCCTAGCCATCTCCGAGAAACAGGGCTAAACTTGTGGCACACAGTTTTGACCACTTTAGCTGTATTGTATTTTCTGTGCCTAAATTCCTATGCAAGTGCCCATCTTAAATGACGCTCCCATGACCTCACGAGACAAGCTGGAATCCCTCACGACCGAAAGCGCGAACAACGCCTCTGAGGGGTTTGATACCAAATCCGCGCTTGAAATTGCGCGCATCATCAACCATGAAGACGGCAAGATCAATGCCGCTGTAAAGAAGGCTCTGCCTGAGATTGCGATTGTGATCGATACGGTGGCGAGGTCGCTGCGGGATGGGGGGCGGCTGATCTATGTGGGGGCGGGGTCGAGCGGGCGCATTGCGTCGCTGGATGCTTCAGAGTGCCCGGCAGCCTATTCAACACTGCCTTCGCAGGTGCAGTACATCATGGCGGGGGGGCCTAAGGC
>DASWOP010000093.1:0-2572 GCA_036404255.1 Acidobacteriaceae bacterium | reverse complement strand
ACGCTCTCTCCATGGGAAGGCGAGACCGCACTCACCACATTCACCATCGCCCATCCCGATCTCTGGTCGCCGGACTCGCCCGCGCTGTACGAGTGTTCAATCAGCGCCGCATCTCCCGCAGGCATTTCCACGCTGCACGAGCGCTTCGGCGTTCGCCGCACCGAGCTCGTCGATCACGGCCCCTTCCTGCTCAACGGCGAACGCCTTCTGCTGCGCGGGACCCAGCGGCACCAGGATCATGCAGGCTTTGCCGCTGCCGTGCCAGACAATATCACCCGGCAGGAGCTTCACCTGGTCAAGGAGATGGGTGCGAACTTCATCCGTCTCGGACACTACCAGCAATCTGCCCTGGTACTGGAACTCTGCGATGAACTCGGCATCTTGGTCTGGGAAGAGGTTCCCTGGTGCCGCTCCGGCATTGTGAGCGAAGAGTTCAAGCAGCAAGGCCGTGACAAACTCACTACGATGATCGACCAGCACCGCAACCACCCCTGCGTGCTCTTCTGGGGCCTTGGGAATGAGGACGACTGGCCCGAAGAAGCTGGCGGTGTGAACAAAGACGCCATTCGCGCCTACATGACGGAGCTTAACGACCTGGCCCACAAGCTGGACGCCACGCGCTACACCTCCTATCGCCGCTGCGACTTCGCGCATGATATTCCTGACGCCTATTCACCCTCCATCTGGGCTGGCTGGTACAGCGGCAGCTACACCGAATACAAGCAGTCGCTGGAGAAGGCCCGAGAGACCGTGAAGCACCTCATCCACATTGAATGGGGCGCGGACTCGCATGCCCGCCGTCACTCGGAGAATCCTGACAAGGTGCTCTCCAAGATTGCCCTCGGTCACGGAACTGCGGAGACAGGCTTCGCCTTTCTCAACACCGGCGGCGCGGCGCGAGTCTCTCGCGATGGCGACTGGTCAGAGACCTACGCCTGCAACCTCTTTGACTGGCACCTGAAGACGCAGGAGACACTGCCCTGGCTCACGGGCTCGGCACAGTGGATCTTCAAGGACTTCACCACGCCCATCCGCCCTGAAAATCCTGTGCCGCGCGTCAATCAAAAGGGGCTGCTGGAACGCGATATGACGAAGAAGGAAGGCTACTTCGTCTTCCAGTCCTACTGGGCCACGCAGCCCATGGCGCACATCTACGGCCATAGCTGGCCCGTTCGCTGGGGAGATGCAGGCGAAGAGAAGATGGTAAAGGTGTACTCCAACTGCACCAGCGCCGAACTCTTCCTCAACGGAAAATCTCTCGGACTGCGCCAGCGGGATTCGCAGGACTTTCCCGCCGCCGGCCTCCGCTGGATGACGCAGTTCGTCGCTGGCAAAAACTATCTCCGCGTCGTCGCGCACAAAGGAGCCGCCTCCGTGACCGACGAGATCGACTTCCTCTACCAGACAGAGAAGTGGGAGAGCCCCGCCAGTTTCACATTGCGGCAGATTGCACGCCGCGGTGACCTCATAACGGTACAGGCTCAATTGCTCGATGCAAAGGGTGTCCTCTGCGTGGATGCACGCACGCCCGTGCGCTTCGTACTCAGTGGCAACGGTTCCCTGCGCGACAATCTGGGTACCTCCACCGGGTCGCGCGCTGTACAACTCTACAATGGCCGCGCGGAGATCAGTCTGCATCGCGGCAGCGGCCCTGCCACCATCACCATCACCGCGGAAAAACTTCCACCCGCCACCCTGTCCATCACCTAGCGCACATCGGCAGATCACCTGCAGCGCAAAAAAGCGGCGGATGCGTTCTATCGCATCCGCCGCATTATTATTCTGTCCTCAGAATTACTGAGGAGCCGTTACCTTGAGAGTGAAGCTGATGGAATGGCTTACCTGCGGCGTATTGCTGTCGGCAAACGTCACCGTCACCGTCTGCGAGCTGATTGGCGTAAGCACCGCAGAAGGTACCGCCACGGGATTAGTGCATCCTGTCAGCGCCACCACACCTGCAAGCGACAACACCATGACCAATACAACCAGCACACCACGGCCCAGCAGCCGCCTGCGGCCGGCAAACAGAAGACCGGCCAGCCCAAGAGGCGACAGCAGCGCCCACGTCAACCTCGTCCCCTGCGCCTTGCTGCGGTTCTGCGCAGTCAACGAACTATCCGTATAGATCACGACCGAGTAAGGAATGCCTGCGGTTCCACTCACCACCGTTCCGATCGGCTGGAAGCGGCAGTAGGCATATTGCGGCAGACCAGAGCAACTCAGCGTCAGCGTACCGCTGTATCCAAAATAAGGCGTAACGACGATGCCGCTGCCGTCTGCTGGTAGCTGCACATTACCGCCTTGCGGGATGCTGACCGTGGACGCATCCGCTGACAACGTAAAGTCGCCTGCGGGCCTCAACACCGCGGAGGTAGACCCTGCAAAGTTCGCGTCGCCCGTGTAGATCGCGGTGAAATTATTGGCCGGAAAGGCAGCGGACGGAAGCTGATTGCTCACGATATAGGTGGCTACCCCCGAACTGATACTAACTGCCGATGTCCCCAGCGCCCCCGCATAGAGAATCTCGTTCGCCGGCAAGGCACACATGGGTTGATTGCTGCCCGCGGGTGGC
>DASWOP010000092.1:0-15347 GCA_036404255.1 Acidobacteriaceae bacterium | reverse complement strand
GCCCCGGCCATCGGCAACCTGCTGGGCACTCGCGCCGTGCTGAACGAATTTGTCGCCTACACCAAGCTTGGCCTGATGAAGGGCAGCCTCTCACCGCGCACCTTCTCCATCGCCACCTTTGCGCTGTGCGGCTTTGCCAACCTGGGCTCCATCGGCATGCAGATCGGCGGCATCGGCGCAT
The DNA here is from genome assembly GCA_036404255.1 of Acidobacteriaceae bacterium. Taxonomy (GTDB): domain Bacteria; phylum Acidobacteriota; class Terriglobia; order Terriglobales; family Acidobacteriaceae; genus JARLFX01. The sequence continues at coordinate 15,166 of DASWOP010000092.1, read as the reverse complement.
TGGCTCCGGAACGCCGCAGCGATCTGGCCCGTCTTGGCCTGCGCGCCATGCTGGCCGGAACCATGGCCAACCTGATGTCAGCCTCGATCGTGAGCATGCTAATTAAATAACAAGGATTGACAATCTTTGTTATTCTGCTATCAACCAACAGGAGGGTTCCCATGAACGTTTCCCTGACACCGGAACTTGAGAAATTCGTTGAAGACACAGTAGCCACAGGCCGCTATAACTCGGCTTCAGAGGTAGTGCGTGCCGCCCTCCGAACTTTCGAGCAGGACCAGCAATGGATTGCGTATGCAAAGAAGAAGATCGAGATCGGCTTGCAGCAGGCTGAAGCTGGACAGTTCATCACGCAAGATGAGTTTCTGACAAACCTCGAAGAGCACAAGGGATTACTGAGAGAACGTAAAAGGACGGCATGAACGGCTACATTTTAGTCCCGCAAGCCGAGGATGACTTTATGCGGGCTTATGACTATCTTTACTTTCGAAGCACGGCAGCTGCAAGCAAGCTGGAAATTCAACTTCTCCACGCTTTCGATCATGTATGCGACTGGCCTGAATCCGGTCATCTCCGTCCAGAATTAACCGAGCTGCCTGTGCGGTTCTGGTCAGCCGGAAATCACCTGATCGTCTATGACCCACGCCATAAACCTATTCGGATTCTTGCTATCCTTCACGGTGCGCAAGATATACCTCGCATTCTCAATGATCGTTTCCCCACGGAGTCCATATGAGTCTTTACACTAACGCCAACATCGCCGCCGATCATATCCGTTCGCGGCACGCCACAGTGCCACGCGTCGGCATCATTCTCGGCTCCGGACTCGGCGGGTTCGCCTCGCAGGTGAAGGACGCCGTTGCCATTCCCTACGCCGAGATTCCGGGATTTCCCCAGTCTACCGTGGCTGGCCACAGTGGCAAGCTGGTGCTGGGCACGCTGCGTGGCATTCCCGTGGCCGTCATGCAGGGCCGCGTGCACGCCTACGAGGGCTACAAGCTCGACGAAGTCACCTTCCCCATGCGTGTACTGGGCACCCTTGGAATTAAATCACTCATTGTGACGAACGCTGCCGGCGGCATCAACACGCGCTATGCGCAGGGCTCGCTGGTCGCCATCAGCGATCATATCAACCTGACCGGCACCAACGCCGCACTCGGCCCGAATGAGCCACGCTGGGGCGAGCGCTTCTTCGACATGAGCACCGCGTACTCCACGAAGCTGCGCAAGCTCGCGGTGGAAGAAGCCGCCAGACAGGGCTTCACTCTGCCCGAAGGCGTCTACCTGGCCGTGCTTGGCCCGAGCTACGAGACTGCCGCGGAGATTCGCGCCTTCCGTACGCTGGGCGCTGACCTGGTTGGAATGTCTACCGTGCACGAGGTTATCGTCGCGCGGCACATGGGCATTCAGGTACTCGGCATCTCACTGGTCACGAACATGGCCGCCGGCGTGTTGGACGAAAAGATCAATCACGAAGAGGTGATGGAAACAGGCAAGCGCGTTGAAAAACAGTTCACCGACCTGCTGGTTTCGCTTGTCCCCCAGATTGCACCCGAGGACGTTCTGGAGACGCCGGCCCAATGAATCTGGAGCCTGAACCCGAGCAACAACTTTCACTGCGTATGCAGCGGCCAGCGATATTTGGCATCGCTGGCTGCTCTGGCTCCGGCAAGACGACGTTGGCACGGGAACTGGCCACACACTTCAACGCCACCCTATTTCCGCTGGACTTCTACTACCGCGATCTGGCGCACCTCACGCTCGAAGAGCGCAAGCAGGTCAACTACGACCATCCGGATTCGGTGGAAAATGAATTGCTCACACGCCATGTGAGCGAGTTGGCCCAGGGCCAGAGCATCGACCGCCCCGTATACGATTTCGCGCAGTACACCCGCGTTCCCGGAAAGACCGAACACATCACGCCAGACTCCGTCGTAATCGTGGAAGGCATTCTTGCGCTGCACTATGAGGAACTGCGCGCTCTTTACGACTTCAGCATCTACGTGGACTGCCCGGAAGATATCTGCTTCACGCGGCGGCTGGCGCGCGACGTAGCCGAACGCGGGCGAACGCCGGAGCTGGTGAAAGCTCAGTATGAAGCCACCGCCAAACCCATGGCACGCAAGTTCGTCATGCCATCGCAGCAGTACGCCACGGTCACCGTAGACGCTACCGGTTCAATCGACTGGTCGGTTGAGCAGGTACTCCAGCGGTTACGGTCGAACGGCCTGCTACAAGTGCTGCGTCCATGACGGACGTGCCCCAGCACCACACCCTGCTCTATCGCAAAATAGTGCTGCCACTACTGGCCCTGCTGCGCATGGGTGCAACGCCGGAGAAGCTGGCCTGGTCACTCGCCATCGGCTGCATGATTGGCATCAATCCGCTACTGGGTTCCACCACCATTGTCTGCCTGGTGGTTATTTTCACCTTGCGGCTCAATACCGTCGCCAGCCAGCTTGGCAATCACCTGATGTATCCCCTGGAGCTGCTTCTCGTGATCCCATTCATCCGCGCAGGGGAACGTCTCTTCCATACCGCGCCCATGCCCATCCTGGGCAAACAGATCTTCACCCTGGCCCGAACCGCACCAGTCGCTACAGTCAAACTGCTCTGGCAATGGGAGTGGCACGCTCTGGTCGTCTGGGCCATCTGCGCCGTAGTGCTGGCACCCTTGCTGGCACTCATTCTGACGCCGATACTCCGGCACAGCATGGCCTACCGCGATCGGCAAAAACAAAAGCTCGGCGCCGTGTAAGCATCAGAGCAAATTTTCTATAGGTGTAAGGGTTTAGCTCCACTCCGTTGTTTGTCATTCCTCAACCCATTTATTTGCCATTCCGAAGCGCATTCATTTGTCATTCCGAAGCGCAACGCGCGGAATCTGCTTTTAAGTGCCGCCATGAATCATTACATCAACAGTAAAAATGCTCTAGGAAATACAGGAGCCACGGATTCAATCCGTGGCTCCTGTGCAATCCGTAAAAATTCATGCCGTTCTACTTCGCCGTCTCCGCCGGGCGAGGCACCTTCGCATCCGGGCTCACATACTCCCGAACCGGCGCGGCAGACTGCACCCACGCCGCATAGATCATGTCGCGCAGCTTGGCAGCACCCGCCGCCAGCCGCTCCTCCGCAAAGGCTTTGCCCTCCGGCGTGCCCGTTCCCGTGAATCCACCAGCCTTGTAGAGCACGTATGTCTGCTCCACCAGACTATTGCTATGGCGCAGGTAGACCATATAGTCATCAAACTCGTCCCCGATTGGCGCGGGCTTGGCCGGAATCAGCGACTGGAAATCGCCGCGCACCACGTTGGCATGTACAAAGGCCGATTCAAACTGCGCGTGGATGTGGTGATCGGTGCTGTACTCTTTCGGATTCGGCCCGGTCCAGCCGTTGTACTGGATGGTGGTGTGCAGCGGCTGCGAGCCGTCGCCCACGTAGTGGCTAAGCCAGCCGCTGTAAAAGATGATCGTCATCTCAACGGTATGAGTATCCTGCTTTGCAGCGGTCTCTTTGCGATACTCGCGGAAGGCCGCCTTCAGCCGCTCCCACACCTCATTCGTCACCCACGGCTGCAGACCCACCTTCTCTGCCGTCAGGCTGGCTGCCATTTCAGGATGCGCCTTCTGTGCGGCATCCAGCGCACGCGTGAAATCGTACCGCCGGCGCGGCAATGGACCCGTCAGATCGGCCCATTCCAGGTCGATAAAGTGCTCCGGCGTCTGCGCCGTGTTCAACTCCGGCTCCGCATCGCCCTGTTTCCAGCGCTCATCGGGCTCTACTGCCAGATACTCCAGCGTGGAGATCGCCTGCGGCGTGTACAGGAAAGCAGGCACATCTGCTGGCAGGGTGGCAGCAGCAGCATGGGCGATCATGCGATGCCCGTCAGATCCCCAGGCAAAGGCCTGTTGTGCTGAAGTGAGTAAAAGAGCGACGGTAGCAAACCCGAGAAGACGCATAATCCTTTGCATGGCAAAAGTATAGCCCGGACGCCTCAAGCTGCACTCCTTTTCAAATCTTTCCGAGTAATCACCAGGGCAATCTTCTTGCGCCTCCCCTGTGACACCTGCCACAGGTCGAAGCTTGTCTGCATATTCAGCCAGAATTCGGCTGATGTTCCGAACGCTTCACTCAATCGCAGGGCCATCTCCGCAGAGATACCAACACGTCCATGCAAAATCCGCGAGAGATTGACCCTCGTGGTATCAAGATGTTGAGCGACTGATGTCACGGAAAGGCCATCCATGTATTCCCGTAAAATTTCGCCTGGGTGAGCCGGGTTGTGCATCCGCATAGTTTCTCCTAGTGATAGTCCTGATAGTCCACGACTTCCGCATCCGCCCCATCAAACCGGAATGTCAGCCGCCAGTTTCCATTCACCCACACGGACCAATGCCCCGCCATGTCATGTCCCAACGGATGCAGCTTCCATCCCGGCACCGCCATATCTTCCGGGTGTGTGGCCGCATGTAACGCCGTCAGTTGCAACTGCAATCGCTTTGCGTGCGCTGGCTGGATGCCTGCCTTCGATCCCGTTCGGAAAAACTTTTCCAGACCTGCATGGCGGAAGCTTCTAATCACATCAGCAGTGTATACCGTAACGCTACAGGTTACAATAGGTTTTTCCATGCGAACTGGATTTTCTACGCAAAATTTCACAATTCCCGCGCCAATCCAAGTGATTTGCTTGGTATCCTAGTAGAGATATGTCTAAGAAAAAAGAACTCCTCAGCCGCCCCGTTCAGCACATTGACATCGCGCAGTACAACGTCGTCCCCCTGGTCGACGCGATGCAGCATATGGCCTACTCTTCGCGCGATCTCGCCCGCGCCGCCAGCATCTACGAGATGATGCTGCGCGACACCGACTGCGGCGTGATTCTCTGCCTCGCTGGCTCCCTCATCTCCGCCGGTCTGCAGAAGGTCGTCGTCGACCTCGTCCGCAACAACATGGTGGACGCCATCGTCTCCACCGGCGCCAACATTGTGGATCAGGACTTCTTCGAAGCCCTCGGCTTCCGCCACTACATCGCAGGCGATGAGTACAAGTACGGCGGCGGCGATGCCGAGCTCCGCGAGCTCATGATCGATCGCATCTACGACACCTTCATCGACGAGGAAGAGCTCCGCATCTGCGACGAGACGACTGAGAAGATCACCAACTCTCTGCCCACCCGCCCGCACAGCTCCCGCGAGTTCATCCGCGAAATGGGCGCCTATTTGCAGCGCGAAGGCCGCACCCCGGAGAAGGGTCAGCATGATTCCATCGTGCTCGCCGCCTATGAGAAGAATGTCCCGATCTTCTGCCCGGCATTCTCTGACTGCTCCGCCGGCTTCGGCCTGGTCGCACACCAGCATGCCCGTCAGGGCAAGCCGGTGGTTTCCATTGACTCCGCCAAGGACTTCTACGAGCTGACGCAGCTCAAGATCGCCAACCCGACCACCGGCCTGCTGATGATCGGCGGTGGCGTACCCAAGAACTTCGCGCAGGACATCGTGGTTGCCGCCGATGTGCTCGGCGTGGAAGCCTCCATGCACAAGTACGCCATCCAGATCACCGTGGCGGACGTCCGCGACGGCGCGCTCTCCGGTTCCACACTGAAAGAGGCAAGCTCCTGGGGCAAGGTCGATCTCACCTATGAGCAGATGGTCTTTGCCGAAGCCACCATCGCCTTCCCACTGATCGCCGGATATGCCTTCCACAAGAAGGCGTTCGAGGCACGCAAGGGCAAGAACTTTGCCCAGGTGCTGGAACCTGTCAACGCCTAATCGCAAATCACCTCAAATGCCGGATGGGGCTCTCCCCGTCCGGCATTTGAAGTTTAAGCACGATGTACCTATTGGCTCATTTCGCGGTAAGTGCTTACATCTCTGCGCTATGATGGCGGTACACACAAGGGAGAACGCCAGAGCATGAGCATACCGCAGACCAGCACACGCCTGAAGCTCTTCCTTCTGGTACAGATACTGGCTTGGACCGGCATCACTGCCCTCTTTATCTACCGGTTCAGCCAGGGCAAGTCGACCCTGCTCCACACCATCTTCTTCCTTCTCTTTGCCATCGCATCCGCCTCCGGCAACATTCTTGTACTGCGCCGCAAGATCAAATACCCCCTGGTGACCGTTCCCCCCGCGGCAGATGCCCACGTGGTCCCGCCCGAGAGCATTCTCACCGCCGAGGCGCAGTTGGTGGTCGCGGCAGACCTGCATGGCAAGGTCTCCTATCTCAATCCCGCTGCTACTCGTCTGCTGGGTTATTCCGCTGGTACAGAGCTCAGCTTTTTCAGCCTCTTTCAGGAGAAGGAACTGGAGCGCGTGGGCCGCAATCGCTGGCTCACGCTAGGCGCTGTGAATGTACCACCCGGACCGGAAGACATGGGGCCGTTGCGTTACTTTATCGACTATGCCGCGAGCATGGCGCCCTCGGTTTCGCACGAGACCGAGATTCAATTCCGGCGCGAGGACGGCGAATCCTTGTCAGCCCTGGCGGTCTTCACCGTGCTGCGTGATCCCATAGGAGAAATCTGCGGCATACTTTGTGTAGCCACGGATCATGCCATGCGCCACCGCGGCAGCAACGAACGCCGAGGCTCACTGAAGCGCGGCCCCTCCATCCTCAACTCCATTGCTGACGGCATATTCCGCACTGACCCCGAAGGTCGCCTGCTGCTGGTCAATCTTGCCGCCGCTCGTATGCTGGCAGTCGATGAAGCCGACTTTCTCGGTCGACCGCTGCATGAAGTAGTGCATGAATTCCGTCAGGACGGGCAGCAGTGCGGCGACGAATGCCTTATCCGCCGCTGCGTTACCTCCAGCACCGGCCTCAGTGGCCAGGACACTTTCTTCCGCCGCGACGCATCGAGCTTCCCTGTCGAATTCGAAGCCATGCCCTTGATCGATGATGGGCGGCTGACCGGTATGGTCATCAGCTTTCGAGACATTAGCCAGCGCCATGCCCTGGAGCACATGAAGGATGAGTTCATCTCCACCGTAAGCCATGAACTGCGTACACCGCTCACCTCCATCCGCGGCGCGCTTGGCCTTCTCTCTTCCGGCATACTTGGCTCCATGAATGAGAAGGCGTCGCACCTGCTGCGCATCGCCGTCAGTAATACAGACCGGCTGGTCCGGCTGATTAACGACATTCTCGATCTGGAGAGAATGGAGTCCGGGCGCGCACCACTGCATTTCCGCAGTTGCAACCTCGCTGATCTGGTATCGCAGGCGGTAGAGACCATGACGCCCATGGCCGATACTGCCGGCGTAAGGCTTGAATCTACGATTGCCCCGCTCACACTGGATGCGGACTCCGACCGCATCCAGCAGGTCCTGACCAATCTCCTGAGCAATGCCATAAAGTTTTCGCCCCAGGATGCAGCAGTTCACATCACCGCACAGGCAAGCCAGACCACCGGCATGGTAACCCTCCGCGTCACCGATGCAGGCCGCGGCATCCCATTGGAGAAGCTGGAAGCTGTCTTCGATCGCTTTCAGCAGGTTGAATCAGCTGACGCGCGGCAAAAGGGCGGCACGGGTCTGGGACTGGCCATCTGCAGAACCATCGTGCAGCAGCATGCGGGCACCATCTGGGCAGAGCCCAATGCTACCGCTGGCGTTACCTTTGCCATCCAGCTCCCCCGCACCCATACCGTGGCGACGAATAACGCGCCGAAGATACCCATCCACCAGGCTGCGGGTTCAGCTACGATTCTGGTGTGCGACGATGATCCTGGTATTCGCACCATCGTGGCCGAGCAGTTGCGCCTGCAAGGCTATACCGTTGTGGAAGCAGACCGGGGTGAGCAGGCTATCTCCATGGCAGAAGAACTGCCCATTGATGGCATCCTGCTTGATCTTTATATGCCCGGACTCAGCGGCTGGGAGACCCTGAACCGCCTGAAGCGCAATCCCCTCACCGCTGGCATTCCCGTGGTTGTGCTCAGCGTGCTCTCCCCCTCCGAGCGGCCACAGTTGGCAAATGATGCGGACGGCTGGGTCCAGAAGCCTTTCAATGAGAGCCTTCTGCTCAGCGAGCTTGGCCGCGTACTCCATGGAGCCGATGGCCCAACCAATATTCTCCTGGTAGAAGACGATCACGATCTGGCGAACATCCTGATCGCCAGCTTTGAAAGCGCTGGAGTACACATCTCGCATGCATCCACGCGACAGGAGGCGATTGCCATATGTCGCAGCCAGCAGCCTGACCTTCTGATCCTCGATCTCTCGCTGCCAGATGGTGACGGCTTCGGCATCATCGATTGGCTGCGCCAGCATCCGCAGATGCGGACGCTGCCCGTGGTTGTCTACTCTGGCCACGAGGTCTCAGAGAGCGAGATGAGCCAGCTTCGCCTCGGACCGACACAGTTCCTCACCAAGGCAAAAGTCTTGCCGAAAGACGTGGAGGCCCTTGTACTGACCATGGTGCGTCAATCGCGCGTTCCCTCTTCCATCTCCACAGAGAAAGTTTAGAAACGGAGCAGCATGCACAAGATTCTCATCATTGACGACGAAGATGACATCCGCGAAGTAGCTGCACTCAGCCTGGAGGCTGTCGCCGGCTGGACTGTGTTTACAGCGCCCTCCGGTCTGGAGGGCATTCGCAAGGCTGCGGAGGAGCAGCCAGACGCCATCCTGCTGGACGTGATGATGCCGGAGATGGATGGGCCCACCACCTTCCGCAACCTGCAGGCCGACGAGCGGACCAGCCATATTCCGGTGCTTCTGCTCACAGCAAAAGTGCAAGGCGTGGACCAGCGCCGCTTCGCCTCGCTCGGCGTCAAGGCAGTACTCTTCAAGCCCTTCGACCCATTAACACTCTCCAGTGAGATGGCCTCCGTGCTAGGCTGGTCGGAGTAACACTTCTCCTTTTTTTACCAGGTCGGTACTATGGCCACCCCAGCAGCGAAGACTGCACAATTACTTGCCGTGCTTTGGGAACGCAATCTACCGGTGGTAGAAGAACGCCTTGCGCTGCTTGAAAATGCCATCGGCATCCTCGTGCGAACCTCTACGCTCGCTCCCCAGCTGCAGATTGACGCCGCAAACGTCGCCCACAAACTCGCCGGTACGCTGGGTATGTTCGGCTATCCACGCGGAACCGAACTGGCGCGCATGATGGAAGAGATTCTGGAGCTGCCAGATCCATTGACCTCGAGTGAGTCGCAGCAGCTCCACGATTGGCTGGTCGAACTCAAAGCCGTCCTGGCTAAATAACGTCCGCCGCACTCCGATCAGTGATCGTCTTCGTGCGACGATGCAACATGCGCGTTTCCCGATTGAATGATCTCTGCCGCCGTGCGCGGGTGGGCAACCGTCTGCCAACTGTCGCGCGCCTTCGGCGCAGGAACCCAGCGCGGCAGGTCGATACCCAGGTAGGCGCTCAACGCGCAGGCATGCGGCTCATACAATTCACGGAGCTCGCGCAGCCGCTCAAGTGCCTCCTCATCCGTCCGCAGCTTCACCCCGGCCTTCTGCAACTGTTCGCACATCGCCTCAAACTGGCCCCCCGCCAGCCGGTCTTCGCATGCGCTGGGCTGGAAAGGTGCACGGCCGAAGACCTGCGCCAGGTCCACCAGCGCATGCCGTGCCATCGCAAAGGTCAACTGTGCCTGCCGTGCGCTCACGTCCTGCACATTGGCTATCAGCAACGCACAGGCATCCAGCATAGCGACTACTGCAGAAAGCCAGCTCTGGTTATCGTGCTGCGAACGGTAGTAGCAGAGCAGCGAATACGAGATGTGGCTCTCCAGCAGATCAGCCGACCAGCGCTCCCACTCCTCCAGCAGCACGATGAGCGCAGCTTCGCCGTCTTTATGATTCCCTGCCGCGCCAAAGCTGTGGCGTCGCAGCAACTCCGCCGCCGTAGGGGGCGAACCGGCGCGCGCATCCAGCAACGCAATGGCAACTTCCCTGCGTGCAAACGCCTGGTACACCACCGGCAGATAGCCGACGACCAGCGCCACAAAGCCCAGGCCCGTACCGGACTCCATCACCATCAGCACACGCACTGCCAGCGTGCGCGGTACCACGTCGCCAAGGCCCAGCGTGAAGAGCGTAGTCCCGCTGACGTACAGATCCAGCCGCCAGGGCGTTGCGCGAGCAATCGTGGTTATATCGTGAAAAGGTGAACCCAGCGCATAGTAGATGAGTGCAAAGCCTGTCAAAATCAGCAGTGCCCACACCCCAAGCAGCATCAGCAGAGAACCCGGCCCGTAGATGCTGTAGAAGGTCTCGCGCACGCGCCGCTGCTGGATACGCCGGGTAAACGCCGACCACGGCGTCCATGTGACCAGGTAAAAGATTCGCGTCATGCGGAAACGCCCACGCGGCCGGCGCGGCAGCACAATGGTCTGGAATGCGTCCACCAGCACGGTGGAGAGGCACAATAGGCCGGCAACCCAGGCCAGAATCTGCATGTCATTCTCCATGGATTTCCTGCGGATTTGATTCCTTGCTCACCCTATCATGCAGCCCGGCGACTCGATGATACCCGCTCTGAATTCTGCAAAATCCGGCGCTGGAGATGCAAGCTGCCATCGTCGGGAGAACAGAAAGCGACGGCCGCGGCACTAATGCCCGTGGAGGTCCGTGTAGCCCGTCAAGTTCACCGTCTTGGACCCGTGAAACGCGCATAAGCTTACACGGCTCTTTTGGCATTCGCACTGCGCAATCCGCACTGCTAAACTCAACATAAGATGGAGCCAGACGAGTCCAATCCGAGCTTCGCTTCACTCTTCACGCGCAACGCCCCAGCGCGCCGCCAACGCGCCCCCCGGCAGCCTGAGCCTATCGACTCTGCGCCGCAGCTGGACCTGCTCTTTGCCCCCGCTCCAGTCGCCGAAATCCCCGCTCCAGCACTGCAAAATCCACCCTCTACCCCCGAGTCCCAACGCAGCATCTGGACTGTCCAGGCCTTGGTAAATGACGTCCGCCAGCGCGTGGAAACCCGCTACGCCGACCTTTGGGTCGAGGGCGAAATCTCCAACCTGCGCTCCGCCCCCTCCGGCCATATCTACTTCACTCTAAAGGACGGAGACGCCCAGCTCTCCATCGTGCTCTTCCGCCGTCAGGCCATGCTCCTGCGTTTCCAGCCGGAAGACGGCATGGCCGTGCTGGTGCGTGGCCGCGTCTCCGTGTACGAAAGCCGCGGGCAACTCCAGCTCATCGCAGAGACAGCAGAACCGCGCGGTGTCGGCGCATTGCAGATCGCCTTCGAGCAACTGAAAGCGAAGCTCGCCGCTGCCGGCTTATTTGACGCCGATCGCAAGCGCCCCCTGCCCGCCTTCCCCCGTCGCATCGGCATCATCACCGCCTCCACCGGCGCCGTGGTTCACGATGTAGTCACCATCTGCGCGCGCCGCAGCAGCAATCTTGGCATCCTCATCTATCCCGCCGCAGTACAAGGCGAAAACTGCCCTGCCGAAGTCATCGCAGGCCTGCGCCACTTCAATGAAAATGCAGGCGTAGACCTGATCCTCATCGCGCGCGGCGGCGGCTCTGCCGAAGATCTCGCAGGTTTTAACAACGAATCCCTCGCACTCGCGATTGCCGAATCGGCGCTCCCCGTCATTTCCGCCGTCGGACATGAAACCGACTTCACTATCGCCGACTTTGTCGCCGATCTGCGCGCCCCCACACCTTCCGCCGCCGCGGAGCTTATCACCGATTCGCAGCATCGCATCGAAGAGCGCGTAGGCCAGCTCAGCTATCGCCTCAGCCGAGCCGCACGCTACCAGCTTCTGCATGCACGCCAGCAACTCGCGGCCCTCTCCGCCGATTCAGTCTTCGCTCGGCTCAGCGAGAGCTTCAACCGCCGCCAGCAGCGCGTGGATGAACTGCGCTTCCAGCTCGAAAACGTCTGGCAACGCCGCTGCCGCGAGCACTCCCTGCGCCTGCAACAAGCCACGGAACGCCTGCACCGGCAGGATATAAGCCGGCGCATCACCACTGTCCGCGCACAGTGGCAACAATTGGCCCAGCGGCTGGCACATACACCACAATCGCTACTGCAACCTCGCCACGCCGCACTGCACACCACAACGGCTCAACTCGAATCCCTTTCACCACTCGCCGTACTTAATCGCGGCTACGCCCTGGTCTTTGACGAACGCGGCGTTCTGCTCAAGTCCGCGGATGACGCGCCAGTTTCCAGTATGATTACCACCCGTCTGGCAGAAGGCGAACTCCACTCGAAAGTCCTGCAATCCACGAGAAAATCACGCACATGAGAAAGCTTTTTGGAACCGATGGAATCCGCGCCGTAGCCGGCCAGTCACCGCTCGACGCACGAACGATCTACACAATCGGCCTCGCGCTCGCGCATTCGCTGAAGAAGATCTCCACCTCGCCGCGCGTTGTGCTCGGCATGGACACGCGCGAATCCAGCCCATGGATCGCCGCCGCCATCACAGCCGGACTAAAAGCCGGTGGCGCAACCGTAGAGAGCGCAGGTGTCATCACCACGCCCGCCATCGCATTCCTCACGGCGAAGCATGGTTTCAGCGCGGGCATTGTTATCTCCGCCTCGCACAATCCATGGCAGGATAACGGCATCAAGATCTTCGGCTCCGATGGCTACAAACTGGCCGACGAAGTCGAACTGACAATCGAAGAAGAGATCTTCAAACTTCTGGAGACTGCGCAGGCCCCCCCGCCCGCCGATCTGGCTGCTCCCAAAGTGAACGAAGCCGACCGCGCCGAATACATCCGCTTCCTGCTGGCCGCCGTACCCAACCTCACGCTGGACGGCAAAAAGATCGTGATCGACTGCGCAAACGGCGCAGCATCATCGGTAGCTCCGCAGCTCTTCGCAGAGCTCAACGGCACGGTCCTCATCACGCACGCCTCGCCGGATGGACGCAACATCAATGAACAATGCGGTGCGCTGCATGCCAACATCGTAGCGGCAGCAACGGTGCTACACAAAGCCGACATGGGCATCACCTTTGACGGCGACGCCGACCGCGCGCTCTTCGCTGATGCAGCAGGTAACGTGGTGAACGGCGACGCCGTGATGCTGCTCGCCGCGCGCGACCTTCAGGCTCGCGGCCTGCTGGCGGGCAACGTTGTAGTAGCCACCACCATGTCCAACATGGGCTTGGAAGCCGCGCTCAAGCGCAGCGGCATCAAGATGCTGCGCGCCCCCGTCGGCGACAAATACGTGCTGGAAGAGATGCGAAACTCCAAAGCGTCGCTCGGCGGCGAGCAGAGCGGCCACATCCTCTTCCCCGCCATCGCCACCACCGGAGACGGCCTGCTAACCGCACTGGTGCTGCTCGACCTCGTCCACCGCAGCGGCAAGACGCTCGGCGAACTGAAGCAGGACCTGAAGGTCTTTCCGCAGGTGATCGTAAACGTGAAGGTGCGCGCGAAAAAGCCGCTGGAAGATATTCCGTCCGTCGTGGAGAAGATTCGCGCCGCCGAACTGGAACTCGCCGATACCGGCCGTGTCGTTATTCGCTACTCGGGCACGGAAGCTCTTGCTCGCGTGATGATCGAGGCAGAGAGTGAAGAAGCGATGAAGCGGCATGCGAATGCTATTGCAGATGCGATACGGGCTGAGTTAGGAATTTAATATATGCTGCACTCTTACAAAATGTCATTTCAAGGTGAATTGCTGAAGCGCGGCTTTTGGCTTTACGTGTGGGACATTAAAGGTGATAAAAGACACTTGTATGTTGGCAGAACTGGCGATTATTCATCGCCAAATGCCTCATCTCCATTTCGGCGAATCGGCCAACACCTCGATGCGCGAATAAATGCCAAAGGAAATACTCTTGCAAAACGCCTACGAGAAGCTCGCGTTGATTGCGAAACCTGCACCTTCGAGATGATTGCGATTGGACCTATTTATCCAGAACAAACCACCATGGCCACTCACCTTCAATTCAGGGATAAGACCTCTGCACTGGAACGTGCACTGGCCGATGAACTAAGGGAGCGAGGCTATGAAGTACTGGGCAAACACGACACCAAGAGGCCAACTGATACCTCGCTACTCAGCCAAGTATTAGATCTAATCTCCGAATCCTTTCCGTCTCTGAATTAGCTTGATCACTTCGCATCCCGCCAATTCGGTCCGACGCCCACATCCGCCACAATCGGCACGCTGAGCTGCACCACGTTTTCCATCTCCTGCTTTACCAGCGCCTTCACTTCATCCGCTTCATCCGGCGTAGCGTCGAAGAGCAGTTCGTCATGCACCTGCAGCGTCATTCGCGTCTTCAGCTGCCGTGCGCGCAGAGCCGCATCAATCTTGATCATGGCGAGTTTAATTAGATCCGCTGCGGTTCCCTGCAGCGGCGTGTTCACCGCCGTGCGTTCTGCGAAGCCACGCAGATTTGCATTGCTCGACAAAATATCCGGGATAGGCCGAACCCGGCCAAAAAGTGTGCGTACCAACTGTTCCTTCCGTGTCTGCTCCAGAGTTGCCTCGATGAATACCTTCACCCCTGCGTAGCGCTCAAAGTAGCGCTCGATGTAGGTACGCGCCTCACGCTGGTCGATCCCGAGCTGCGCGGCCAACCCAAATGGCGAGATGCCGTACACTATGCCGAAATTCACCGCCTTGGCGCGGTTGCGCGTCTCCTTGTCCATCTCCTCGGGAGAAACGCCGAAGACCTCGCTCGCCGTCAGCGTATGAATGTCCAGGCCCTCTCGGTAGGCCTTCAGCAGCAACGGATCCTGCGAAAAGTGCGCCATCAGCCGCAGTTCAATTTGCGAATAATCGGCAGACATCAGCACATTGCCCGGCGCGGGAATGAACGCCGCGCGAATCTCGCGGCCCAGTGCCGTGCGCACTGGCACATTCTGCAAATTCGGATTCGTCGACGAGAGCCTTCCCGTCGCCGTGCCCACCTGGTTCAGCGTAGTGTGTACGCGATCCTCTGCGTCGGTCAGCTTCGGCAACTGATCCAGATAATTCGACTTCAGCTTCGCAAGCTGGCGATACTCCAGCACCAGCCGCGGCACCTCATGGTGCTCGCTCAGTTCCTCCAACACATCGACAGCCGTCGAGATGACCTTGCCTTTGCCACTCCGCAGAGGCTTGGGCAGCAGCATCTTGTTGAAGAGCACGTCACCCAGTTGCTTGGGCGAATTGAGATTGAAGCGGTGGCCGCTCTGCTCGAAGATCTTTTCGCCAAGCGTATCCATCTCCACCGCCA
>DASWOP010000091.1:0-8478 GCA_036404255.1 Acidobacteriaceae bacterium | reverse complement strand
GGAGGTGTATGTGCGGCGGCTTCCGCGGAAGATGGTGTTCAACCAGAATGCTTCACTGATTCCGGCGTGGAACAACCTGGACGCATATGCAGCCAATATCAACGGGACACTCCTGCTGCCTGTGTTCAAGCGGTTCAGCTTCTCGGTGTCGGCGACGGATAACTTCCTGAACGATCCGGCAGTTTATTACAAGAAGAACAGCTTCGTCTTCACAACCGGGCTCACGTATGCGCTCAAGTAGGGTCTGGATCGGCCAATGACGCATGTTGCGCAGTACGCGGGCGAAGCCCTGCTTGCAGTGGGTCTCTTCGGCCTGCTTACTTCGACAATTTTTCTGGGGCTGGTGTGCACCGGCGTGGTGCGGCTGCGGCGGGAAGCGCGGGCGCAGCAGGACGATCTGCGGGGACGTGCGGAGCGGGGCGAGGATTTTCTGCCGGGTGTGACGCTGATGAAGCCTCTGCATGGCGAGGAGCCGGGGCTGGCGGAGAACCTGCGGAGTTTTTACAGGCAGGATTATTTTGAGTTGCTGGGAAAAACCCGGATCTCAGAATCGAGACCCGGGGCACCCGCACCAGTGGCTGGGATAGAGATACTGTTTTGCGCGCGGACGGAGGCAGACGCCGGACTGGCGGTGGCGCGGCAGGTGGCGGCGGAGTTTCCGCATATCGCCACGCGCATTGTGACCAGCGGCGAGCCGTGGGCGCCGAATGCGAAGGTGTGTTCGCTGGTGGCGATGGCGAAGGTGGCGGCGCAGGATATCTGGGTGGTCAGCGACAGTGATGTGCGGGTGACGCCGGATTATCTGCGGCGGGTGGTGCTGCCGTTTGCCGATGTGCGGGTGGGGTGTGTGACCTGCCTGTATCGCGGCATCGCTGCGGAGGGCGGCATCTGGTCGCGGCTGGAAGCGGCGGGAATGACGATCGAGATGAGCTCGGGCGTATCTGCTGCGAATTTGATGGAGCCGATGCAGTTTGCGCTGGGCCCGACGATGGCGGCTCGGCGCGAATGTGTGAACGAGATCGGCGGATTCGAGAGCATGGCGGACTTCTGTGCGGATGATTTTGTGCTGGGGAACGAGATTGCAAAGCACGGGCACACGGTGATGCTGGCGAGCGCGGTGATCGATCATATTGTGCTGAACGCAAGCTTTCTGGAGTCGATGAAACACCAGGTGCGCTGGATGAAGAGCACGCGCTTTTCGCGGCCCAAGGGACATTTCGGCACGGCTCTGACGTTTGGTATGCCGTTTGGGCTGCTGGCGTTTGTGGGGGCGATGCTGATGGAGCATCCGGTGCTGGCTTGCGCGGCGCTGCTGTTCGCGCTGGTGGGGCGGATGCTGCAGGCATGGGCGGTGGGACGGTTTGTGGTGCAGGATACGCGGCTGGCGAAGACGGTGGTGCTGTTCCCACTGCGGGATCTGATGGGGTTCTGCTTCTGGGCGCTGAGCTATACGAGCCGGAGGATTTTGTGGCGCGGGGAAGTGTATGAGTTGCTGGAAAAGGGGAGAATGCGGAAGGCGTAATCTTCCATTGCGGCACACTTCACTTATCTAGGTATTATGTATGTGTCCCCCGTATTGCCGGAGCAAGCAGGTAGATTTTGAGCATTGCGAATCGGAAGGGAACGGTCCCATATGTCAATTACACCTACAGGTGGTTGGATAAGCCCATCTGAAAGTTCAGACGCGAACCATTCCTTGGTAGGAAGAAATGGTTCCTGTCCCAATTGCCAAAGCGACGATTGGAAAATGGCAAGTCTTGTATACAGCGAAGGCTTGTCCCTAATAAATACCCGCACCAGAGGAACAACTATCGGTGTTGCTCGAGTGGGCCTTCGTAATGGGAGAACAGCCATTGGCGGCGGGATATATCAAGGCCATACTTCTGGTACTCGGCAGACGATCCTGTCTAAGATGGCTGCTCCTCCTCGGATGCGCACAGGATTCGTGATATTTCTCGGCATAATTTCCACAATTTTAGGGTTAGCTGCTGTCGCGAATTTAACATCAGAGCAATATCTGACTAGCCTTTATCAAGGTTCCATTGCAGGTATTTTGATGATTGCTCTTTTGTCTATCTACAAGAAGCAGCGAAGAACATACGATGCCGCAAGTAGAGACTATGAGAGCACCAGACTGTGCCAACGATGCGGGACATTTTATCTAGGACATGCGCTCTCTGAAGTTAGTGCAAGCATGAATTCAGATCAGAGCAATCTGCGTAAAGTGATGCTGGGATTCTTTATAGTGCTTTTAGTAGTATCTGTTGCCATTAAGCTGCTTCGTGGGCCGGAACCGGAGCTAGGAACTAACGCTGCTATATCGCCATCGTCCCAACCCTCCGCCACAACCTCGGACGAATCTTCATATCCTATCGAACAGATTGGCCAGTCAAGCGCGCAGTCTAGTTCTGATTCGGCTAGCGATGCCCAGAATTCAGGCACAATACAGTCGCCAAATGCTGAAACTGCATCCACGGATGAACCCATTACTGCAAATAAGCAATCACTTCAGTTGGGAGTATCCGCGACAAACGTGCCAAAACTAATATCTGGCGCCCCGCCAGCTTATCCACCCGCCGCATGGGCCAAGAAAATTTCTGGTGTCGTCACTGTAAGTGTGTTGGTTGATGCTCAAGGAATGCCAACAGACTTGAAAATTGTTAAATCTGTTTGCCCGTCGCTTGATTTAGCAGCTATGCAAGCTGCCGCTCAAGATCGCTTTGAGCCTGCTCACGACGCAATATCAGGCGCTCCAATGGCGATGCGAACAACCATCAATATGAACTTCCAAGCCCAGTAAAAGATAAAAGCAGATTCTTCGCTGCGCTCAGATGACAGAGCAGTGAAAGTTTTGGGTTGAGAGAGATTTGCCTGCCCATTCGACTTCGCTCAGGGCAGCCTCTGCGCGGTCGCCGCTTCGCGACGATTCCCACACATCGCATGGAGCCGCGATGTATGGGGCACCCGGCAGTGCGCATCCATGAGGAAATGACAATGTCATTCGAGAAAATATTTGTTTTGATGATGGATATAGTAGTGGGTTTCTTGGGCCTTGGTCTTTCAATCCTTTGGGGGAAACTCACAGGAAAAGACATGGATCGCGATACTATTCTTTTCTTGGGAAAGCTTTGGGGCGGGATCGCCATATTTGGCATGGTTATGCTGTTCATCTTTTAGTATCCACGCGCCGTTCTATTGCCCCAAATAGCGGGCCGTCGAAATTTTGGTAGTGGAAGATTTGCGCGCGTCGCGCGGCCGTCGCGATGAAACTGCGACGCTATCCCACCTTAGGCACGATGAAACTGTGCCGAAGATGGGGCACCCACTTCAGTGGCTGGTTGCGAAGCTAGCGGTTGGTGAGGATGGTTTTGCCGCCGGAGCTGGCCAGTGTGATTACGGGGCTGAAGGGCGCAAGGTCGGCGGTGCGTTTTGCGGGATCGCTGGTGAGGAGGAAGATTCTTTGTGGGCCGGACCATAGGGCGCGCAGGGAGGTTTCGTCTTCGAAGATCTTCGGCGCATCGGGCCAGTAGGAGCCGTACCACATGCCGTTGACGCGGCCATTCACAAAGTGCAACTGATGTTTTGTGTAGAAGTTCAGGCTGGAGCCGGAGGTGTATTCGCCGTCGAGCATGATGATGTCCTGCGGCTGGAGGACGCGGTTGACGGCGATGGCCAGTGGCTTGGAGCCGAGGGTGGGGTAGAAGCGGGCGAGGCCTTCATGCGCTGAAAGCAGGACGCCGCACATGGCCAGCGCAAGGACGAGATTTGCGGCGTAGGCTTTGCGGCGCAGGCGCAGCCAGTAGCTGAGCAGGCCTACGGCGAGCATGGAGACGCAGGTGCCGATCAGCGGGCCGCGGAAGAGGCCCATTGCGCTGCCGGTGAGGTCGAAGATGTGGCCGAGGGAGAGGGTGTACATCTCCGGATTGGTGCTGAGGAGAGAGGCGATGTCGACGCCGGGGGGCGGGGTGGGGGCGGTGATGGCAAAGTATCCGCAGAGCAGGGCGACAAAGGTGCAGAGCGGAAGCAGGAACCAGCGGGCGGCGATGAGGACGGTGTGGCGGGCGCGGCTGTCTCGCTGGTCGGCTTCGGCCAGGATGCCGCCGGCCATGAGGGCGAGGGCGGGCAAGGCGGGCAGGGAGTAGTATTCCTGCCGTGAGGAGAAGCTGAAGAATCCGAGCACAAGCAGCGACCAGGTCAGCAGCATGAGGGAGGCTTCGCGCTGGCGGGGGGCGATGAGCTTGCTGCGGGCTTCGCGCCAGAAGCGGAGAAGCGCGCCGGGAATGAAGGCTCCCCAGGGCATGAGCCAGACGCCGAGGAGAATCCAGAAGAGGATGACGGGGACCTGTCCGTAGTCATGCGGGATGCGCTGGCCGAGGAAGCGCATGAAGTGTTCGTTGATGATGTAGAACCAGAACCAGCCGCGGGCTTCGCCGATGGGCGGATTGCGGTGCGAGGCGAGGATGTGCCAGGGCGCGGCCACCAGAAGGAAGACAAGCGTGCTGGAGAGCAGGTTCAGCCGCTTGACGAGGTGCAGTTGGCGGGAGACAGCAAGATAGATCAGCACCAGGCCGATGGGGAAGACGGCTCCGATCAGGCCCTTGGTGAGGACGTTCAGCGCCATGACGGCGGCGAATCCCCAGCAGCAGAGGAGAAGGCGGCGGCGATTACGGACCGGGCCGGTGAGGGCGTCGGTCGCGCCGAGGAGGAGGTGCGCGCCGAGCGTCATCCAGAGGGCGAGGAGGATATCGGGAATGTAGAAGCGGGTGTAGAGGTAGGTGCCGACCGAGGTGGAGATGGCCAGGGCGGAGTAGAAGCCGCCGCGTTCGCCGAAGAAGCGGATGCCGAGGGCGTAGACGGCGAAGGCGAGGCCGAGGACGCAGAGGGCGAGGGGCAGGCGGGCGGCCCAGTCGTGGATGCCGAAGATTTTCATGCCGCCGGCGGCCATCCAGTACATCAGCGGGGGCTTGTCAAAGAAGCGGATGCCGTTGGCGAAGGGCGTCACGTAGTCGTGGCGCAGCATCATCTCGCGGGCGACCTCGATATAGACGGAGTCCACGTCATCGAGCAGGCCGGGGGAAAAGAGGCCGGTTAACTGGAGTACTGCCCAGACGAAGACGAGAAGGCCGGCGGAGCGGCGGGACCATCGGCGGGTGGGTTTTACGAGCGGATTGGCGACGGTAGACACGGAAGGGACTCTTTAGATGGTCGGCGATGCGGTGCGGACTGTCAACGCAGTTGGTAGAGTAGTTTGCATGGTCTACGGTGCAGCACGATGGGGTGGCATGCTGGCGGCGGGGCTGTGGCTGCTGCCGAATGCAGCGGGTCAGCAGGTCAGCGAGCCAGCGAGCATGCAAAATCAGGCTGCGGTGACTCAGCGGGCGGTGGCGCTGCGGGCGGAGTTTGTCGATGGTGCGCAGCATCCATACTGCGCGGTGCTGGATGCGGCGGCCTTTGCGGAGAGTGCGCCGGGGCTGCGCGGATTGCACCTGATGCAGGATGGCGCGGAGATTCCATTTCTGACGACGATCAGCGAGCCAGCTAGTCCGCAGACCGATAAGGCGCGGATGATGAACCTGCGGGAGCAGGATGGCATGCTGGTCTTTGACCTGGAGATGCCGCAGCGGGCGTACAGTTCGCTGGTGTTCAACCTGCCGATGAAGGATTTTGCAGCGACGGTGTTGGTGGAAGCGGGAGAGAGCGCTCGGACGAGGCAGTGGCGGCGGGTGGGCGAGTTTGTGCTGTTTGACCTGAGCCGCGACAAGCTGGCTCGGCGGACGGCGGTGGCGCTGCCGGAGATGCAGGACCGCTATCTGCACATCACGCTGCGCGTGCAGGCCACGGCACTGCGCGCGGAGGATCTGCTGGGCGTAGATGTGCCTCCGTCGCGAGAGGCGCAGACCATCTACAGCACGGTGGCGACGACAGACGATTTTTCGAATACGGTGCGGGAGACGATTGCGGAGTTTGATGTGCCGGCACACGTGCCAGTGCAGCGCATCCACTTTGACTGGAATGCGAAGAAGACGAACTTCATGAGCAGGGTGCGGGTGGAGGCGTGGGCCGCGGCTGATCCGAATGCGGTAGAGACGATCAGCGGGGCGATCTCGAGTACGCATCGTGTGCAGTCTGGGCTGGAACTGGAGGATTCGCAGCACGACGTGCCGATGACGCTGGGCGCGAATCTGCAGGGGCCGGCGCATATGCGGGTGATCGTGGAGAGGAACGGCGACGCTCCGCTGCCGCTGACCGGCATTGCGCTGCTGATGCGGCAGCACAAGATTTGCTTCGACGCGAAGAGTGAGTCGCAGATTGTGCTGCGAGCTGGCGGAGATGATTCGGCGGCGGGTTCGGTTGTGCCTGCGCTGGCGAATGAGGCCTGGGAGCGGGCGAATGAGGCTGTGATTGGGGACGGGGCGGTGGTTTCAGAGGCGACTGCGCCGCGGGCTTGCTGCAGGCGGAAGAATCGTTGGGTGCCGGTTTATTATGGCGGCGCGGTGGTGCTTTTGGGCGGGGTAATTTTGCTGGGATGGCGACTGCGGCGGAGTAAAGGGTAGTTTGCCGATATTGGCGGAATTGCTGAGTAAAACGCTGGTATACCCGTGGAGAGCTTATGCGCGTTTTGCGGGTCCAAGACGGTGAACTTGACGGGCTACACGGATGGCCACGGGCGAAGTTTTGTTCTTCGCTGACAGATCCATCCTGTCAAGGGGTGCGGAAGGCGGCGGCGTGCGAAAGTGGTTGATTTTACTGGGGAAATTAACTGCTCTGCTGATGGCGTAGTGGGGGTAGGGCAGTTGGTATTCTTAATTCAGGGGGTTCATCCTGCGAAGGTGTGTTTTGCGGGGAGAGTTTTTGGCGGTGGAGGAGTGGGTTCCGTGCAGCGGAAGTTTTTGGCGGTATGGGTGATGCGGGGAGCGTCTGGATTCTTCGGCTGCGCTCAGAATGACTCGGTTGGAATTTGGGATAGCGGGGAGATGGGCGGGGCGTTCGCGCCCATTCGACTGCGCTCAGGGCAGGCTCTGCGCGAATATCCCATACATCACGATGAAGCCGTGATGTATGGGCACCCACTTCGGGTGGTGGTCCCGTGAGGATGGGGCGATGCGAGCATCCTTCCCGGGTCTCAGAAGCGAGACCCGGGGCACCCACTTCGGTGACTTACAGTGGATTTGTGGCGTGATGAGCGATGCGGTAGAGAAGCAGATTCCGCGCGCTACGCTTCGGAATGACAAACAAAAGCAAAAGCGAGAAGCAGATTCTTCGCTTCGCTCAGAATGACAAATCACGAGTATTGCGAGCGGAGCGAGCGATTCGCCGTGCGCGCAGCACTAGCGGAGGGCGCTGTCTACTTCGTTGAGCCAACTGGCGGGCTTGAGGATTTCGCGGGGCTTGGAGCCGTCGGCGGGGCCTACGATGCCGTCGCCTTCCATCATGTCGACCAGATGGGCGGCGCGGCCGTAGCCTACGCGCAGGCGGCGCTGGATGAGCGAGGTGCTGGCTTTGCCGAACTCCAGCACGAGGCGCACGGCGTCTTCGTAGAGCTCGTCGTTGCCGCCCTCGGCATCGCTGTTGCCTTCGAGGTCGCGGCCCTTGTCGTCTTTCGGGCCTTCGAGGAAGCCGTGAACGTATTCGGCTTCACCCTGTTCCTTCCAGAATGAGGTGACGGCGGTGATCTCTTTTTCGGTAACGAAGGGTGCGTGGACGCGCTGGACGCGGGAGGTGCCGGGCGGGAGGTAGAGCATGTCGCCGCGGCCAAGGAGGCTCTCTGCGCCGTTGGCGTCGATGATGGTGCGCGAATCGACCTTGGTGGCGAGGCGGAAGCTGATGCGGGTGGGTACGTTCGCCTTGATGAGGCCGGTGATGACATCGACCGAGGGGCGCTGGGTGGCGAGGATGAGGTGGATGCCGACGGCGCGGGCCATCTGCGCGAGTCGGGTGATGGCTTCTTCTACGTTGGCCTTGTCGAGCATCATCAGGTCGGCGAGCTCGTCGATGATGATGATGATGTAGGGCAGCGGCTCCTGCTCTTCGGCATCTTCGAACATGCTGGGCGTGCCGTTTTCAAAGAGCTTGTTGTACTGGTCGATGTTGCGGACGGAGCGCGAGGCCAGCAGCTTGAGGCGGCGCTCCATCTCGCGGACGGCGTTGCGCAGCGCGTTAGCGGCGAGCTTCGGCTCGGTGATGATGGGTGTGAAGAGATGCGGAATGCCCTCGTACATGCCGAGTTCAACGCGCTTGGGATCGACCAGGATGAGGCGAACCTGCTCGGGCGTGGAGCGGAAGAGGACGGACATGATCATGGCATTGATGGCGACGGATTTACCGGAGCCGGTGGAGCCGGCGATGAGCACGTGCGGCATGGCGGCGAGATCGGCGGTGACGATGCGGCCGTTGATGTCTTTGCCCATGGCGAGCGAGAGCTTGTTCTTGTTGTGGGTGAAGTTTTCCGACTCGATGACGTCGCGGAGCCAGATGGTT
>DASWOP010000090.1:0-5092 GCA_036404255.1 Acidobacteriaceae bacterium | reverse complement strand
GCCGGAGCCTTTCCGCCCACAGAGAATCTCTTCGTCAGCAAAACCAGCGGCGCAGCCACCAGCGTGATCACCCCAAGAGCAAAGAAGCAATCCATAAAGGCCAGCAGCCTGCTCTGCGTCTGCAGTTGGTTGTAGTAGAAGCCATACGCCGCCTTCACCGCATCGGCAGATGCGAACCCATGCACCCGCAGATACTCCGCCATCTGCCGCACCGAAGCCTGCAGCCCCGGCGAAGACGGGCTCAGGTTCGCGCCAAGCGTCGCCTGGTGAAAGTTCGCCCTGCGCTCGCTCATCGTGGTCATAAACGCAATACCGAAGCTCCCGCCCCAGTTGCGAAAGAAATTAGTCAGCGAAGAAGCTTTGTTGTTCTGGTCCGGCCGCAGCTGCGAATACGCAATCACCGAGAGCGGAACGAAGAAGAACGCATAGCCCAGCCCCTGCAGCGCGCGTGCCCACGCATAATGGCTGTAATCCGTGTCCAGGTTCATTCGGCCGTAGTGGAGGAACGAAAGCCCCACCACCAGCACCGCGCCAAAGAGCAGATAGCGCGGTTGGATGATGCGGCGCTGCACCAGTTGCGCGCCCGCCGGTGCAAGCATCGTGATCACGAACGCACCCGGCCCCAGCACCAGTCCCGCATCAATCGCCCTGTATCCATACAGCGATTGCAGCAGTTGCGGAATGATCGTCGTGGACGCAAACAGCCCAAAGCCAAAAATAAAGTAGAAGACATTGGCAATCGCAAAGTTGCGTTCCTTCAGCAGGTGGAAGTCGATCACCGGCTCAGGGTGCCTCAGCTCCCAGAACACAGCCACAGCCAGGCACGTCGCGCCGATCACAAACATCCAAACAATAAAGGGCGAGCCGAACCAGTCGTCAATCTGCCCGCGGTCCAGCAGAATCTCCAGCGCCGCCGACCCCAGCCCGATCAGCGCAATGCCGATACCATCCACTTTCAGCTTGCCGTCGGCAGACCGTACCTTTTTCCGCTCCTCTTCAAATGCTGGCGGATCGTACACAAAGCGGTTGGTCAGCCAGAGCGAGAGAATGCCGATCGGAATGTTGATCAGGAAGACCCACCGCCAGTTGTAATTGTCCGTGATCCATCCGCCCAGTACAGGCCCGATCGCAGGGGCAGTCACAATGGCAATCGTGTAGACCGCGAAGGCAGACGCACGCTTCAGCGGCGGGAATGTATCCACCAGAATCGCCTGCTCCACCGGTGCGAGCCCACCTCCGCCGATGCCCTGCAGCACCCGTGCCACCAGCATAATGTTCAGGCTCGGCGCAATCCCACAGAGCAGCGATGTCAACGTAAACAGCACCACGCATGCCATGTAGTAGTTCTTGCGGCCAAACACCCGCGACAGCCACGCAGACATCGGCAGCACTACGGCATTCGCCACCAGGTAGGTTGTTAGGATCCACGTCACCTCATCGAAGGAGCGGCCCAGCCCGCCCGCAATGTGCGGCAGAGACACGTTGGCGATTGACGTATCCAGCAGCTCCATGAAGGTGGCAATCGTCACCGTAAGCGCCACAACCCACGGATTGACGGCTGCCCTCTGGCCAGTCTTTACCTCCGGAACTGCGATTGCAGCAGACAATAGAAACTCCCTCGTGGATGGCGGTCAGAAAAAGAGACCGTTCGGTCTCATGTAGCATCTGATTCTCTAAAGGAAGCGACCGATGCGTCTTTTTTTGTAGAATTGTTTCCAGAGGCTCCAGCCATGACGAAAGGTGAACTAACCCGGCAGAAGATCGTGGCCGCTGCCGCGCCCATCTTCAACCAGCGTGGATACGCCGGTTGCTCCATGCAGGATGTGCTGGACGCCACCGGACTGGAAAAGGGCGGCCTCTACCGGCACTTCTCCAGCAAGGAGGAGCTCGCCGCGAAAGCCTTTCAATATGCCTGGGCCCAGGTCGTCAAGACGCGCCTGGGCGATCTGGCCGAGATTCCGCATGCCGTCGCCAAGCTTCGTTACGCGATAGACCGCTTCGTCACGATCACCTCACCCATCCCCGGCGGCTGCCCGCTGATGAATACAGCCGTGGACGCAGACGACGGCAACCCGCAACTTCGCGACCTGGCCCGGCAGGGAATCAAGGATTGGAAGAAGCGGATCGTCAAAATTGTCCGCGACGGAATCAGGCGCAAAGAGATTCGGAAAGATACCGATCCGCAACGCATCGCGAATCACATCATCGCCATCCTTGAAGGCTCGCTGCTGATCAGCCGCATGGAAGGCTCACGCAACGCAATGAAGGACGCGCAGATCGAGCTGGAAGCCATGCTTGACCGCATCGCCGCAAGCCCGTCTGCCGCACACGCCATGCTCAGTGGCTCGAAAGAAACCACCGCACGAGCGTGAACACTTCTCCCATGGCGAAGAGCGTTCCGAAGATTGCCTTGTTATGCCGTGCGAGCCAGAGGGGCAGGTAGATATCGAAGTTGTCCACGCGTTCGCCAGTGGAGCGCGCTGCGAAATCGGTCAACGGACAGTGGCCCTGGTTCAACCCGATCACGATGCACTCGGCCAGCACCAGAGCAGACAGAACATCTGCTAGTGAAAATCGGTCCAACGCAGCCGCGAACGGAATCACCACAATGCAGCCGGCAAAAAATAGCCAGATCGCAGTGTGCAGCAGCTTGATCGCCACCAACATCCTGCCAGTTGACGGGCGAATCGCAATCTCAGGCATCGCCTAATTCCCAGCCGTAAAGTTCAGCGTCAGCCTGTAACTCACCACCGCCGTCGGCGCATAAGCCCCTGCATCCGGATCAGGCTCACCGTTGTCCTTTATCGCCCTGGGCCAGAAATCGGCAGAGAGCGCATACGTCACATGGCCGATGATCGCCGGCAGCATGCCCAGTTCCTGTAGATCCAGCTTTGGCAGCCGGGCGCTGCTGTTGCGTTCCACCGGAGCCCCGGTACCCGCTTCATCGGCGGCCGCGGTGCCCAGCGAGCAAAGTACCGTGTGGCCATTCGATTCCCGCATACTCAGCCAGCGGTAGGGATGCTCGCCCACCACAAACGTGCGCGGCGAACTGATGTTACGCACGCGCGAGGTAAGCGTAATATCCGCGCCCAGAGGATAGCTCTCCTGCGCCGATGCGAGCCGCATTACGATTCCGTTGAAGCGGTCGCCCCACGGCTTGCCCCGCGAGTTCATAAACTCTACCTCATCGTCCGGCCGTGCATCCGGCTTCCACGATGCCCGCAGATAGTTCGTCTGCCGCGCCCATCCCCACTTGAACGGAGTGATATGCAGATCGCCGCACACCCGCGTATGCAGCGAGACGATCTCCGTCAGCGGAGCATCGCCGGGCAGCGTCAACCGCACAGCATCCAGCTCCCTGCACGGCTGCGGATGCTTATGGTGCGCAGCCGCCTTCGGCAGCACGCTGCTCCAGGAGAAGCGAAGCTGTGCAGATTCCTTGCGCTTCAGAATCACAGGGCCGGGGAAAAAGTGTTCGCCAAACGAATCGTCCACTATCACCGGAATCAGTTTCGCGTTGTAGCTGCGCTTGTATGTCCCGTCAGAGAGCAGGTGTGCAGTGTCAGCAAACTCCAGCATCGGCTCGCCGCTCAGCGAGCATGTGCCGCCGGAGTTATAGACCTGCAGCATCATCAACTGCTGGCCCTCCGGCTCGCCGGGATTGAAGACCGAGACAACGCTGATAGATTCGTCAATCGCCTGGCAGGGCGGCGGCAGCATCTGCGCTCGCGCAGATGCTGCCGCAAAGAGCACTGCGATCAGCAAGGTTCCCCGGATCGATAAAGTACACATGGCAACCCTCCGAGTGCATGGGAGCAACTGGCAACGAGTATATGTGACATTCTTGTAGACACCCATGCCCGCCCTTTTGTTTTGCCTGCTCCTGGGAGTTTTCAACGGTTGCCGCACCATCATCCCCACGGCCATCCTCTGCTGGTTCGCCTGGACCGGCCACCTGCATGCGGAAGGCATGTGGTTCGCCTTCCTTGCGCACCCGGTCGCCGTTGCGATCTTCACCATGTGCGCCGCCAGCGAATTGGTAGCAGACAAACTCCCCGGCACGCCCAGCCGCCTGCAGGCCCCGCTACTGTTTGCGCGCCTCTGTGCCGGAGCGTTTGCAGGCGCCGTGCTGGCCTCTGCGATCTTTGCCGGTATACGCAACGGCGCCATGCTCGGAACCAGTGGCGCTCTGCTCGGCGCCATCCTCGGCTATTGGCTCCGCACCCAGACGGTGATCCGCCTCAGGCTGCCGGATTACACGGTGGCCCTCACAGAAGACCTGATCGTAATTGTGGGGTCTATCGCAGTTGTAGCACCGTCGCGTGCCTAGTCCTCTTCACTCCGTCCTTCTGCCCTCGAGCGTAGCGAACGCCCTGTAATTCGCTGCCAGATGGTAGCCACAATCTCTCCCGCAGCCATCCACCGTATCTGGGTCCTTGCACCTAATCAGAGTTAATTTAAAACCAAAATGCATGGCAATCTGGTATGTTGCTTTCAATAAAAAGCTACACGATAAACAATCAAACCAAAATAATTTTGAGTAGCCAACTGAACAAGAAAGACTTGTCTTCGCCCCAGGTTCTATCAGTGAATTGCAACTTATCCTCAAGAAATAAGAAGGGATTTCACAATGAGAAACCTGCTCGTATATCTAGCTCTGGCAGTTAGCGTGGCGATGCAAGCTCAAGCCGTATATGTGGAAACAGCCCCAGCGGGAACCCAAACAGTGACTCAACCCGTAGTAAGCGGAACTCAGACTTACTTGGGCACAAATGCGCTGAACGGCTTCAAGTATGCGAAGGATTTCCAGACGGGCGATGACAATAATGGCATTGGCAACGCGTTTAGTACACCTGGACCAGCTGTCATTCCTACAATAGTGGGTCAGACGGTAGTCGCTGACCCCTCTTATATATCGCCTGAAAATGGACTTTCGAGTTATCCGGATGCATCGCACCTGCTGGATTACAGGAATGGCGTGCAGGCGGATACGTTTGTGAATCCGGGGCATGCGCCGAAGTGGGACTGGTACACGGGGAAGTATGCGGTGAGCAACTTCTATGAGACGCCAGCGGATGGAGGGCATTTTGCC
>DASWOP010000089.1:0-7525 GCA_036404255.1 Acidobacteriaceae bacterium | reverse complement strand
AACGGCATCGCCGCTGCAGCCGAGCTGCGCCCTGCAACTCCCGAAGAGATTCAGGCTATCTTCAAGACTCCCGCAGGCTATCTCGGTCCGATTGGCATTGAAGCTGCGCCGCATCCGAAGAAGCCAGGTACGCTGGTCATTCTTGACAGCGCGCTCAGTGGCCGCACCAACCTGATCGCCGGTGGCAACAAAGAGGAGTATCACCTCCGCAACGTAACGCCAGCGCGCGACTTCAAGCCGACGCTGACCGCCGACGTGCGCAACATCAACGAAGGCGAACCCTGCCCTAACTGCGGCCATGCACTCAAGCTGGGCAAGGCAGTCGAAATCGGCCACATCTTCAAGCTCGGCTACAAGTATTCCAAGAGCATGGGCGCGAGCGTGCTGGACAAGGACGGCAAAGAAGTCACGCCGATCATGGGCAGCTATGGCATCGGTATTGAGCGTATCCTCACCGCAGCGATTGAGCAGTCTGCCGCAGCCGAAACCGATCCCCGCGCCATTGGCAACAGCATGGTACTGCCGCCGGCGATTGCACCGTTCCAGGTGGTAGTCACAGTGACGAACACCGCCGACGCACCGCTGCTGGAGGCTGGCGAGAAGATCGCGGAACAACTCAGCAAGCTGGGCGTGGATGTTCTGCTGGACGACCGCGACGAGCGCGCCGGAGTGAAGTTCAAGGATGCTGACCTGGTCGGTATTCCCTATCGAATCAACGTGGGCAAGAAGCTGGCGGAGGGTAAGGTAGAACTCGTCAACCGCATAGCCCGCTCCAGCGAAGACGTGGGTCTGGAAGATGTGTCCCATGCTGTCACCTCGCTGCTGGCGAGCGTCTAACGCAAGGAAAGGTCGAAAACAGTGGCAGTAAAGGTCAAACTCGGCAACCGCTACAATCAGCCCAGCGAACGGGATGAGAGCTTCTGGAAGCGGGTGATGCGTGCCTGTCTTCTGATCGCGCTCTTTGGCCTGCTGATCTTTGCCGGCATCTTCGGCTACTACTACTACAGGTACCAGCGCATCGTGGACGAGCGGATGAACTCGCCCGTCTTCGCCAGCACAGCGCAGGTCTACGCTGCTCCCTATGAGGTCCGTATCGGCCAGAAGCTCACTGCCGGAGTGATTGCCCTGGATCTGCGGTCCGCCGGCTACTCCAGCAATGGACAGGGCGGCAACCCGCAACTCGGCAACTTCCAGCTTCGCGGCGACGCTATCCGAATCAAGCCCGGCCCCCAGTCGTATCACTCGAGTGACGGTGCCGTCATCAATACCGCAGGCGGTTCGGTTACCAGCATTACGGCAGAAAGCGGCGCAACGTTGCGCGCCTATGAGCTTGAGCCGCAACTCATCACAGGCCTTTCGACGGATAAAAATCGCACCAAGCGGCGGCTGGTCAGCTACAACGAGATTCCGACGCACATGGTGCAGGCCGTACTCGCCATTGAGGACCGCCGCTTCTTCGAACATGGTGGCGTGAATTACTACCGCATAGCTCAGTCCGTGTTTACGGACGTCGTTATGCGCAGGAAGGCCGAGGGCGGCTCCACGCTGACCATGCAGCTGGCACGCGGTCTCTTTCTCTCCCCGGAAAAAGCATATAAACGCAAGCTGATCGAAATTCTGATTACCTTTCAGCTGGAAGCTCGCTTCAATAAACAGCAGATCTTTGAGATGTATGCCAACCAGATTCCGCTGGGGCAGCGCGGCAGCTTCTCCATCAACGGTTTCGGCGAAGCGGCGCAGGCCTTCTTCGGTAAAGACCTGAAGCAACTCGACCTGGCCGAATGCGCCACGCTTGCCGGCATCATCCAGCGGCCAAACTTTCTAAATCCCTACCGCCATCCCGACCGCGTGATGGAGCGCCGCAACCTGGTACTCGATTCCATGGTGGACACCGGCGCGATCTCTCAGCTTGAGGCCGACCGCGCCAAGGCAGAACCGCTGCACCTGGCCTCGCAAAATGTGGATGCCAGCGAAGCGCCCTACTTTGTGGATCTGGTGCATGATGCCCTGACGCAGAAGCTGGGCGACCGCGACTTGAACCGCGAAGGCCTGCGCATCTACACCTCGCTCGATCCGCAGTTACAGCGCGCCGCCAGTGAGGCCGTCGAAGAGGGTATGAAGAACGTGGACGCGCAGGTCATGGCAATGCATACCCATCGCGGCAAGGGCGGCGTAACCGTAGACCCGAACGTGACCCTGCCTCAGGTAGCACTGATCGCGCTCAATCCTCACACCGGCCAGGTGCTGGCCATGGTTGGAGGACGCAACTACGGCACCAGCCAGTTGAACCACGCCGTGGCGCGCCGACCGACCGGCTCTATCTTCAAACCATTTGTGTACGCGGCTGCGTATAACACCAGCCTGAATGGCATGTCGCTCGGCGGGCAAGGCACGTTCACTGCGGTGACCAAGTTGAACGATGTGCCCCAGACCTTCACTTTCGACAGCGGCCGCCAAAGCTACAGCCCCGGAAACTACAAGGACGAGTATCACGGTGAAGTAACCGCGATCTATGCGCTGGCGCACTCACTGAATAACGCGACCATTGCGCTTGGGCAGATGGTGGGCTTCGATGCCGTGGCGCAGCTTGGCCGTGCATCCGGCATCACGTCTGCACGGGCTACTCCGTCCGTCGCCATCGGCACGTATGATGCAACGCCACTGGATATGGCCGGTGCTTACACCGTCTTCGCCAACAATGGCGTCCACCTGAACCCATGGCTGCTGGCCTCTGTGCGCAACATGAACGGCGACGTGGTCAGTGACTTCTCTCCCGAAGCGCGCCAGGTGATGGACCCGCGCGCCGCATTCCTCACGACCAGCCTGATGGAAGGCGTGATGAACTTCGGTTACGGATACGAGGTCCGCAAGCGTGGATTCATGGAGCCCGCAGCCGGCAAGACCGGTACCAGCCACGATGCGTGGTTCGCCGGCTACACCAGCAACCTGATCTGCATTGTGTGGGTGGGCAACGACGACTACACCGACGTGAAGCTGGCCGGAGCCCTGGCCGCCGCCCCCATCTGGGCAGAGTTTATGAAGCGCGCTATTCTCTTGCCGCAATACTCTGACACGCACGAGTTTGTACCACCCGATGGTGTCCACGTGGTGCGGCTGGACAAGGTAACCAATCTGCTGGCCAACGATAGCTGCCCCGCAGCCTACAACGCCGCCTTCCTGGACGGCACTGCGCCGAACAACTATTGCAGCCAGATGGGTTCGGGTGACGATCGCAACATTGTGCAGAAGATTCTTGGTTTAGGCGAGAACAAGAGTGCCCCGCCAGAGACGAATCCAGACGGAACGCCAAAGAAGAAGAACTTTATCCAGAAGATCTTCGGCGGCGGTGGAGACAAGCCGCCGCAGTAGTGAAGGGGCAGCTACTGATTGCCAATGACACCGGATATGTCTTTGTTTCCCTGTATGATTCTCCGTATGTTTCCACCTAAGATGCCAGCTCTGGTTGGTTACCTTCTACTCCTCACCGCGTTCCCGTACTCCCATGCACAGTCTGTCCATCCTGAGTTGATTAAGCCATCAAAGGCAAACCCACATATCAAGAATTACAACGATGAAAACGTTGTCCTGCGTCCAGTGAAGATGGACGACGCTCCCATTTTGGTATTTTTGCCCGGAACCAGCGGCAAACCAGAAAACCCGAAGCTATTGCTGCAGATAGCGGCAGAGCAGGGCTACCGCGTCCTCGGCCTTGAATACAACGACACTCCTGCCGTTGCTCAGGTCTGCCCGAGCCAGCCAGACCGCACCTGCTCTGAAAAGTTTCGCGAGATGAGGATATGGGGCACAGGCAAAGGCACTCCCGGCATTACAAATCCTGTTGAAGAGAGCATCGTTGCGCGCCTGGTGGCCCTGCTGCAGATACTGGCGAAGCAGCATCCGTCGGAGAGGTGGAGTACATACCTTACACCAGAAAATGAACCCGTCTGGTCCAGAATCGCGATAGCCGGGCAATCGCAGGGCGCAGGCATGGCGGCCTTCATCGCTAAGAAAGAAAGTCTCTATCGCGTCATACTCTTCTCCAGCCCGATTGATTTCACAGCAGTGCAGGGCTTCGTTCAGTTTGCGCCGTGGTTGACTTGGCCCTCGGCTACACCTGCCGATCGCTGGTATGCAGAGCGTAACGTCCGGGAACCCTTCAATCAGAAGCTGACAAAGACCTATTCCCTTCTTGGAATTCCCGCTGATCATATCGCCGTCAATACACTAGATCTGCCGGCAAACATTGACGCTTCCAATCCAATGGCTTATCACGGGACCAACATCAATGACCCTCGTTACATTCCCGAATGGCGACTTCTCTTTGGAAAAGTCGGCAAATGATAGAGGGCAATCAAATTTCGAATCTTCGCCAACGGCCTGGCGCGCGTTATCATTCCCCGCCACAGGAACCTTCGGGATTTGTGGCAATAATAGACGTGTGCGCTTGCTAATCGGACGCGAGAGCGATAGCCTTCCTGAATCATGTCTCAGACAAAACATCCCAGCGGGCTTTCCGCCGAACAGATTACCGAGATGCTGGAACTGGCGGCGCAAACCGCCCAGCGCTCCTATGCCCCGTACAGCAAATTCCGCGTCGGCGCATCCATTTTGCTGGACGACGGCAGCATCTTTACTGGCTGCAACGTGGAGAACGCATCCTACCGGGTCACCACCTGCGCCGAACAGACGGCCATCGCCAAGGCAATGAGCGAGGTCGGCCCCAGCATTCGCCTGCGCGCCGTCGCCGTGGCAAATCTCAACGGCGCTGCCAGCATGCCCTGTGGCGCCTGTCGACAGACAATCCTGGAGTTCGGCACCCCGGAGACCTGGATCTTCTTCCCTGGCGAAGACGGCCCCGCAGATGTTTCGCTGGCACAGCTTCTTCCCTACGGATTTCACCTGGCACACGACTGAGCTTGATCTACAACCGCGCAGAGTTCTACTCTGCGCTATTTCATTTAAGGGTCAACGAACCAACGCATGGAGAAACAGCACAACGGCAGCACCGAAACACCCACCATTCACAACATGGATCTGCTGCGCAAAAAGCGCGACGGCCTGGAGCTGACGACTGACGAGATAAAGCACTTCGTCCGTGCCGTCTCCGAAGAGACAATTTCTACCGCACAAATCGGTGCCTTTCTCATGGCGGTCTTCCTGCAGGGACTAACGCGCGCCGAACTGCACGCGCTGACCACCGCCATGCGTTTTTCCGGCGACGTTTTCGATTCCAAGCCACTCAACAAATTCACCATCGACAAGCACTCCACCGGCGGCGTGGGCGATAAAACCTCGCTGCTGATCGCCCCCATTGTGGCCGCCGCGGGGTTGGCCGTGCCGATGATCAGCGGGCGTTCCCTCGGGCATACGGGCGGCACGCTGGACAAGCTGGAGACCATTCCCGGCTTCAATACGCAGCTTTCTCTGCAGGAATTTTTCAACGTCATCGAAAAATGTGGTGTATCCCTGATCGGCCAGACTAAAACCCTGGTCCCCGCTGACCGCATTCTGTATTCCCTGCGCGACCATACCAGCACCGTCGAATCGCCCAACCTGATCTGCGCGTCCATCATGAGCAAGAAGCTGGCCGAAGGTCTGGACGGTCTGGTGCTCGATGTGAAGACCGGCAGCGGCGCCTTCATGAGCAAGTTTGAAGACTCCGAACATCTGGCACGGCTGATGGTCGCTACCGGCGAAGCCGCAGGCACCCGCACCGCAGCCCTGCTCACCAGCATGGACGAACCGCTGGGCCGCTTCTCCGGCAACTGGATCGAGGTGTGGGAGTGTGCGGACATCATGAAGAATCTCCGCCACCCAATGAGTGCCGACCTGATTGAGCTCTCACTTCTGCTCTCCGGCTGGATGCTCTACATCGGCGGCAAAGCAAAGACCCCGGATGACGGAGTGAAATTGGCAGACGAACTGCTGACCAGCGGTGCGGCGTACAAGACATGGCTCGAGATCGTGAAGCTGCAGGGCGGCGACGCCAGCATCTTTGACGATCCTGCGGCATTCCACAAGCCTAAAGCGACGCGCGGGCTGAAGGCATGGCGCAGCGGCTATCTTGCCGGAATGGATTGCAAGCAGGTCGGCTGGGCGGTGCAGCGGCTGGGCGCGGGACGCGAGAAGGTAGGCGATCCCGTGGCCGCACATGCTGGTATTGAGATGCATGCCAAGATCGGTGCCCGGCTGAACGAAGGCGATCCGCTCTGCACGCTCTTCTCAGAAGATGCCGCACTGCTGGCAGAGCCGGAGCGGCTGCTCCGTGAGACCATTCGCATTGAAGATGCTGAGCCAGAGCCAATTCCGCTGGTCCGCAAAATCATTACCGCAGCCGACATCAGCCAGGATAGATAATTCCCTGTCGCTCACGCTGTTGAATTCGGTACACTTCACGCACACCTTCAATTACTCCGCCTGGACACATAAGGAGACACCTTTGGGACGCTTTACCGGACTGCTTGGCCTTGCCACCATGCTCATCGTGGCCTATTCACTCTCCACCAACCGCCGCTCCATCCGCTGGCGCACGGTGGCATGGGGACTCGGACTGCAAATTGTCTTCGCATTCCTGGTCATCAAGTGGCCGTATGGGCAGATCGCGCTGCACGCCGGATCCACCGCGGTCACCAGCATGCTTGGGCACGCTGCAGATGGCTCTTCCATGGTCTTCGGCCATCTTGGCACGCCGGGCGATCCTCTCTCAACCTTTGCGTTCGCCGTTCTTCCCACCATCATCTTTGTCTCTGCATTCTTCGCGCTGCTGTATTACTTCGGCATAATGCAGCAGATCATCAAGGTAGTGGCGTGGATCATGCAGCGCACCATGGGCACCTCCGGCGCGGAGAGCACTAACGTCGCCGCCAGCATCTTCATGGGCCAGACGGAAGCGCCCCTCACCATCCGCCCCTTCCTGAATGGCGCCACAAACTCCGAGCTGATGACCATCATGACCAGCGGCATGGCGCATGTCTCCGGTGGCATTATGGCGGCATACATCAGCTTCGGCATCCACGCGCAGGATCTGCTCTCGGCGGTCATCATGACGGCGCCGGGAACTATCCTCATTGCCAAGATGCTGGTGCCGGAGACGGAAGTCCCCGCTACCGCAGGCACCGTGCATATGCCGCAGGATGCGCTGCACAAAGATGACAATTTCATCGCAGCCATTGTTCGCGGCACCATCGACGGTGGCCAGCTCGCTTTCAACGTGGCCATCATGCTGCTCAGCTTTCTCGCGCTCGTCGGTCTCATCAACGGCGTAATGGGCAGCATCAGCGCATGGGCATGGCTTCACCACATGCGCTTTCCGCATTCTCTGGATGCCGTCCTCGGTGTCTTTGGCGCGCCCATTGCGTGGCTTATCGGCATCCCGTGGAAGGAAGCCCCGGCCATCGGCAACCTGCTGGGCACTCGCGCCGTGCTGAACGAATTTGTCGCCTACACCAAGCTTGGCCTGATGAAGGGCAGCCTCTCACCGCGCACCTTCTCCATCGCCACCTTTGCGCTGTGCGGCTTTGCCAAC
>DASWOP010000088.1:0-3098 GCA_036404255.1 Acidobacteriaceae bacterium | reverse complement strand
CCGGGAGTTTGATCCGGCGGCGGCGGCGGCCAGCGTGATGGGGCTGCTGCTGAATGGAATGAATGCAGGAAACACGGAATTAGGAGTTGGACATTGATGAACAACGGAAATCATGGGTCGCTGCAGACGCTGAATGATGTTTTTGCGATCACGACTGGACGTGGGGAGCAGACGGTGATGCTCTGGCAGGATGGCGCAGGGGCGTGGCAGCCGATCACGGCGAACGAGCTGCGGCGGCGGGTGATCGCGCTCACGACGGCGCTGAAGGCGTGGGGGATGGAGCGCGGCGACCGCATCGCCATTCTGGCGGAGAATCGCTGGGAGTGGGCGGTGACGGATTTTGCCGCGTTGGCGCTGGGCGTGGTGGATGTGCCGCTCTATCCGACGCTGACTGCGGAGCAGGTGGCCTATGCGCTGAAGGATTCCGGCGCGAGGATGCTGGTGGTATCGACCCATGCACAGTATGAGAAGGTTGCGGGCATTGTGGCGCAGACCGGGGTGGAGTGCGTGCTGGTGATGGAGGAACAGGGGTTAGAGGTTAGGGGTGAGGGATTAGGGAAGATAGAGACGGTTGGGTTTGGGGAGTTTCTGGCGCGAGGTCAAGGGGAGCCGGATATTGCCGCGTTCAACGAGTTGCTGAAGAAGGCTTGGCCGGAGGACCTGGCGACGATTATCTACACGTCGGGAACGACGGGCGAATCCAAGGGCGTGATGCTGACGCATGGGAATATTGCGGCCAACCTGAACTATTCGACGCGGGAGTTTGATTTCACGGGCGACGATGTGAGCATTTCGTTTCTGCCGCTCTCGCACATCACGGCGCGGCATCTGGACTATGCCCTGCTGTATCGCGGCTGCGTGCTGGCGTACTGCCCGGACTTCAACCGGCTGCTGACCGCCATGGCGGAGGTGAAGCCTACGGTGTTTGTGGCGGTTCCGCGGGTGTATGAGAAGGTGCGGCAGGCGGTGGAGCAGAAGTCCGCCACGTCGCCGGTGCGGAGCCGGATTCTGAAGTGGGCGCTGAAGACGGGTAAGGCACACCGGGCGCAGACGCTGCATGGAGAGACGCCGGGTGGCTTCGGCTGGAAGGTGGCGCAAAAACTGGTGTTTACCAGGATTCGCGCGGCATTTGGCGGACGGGTGCGGCTCTTCATCTCCGGTGGTGCGCCGCTGGGCATGAATACGGCGGGATGGCTGGCAGACGTTGGCATTCGCGTACACGAGGGGTATGGGCTGACGGAGACTTCTCCGGTGATTGCGCTGAATACGCCGCTGCATCACTCGATTGGGACGGTAGGCAGGCCCCTGGCGAATGTGGAGTGCAGGGTGGCGGCGGATGGCGAACTGGAGGTGCGCGGGCCATCGATCTTTCAGGGGTACTGGCAGAAGCCGCAGCAGACGAAGGAGAATTTTACGGAGGATGGATGGTTTTGCACGGGAGATATCGGGGCATTCGACGCGCAGGGATATCTCTCCATCACGGATCGCAAGAAGGAGCTGCTGAAGACTTCGGGCGGGAAGCTGATTGCTCCACAGCCGATCGAGGGTAAGCTGAAGGGCGATGTGCTGGTGGCGCAGGCGGCTCTGGTGGGCGACAAACATAAGTTCGCCAGCGCTCTGCTCTCGCCCAACTTTGCGGCACTGGGGGAGTGGGCGGCGCGGCAGGGCATTGCGTGTGACGTGAGCACGCCGGCAGGGCGCGCGGCACTGGTGCGGGAGCCGGCGGTGCAGAAGGCCTACGCGGCGATTGTGAGCGGTGTGAATGCGACGCTGGCGCCGTTTGAGAGCATCAAGCGGTTCAAGGTGGTTCCAGAGGAGTGGGCGCTGGAGAGCGGCGAACTGACGCCAAGCCTGAAACTGAAACGGCGGGTGATCGTGCAGCGGTATGAGCCTGAGATTGCTGCATTTTATGCGGATGAGGCGGTTGCGCACGGGGTTTAAACGGCAGAGGTCGATTTGAGCGTGGGGCGGGAGCGGTTCGCTGAGGCGTGTCGCGTATCACAATGTGGTTGACACCTCTTCCGGTTATGATGAATTGATGGCCCAGGCAGAGTTATGCGTGGACCCTACATCCTGAGGAGATCCATATTCATGCGAGTTGGAATGTTGACCGGAGGCGGCGATTGTCCCGGACTAAATGCGGTGATTCGCGCGGCAGTGCGCAAGGGAATTCTGCAGTATAACGATGAGTTCATCGGGTTCATGGAAGGCTGGCGCGGTGTTCTGGAGAACACCACCATGCCGCTGACGCTGGAGACGACGTCGGGGATTCTGCAACTGGGCGGAACGATTCTGCGGTCTTCTCGTACCAATGTGCGCAAGATTCCGGGTGGAATCGACAAGTGCGTTGAGATCTTCCACGCCAACAAGCTGGATGCGCTGATCACTATCGGCGGTGACGATACCCAGGGCGTGGCGAATGCGCTGATCGAGAAGGGTGTGCCCTGCGTGGGCGTGCCGAAGACGATCGACAACGATCTTTCGGGTACGGATGCCTGCTTCGGATTCGACACGGCGGTGATGATCGCCACCGAGGCAGTCGACCGGCTGCATTCGACGGCTCAGGCACACAACCGCGTGATGGTGTGCGAGGTGATGGGGCGCGACGCTGGCTGGATCGCGATTACGACCGGCATCGCCGGTGGCGCGGACGTGATCCTGGTGCCGGAGCTTCCAATCGACATCGAAGAGACCTGCCGCCTGATCAAGTATCGCCACGACCATGGTAAGAAGTTTTCCATCGTTGTAGTGGCCGAAGGCGCGAAGCTGCCGGACTCCGGCACGCAGGCGACCGTGGGCGACAAGCTGGATTCGTTTGGCCATGCACGGCTGAGCGGCATCGGCGCGGTGCTGGCCGAGGAGATCGAGAAGCGCACAGGCTACGAGACACGTTCGGTGAACCTGGGGCACACGCAACGCGGCGGTACGCCGACGGCGTATGACCGCATGCTCTCCACGCGGTATGGCGCGGCGGCTATCGGTCTGGTGCATGAGAAGAAGTTCGGCCGGCTGGTCGTGTTGCGCGGCACGGAGATCAAGGATATTCCGCTGGCGGATGCGATTGCGCAGACGCGGACGGTTGATCCGAAGCTGCTGGA
>DASWOP010000087.1:0-4433 GCA_036404255.1 Acidobacteriaceae bacterium | reverse complement strand
ACTTCGCGGCGGGAACCGTCTGGCAATTGGATCTGGATGGTGCTGGGGGTGCTTATGGTCATTGGATTTAGCTCTCACTAAGGATACCGCGATGTACCCCAATCGTTGTAGCGGAGGGTAACCGGCGTGGCATAGCTGGCGCAAACCAGAGGCCTAGTATCAGGGTGTCATCCATATTGCGAGAGATACGCGACGAAACGCCGCGCCCCCGTTGCCATGATTTTGACAGGGAGATCGTCACCATGCAGGTTCTTTGCAAAGCGTCTATGACGGCAAGTGATGTACGGTGCAGCGTGTGCGGGCAGGGGTTTGTGGTCTATTGGGAGCGGACTTCGCCGGCAGAGCAGGCAGATGCACGGGCCATGGTGCAGAAACAGATCGCCGAGCACCATCTGCTGGGCAGCGGCAGTGGAGCGCATCCGACCACAGGCTTCAACGTGCCGCAGTGGGACGGATCGCCTGAGTTTTCAGCCGCGTCGCTGCTAGGCGGCGGGCCGGAGCGGGGCGTCTAGGCTACGCGGTGCAGTTTGCGGCGCACCCAGAGTTGGCCCAGGTAGATATACGCCAGGGCGAGCACGACCAGGCCGACGGGAAGGCCTGCATCGCGGTAGCTGACGTTGAAATCGATGTTGCGGTGGCCGGATGAGTTCAGTATCAGAATCGTGAAGATCGAGACAAAGCAGGTGAGAAAGAAGGCGGCAAAGCCTGCGGCGGTGCCGATGAGCAGGCTCTGAAACCAGCCAAGCTCGCCCATGGGAAGGCCAAGCAGGGTTCCGCGGCGGGCGGCAGCGGCGCGTTCCGCGCCAAGATCAGTCTGCGGCGGGACGGCGGGGGGAGTGGGGATGGGGGGCATGCGGCTCCTTGGGGTTCCTACACAGGATAGAATAACGTCCTATGGCAGAGACGGTACAGGCGGCACAGATTCACCTGGTTCCAGCGCAGCAAGTGGTGCGCGAGGTGGCCGTGCGCGAGGCGGTAAACGGCCTGCACTATGCGCCCTATGGCGATACGCGCGTGGCAGAGGCCGATTTGGTGCGGATGGTGGAGTCCGTGCCACGGATCCTTGCAGAGGCTTTGGTGCGCAAGAGCTACTATTTTGTGCCGCTTACGCTGGGCGATGGAACGGCGGACCCGGCTGCGGAGTTTGGCGGCGAGACGCTGGTGGCCCCCGCCTACACGGTGGAGTTGGGCGACCGCGCGGTGTGCCACCGGAATGTTTCCTTCGGCAAAGCCGAGTGCATCTTTATCTCCACGCAGTTAATGGATGACCGCTTTGCGCTGGCGTTTGAGTTTGCCATCAACATTGGCCATGCGTTTGTGGACGTGGCCGGCGTGCCGGAGAGCTTCTCCACGCTGGTCTGGAAGCAGGCTGAGGCGCAGGTGAAGGGCGAGACATCGCACGATGCGTGGGAGAGCCGCAACCACGCGCTTTCGCCGGACAGCAATGTGCCGAGCGGGCGGCAGCGCATCGACGAGAAGGCAAAGAGTAGCTACCTCGAGTTAGCGTTTGCCGACGCCATTGCAATTTACCTGCTTTCGCTTACGGTGGATTTTGATTATTCGGAGCTACGCGAGCGCGAGTATCCGCTGCTGGCTCCGCAGGCGCTGGGCGAGCGGCTGAAGCATATCGCGGTGCTCTTCCCGCCGAATGCGGGGTATGAATTCGCGGTGCTCTACAGGCGCAAGGCATGATCGCGCATCTTCGCGGAACGCTCTTCGCCAAGCATCCGAACCAGGCCATTGTGGAGGCAGGTGGCGTCGGCTACGACGTAACCATCAGCGTGCCGACCTTCAGCGCGCTGCCAGCGGAGGGTGCTGAGGTTT
The DNA here is from genome assembly GCA_036404255.1 of Acidobacteriaceae bacterium. GTDB lineage: Bacteria > Acidobacteriota > Terriglobia > Terriglobales > Acidobacteriaceae > JARLFX01. The sequence goes on along the minus strand of DASWOP010000087.1, from coordinate 2,609 downwards.
CACTGGTGATCCACACGCATGTGCGCGAGGACCAGATCTCGCTCTTCGGCTTCACCAACATTATTGAGAAGAAGCTGTTCGAGAAGCTGATCGGTGTGAGTGGGATCGGGCCGAAGCTGGCGATCACGGTGTTGAGTGGATTGCCGGCAGAGAAGCTGGTGGGCGCGATTCGCGGCAGCGATCATGCGATGTTGACGCGGATACCGGGCATCGGCAAGAAGACGGCTGAGCGAGTGGTGCTGGAGCTGAAAGACAAGCTGGACGAGATTGGGTCGGGCCCGGTGGGCGGAAGCATCGGCGCAGTGGGAGACGATGTGCTCTCCGCGATGGTGAACCTGGGCTATCCGCGGCCCGTGGCAGAGAAGGCGATGGAAGCTGCGCGCGAACGGGCGAAGAATGCGAATGACTTCGATGAGATCTTCCGCGCGGCGATTGCAGCGGTACGGTAGGCGCTATTTTTTCTCTACAACCCTGAGCAGAACCACACCGTGCGCTGGGACGTCGACGTGTAGGGTGTTTGTCTTGACCATGCTTTCCTTCTTTGACCAGAGATCGCGCGTCTGCAGTGGCGCGTGCAGGCCAAGCTCCGCAAGTGTAACGCTCACAGTCGCCGGATCGTTTCCGCGATTGAAGATGCCGATGGCGGTAGCATCCCCAGCGAGCGGGCGTGTCCAGATCTCGGTTGCATTTTTTGCCCACGCGCGATCTGCCTGATGTCCAAGTGAATCCTGATCTATAGCGATCACGTCACGATTCGTGAGAATGGCCAGTGCCGTGGGCGACATCTTACTGAGATCGTTTCCGGCGAGCAGTGGTGCGGCCAACAAGGCCCAGAGCGAGAAGTGGGTGCGGTACTCATCGTCTGTCATGCCGCCGTTGCCGACTTCAAGCATGTCTGGATCGTTCCAGTGGCCAGGCGCGGCGTAGTGCGAGAGGCCGAACTGAGAAAAGCCTATTTGCGACATAGAACTGTAGGCATCTCTAATGTCGCCGGTGGTGCGCCATGCATTGCCACCGACCTGCGGACCCCACTTCCACACATCGTCCTTGCCGTATTGGCAGAGGCTGTAGACGATGGGACGGCCTGATTTGAGCAGCGCCTGATGCATCTTCTCATACGCAGTTCGCATGATGGCGGCCTGCGCAATGGGATCATTTGGCGATTGCGCAGACATGATCTTCCCCATGCTGCAGAGGTCGTACTTCAAATAGTCGATGCCCCAGTTTGCGTAGGTCTGCGCATCCTGCTCTTCGTGGCCATAGCTTCCTTCATACCCAGCGCAGGTCTTGGGCCCGGGCGAAGAATAGATACCGAGCTTCAGGCCTTTGCTATGCACATAATCCGCCAGCGCCTTCATGTCAGGAAACTTTTCATTGCTCTGAATCACACCCTGGGCGTCGCGCTTGCCTTCCCACGTGTCATCAATATTGACGTAGATGTATCCGGCGTCGCGCATTCCAGTGGATACAAGAAGGTCTGCCGTGGCGCGGACATCGGCCTCGGTGACCCGGCCAGCGAAGTGATTCCAGCTATTCCAACCCATGGGTGGACGCTGCGCAAGTTCTTTTGTCTGTGCAAAGCAGATTGCAGATGGGACCAGAAAAGCCAACAAAAAGAGACGAACGAACGAGAATTTTCCAGAAGCAATAAGGCGCATGGTTAGAACCACTCACGATGGAATGATGACGCGTGGATGATTCTACGCCAGATACGGGAGGGTTTCGATTAACTACGGAATGCTCCTGCGGGCAAAAAGAACGGGTGCATGGCGTTGCGCCATGCACCCGGTTACCCGAACTCCCGCCACGCAGAGGCTGGATGGGCCAACATCTAGAGCTGCTCTCCTGTCACTATCTCTGGACAAATCATCGAAGTGCCGTTTTTCCTGGCAAAAAACGGCGTCCAGATCTTCGCTCTGGGGTACACCCACAGGAGAACAGCTTTATTTCTTTGCGATCTTGTCGAGCGCAAGGTTAAGGTCGAGCACATTCACGCGGGGCTCGCCGATAAAGCCGAGCTGGCGCGGCTGGATGTGCGACTGAACGAGTGCGGTGACCTGATCCGTCGTGAGTCCGCGCTGGGTGGCGATGCGCGGTACCTGATAAAGCGCTGCCGCAGGAGAGATCTCGGGGTCAAGGCCGGAGGCGGAGGTGGTGACGAGGTCAATCGGCACATCCACGTTTGTCTGCTCGGCTGTGACGCTGCCCTGAATGCGTGTGATCAGAGCTGCGTTGGTCGATGCAAGGTTGGAGCCGGAGGAGGAGGTTGCGTCGTAGCCGTTGCCTGCACCTGCAGCGGAGGGACGGCTATGGAAGTAGGTGGGGCCGGTGAAGGCCTGGCCGATCCAGTGCGAGCCGATGAGGTCGCCCTGTGCGTTGTAGACGAGACTGCCAGCGGCCTGCTTAGGAAACGCGACGTGAGCGATGGCGGTGATCACCAGCGGATAGCCAAGGCCGAGCAGGATGGTGGTGACTACGGTGTAGAGCAGCGAGATAAGAAGATTCTTCTTCATGATGAGCCTCTGAGAAGTTCGTTTATGCGAAGTGAAGTGCCGTGATGACGATGTCAATGAGCTTGATTCCAATGAACGGAACGACGATGCCGCCAA
>DASWOP010000086.1:0-23422 GCA_036404255.1 Acidobacteriaceae bacterium | reverse complement strand
GAACAGAGCGGATACGTGTTTGCGGATGCGCACCTTATTGCCGATGGGCGTAACGGCAAAGGGGTACTGACGCTGGGACGGGCGTGGAGGCCGTATGCGAGCGTTGTATTTTTGCATGCGAAGATCGATGCGCCATTGCCGCCTGCCGGGTGGACAGACTGGCCGCGGTTTGGCGTGTCGACGCTGCCCACGGCATATTATGCGGAGTTTGAATCGACTGGGCCGGGCGCGAATCCGGCGGGACGGGAGAAGTATGCGCACCAACTGACACCAGCAGAGGCGGCCCAGTACACGTTGCAACGGGTGGTGGGCGGCGCAGACCATTGGCTCCCACAGAGGATGCCGTCTCAAGACCACGGAACAATTACCGCGCGATAAGCGCTCGGGGAGATGGTTGTGAAGAATTTACTGAGGTATGCCGTCGAGATGTGTTGAAATGAGAAGAGATATCTCGTTCTCCCCGTGGCAAACCTATGTCAAAAGAGCTAAAAATTACTGTAGTTGGATCAGGCTATGTTGGCCTGGTGGCAGCCGTATGTTTTGCGGAGTTGGGTCACCAGGTGATTTGCGTCGATAACGACGAACAAAAGGTGGCAGCGCTGCGCGGTGGCGACACCCTGATCCACGAAGACCACCTGCCGGAGCTGCTGGAGCGCTACCGCAATAACCGGGTCCGTTTTGAGACGGATCTTGCTCATTCGGCGCGGTTCTCAGATGCCGTGTTTATCGCGGTGGGAACTCCGCAGAGCGATGCCGGCGACGCGGATCTCTCCTATGTGGAAGCAGTTGCGAGCGAACTGGCGCATTCGCTGGAGCACTATACCGTGATCACGGAGAAGAGTACCGTTCCGGTCTATACCAACGAGTGGATTCGCAAGGTAGTGGAGCGCAATGGCGGTGCACGCGAACTGTTTGATGTGGCGTCGAACCCGGAGTTTCTGCGCGAGGGAACGGCTGTCTCGGACTTTCTGCACCCTGACCGCATTGTGGTGGGAGCCGATACGCCGCGCGCCGGCGAGGTACTGCGCGCAATCTACGAACCGCTGACCAGTGGCGAATATTACACGCGCAAGGACGCGATTCCGGGACGCTGCACGGCCAGCGCGCCGCCGCCGATCCTGCTGACTTCGACCAAGGCGGCGGAGCTGATTAAGCACGCTTCCAATGCGTTCCTCGCACTGAAGATATCGTTCATTAATGCTGTATCGAACCTCTGCGAGGCAGTGGATACGAACGTGGAAGAGGTGGCACGAGGCATTGGGATGGATGAGCGTATCGGGCCGCGGTTCCTGCGGCCGGGTATTGGGTATGGCGGGTCGTGCTTTCCCAAGGATGTGGCGGCGTTCCGCTCCGTGGCGGAGCAGAATGGACTGGATTTCGGCCTGTTGAGCGAAGTGGAGAAGATCAACAACGCACAAAAGAAACGCTTTCTCTCGAAGGTGCGCTCTACGCTTTGGACCCTGCGCGGGAAGAAGCTGGCAGTGCTTGGGCTGGCGTTCAAAGGGGACACCGACGATATTCGCGAGAGCCCGGCGATTGACCTGGTGAAGATGTTCCTGGAAGAGGGATGCACGATTGCGGCGTATGATCCCGCGGCGATGAAACGCTCGGCACAGGTACTGCCCGCGAGCCCGCAGTTGAGGTTCGCGGAGAGTATTTTTGACGCGGCGAACGGGGCGGATGCGGTACTGGTCCTAACGGACTGGAAAGAGTTTGCCGCCGTGGACCTGGACGAATTGAAGAAGACGATGCGTTATCCGATCATTGTGGACGGGCGTAATATGTTTGATCCGGAGACGATGGCCCGTCACGGATTTACGTACCTCAGCATCGGGCGACCAGCGGTGCATCCGTCGCGCAAGGCGAGCGGAGAGCACGCTGCAGCAGGGAAGATCGGATGAAGACGAAGCGCATTCTGGTGACGGGCGCGGCGGGTTTTCTGGGCTCGCATCTTTGTGATGCTCTGCTGGAAGAGGGAAACAGCGTAGTGGGTGTGGACAATCTCTCCACTGGCCGCATAGACAACCTGGAACACCTGAAAACCGAGTCGAACTTCGCCTTTGAGGAGCACGATATCTGCTCGCCGTTCGATTTTGGCAAGGTGGATATGGTGCTGAACTTTGCATCGCCCGCCAGCCCGGATGATTATGCGCGGCTGGGAATTGAGACGCTACGAGTGGGCTCTACCGGAACGCTGAATGCGCTGGATGTGGCAAGAAAATATGGGGCGGTGTTTCTGCATGCGTCTACCTCAGAGTGTTATGGCGATCCACTGGTGCATCCGCAGCCGGAGAGCTACTGGGGGCATGTAAACCCGGTGGGGCCGCGCTCTGTTTACGACGAAGCTAAGCGTTTTGGCGAGGCCGCTACGATGGCCTACCACCGCTATCATGGGGTGAAGACGCATCTGGTGAGGATATTCAATACTTATGGGCCCCGGTTGCAGGGGAATGACGGACGAGTGATATCAAACTTCATGATGCAGGCTTTAAAGGGCGAGGATCTGACGCTCTTTGGCGACGGCTCGCAGACCCGCAGCTTCTGCTATGTATCTGATTTGGTGGCGGGAATTCTACTGCTGGCAGCGTCTGACGAGCACCTGCCCGTCAATATTGGCAATGACCGGGAGTTCACCATGCGGGAGTGCGCAGAACTGATTCTGGAAGTAACCGGTGCAAAGAGCCGGATTATTTCCATCCCTCTGCCGCCCGACAGAACGGACGATCCCAGACAACGCCAGCCGGACCTGACCAAAGCACGCACCCTGCTGAATTGGTCACCTAAGGTCCCCCTCCGCGAGGGGCTGGAATTGTCTCTGGATTACTTCCGCAGCCGCGTGGCGGAAGCCGCCGTTTCATAGATGGAACCTGCTGTGGTTCCGCTCCATTCCTATCGCAAAACTGCCTATGATACGCCGTGTTTGCCTGTCTGCATGTTGCTGTGTTGAAGGGATTTCGCAGTGTGGTACAGCACAAGGGGCTATGCTCATGTGTCGTACATCACATCCTTCCGTGACCATCTGATAGCACACTATGTGCAGGTCCCAAGTGAAGAGGATGGCCCGCAGGGTATGTCCTCTGCCCCCGAAGAATATTTCTCGGAGTGGGATAGAGGAGCTGTATGAATAATCGGGAGACAGTCATTCTGGACGCCAACGAAGCAGTCGCTTCGGTTGCCTATCGTCTATCGGAAGTCGTTGCCATCTACCCCATCACCCCCTCGTCGCCAATGGCCGAGTGGGCTGATCAGTGGAAAGAAGAAGGCAAGCCAAATATCTGGGGGTCGCTCCCGGTCGTTGCTGAGTTGCAGAGTGAGGGTGGAGCCGCAGGTGCTTTGCATGGTGCCTTGCAGGCCGGCGCGCAGAGCACTACCTTTACCTGTTCGCAGGGTCTGTTGTTGATGATCCCAAACATGTACAAGATTGCCGGCGAATTGACGTCTGGCGTGATGCACGTAACCGCACGCGCCCTGGCGACGCATGCGCTTTCCATCTTCGGAGACCACTCCGACGTGATGAGCTGCCGGACGACCGGCTACGCCATGCTTTGCTCCAACTCCGTGCAGGAAGCCGCCGATATGGCGTTGATCGCGCACGTGGCATCTTTGGAGACACGTATTCCGTTCCTGCACTTCTTTGACGGCTTCCGCACATCGCACGAAGTCAACAAGATCATTCCAATCACTGACGAAGACATCCGCGCCGTACTGGATGACAAGTTCGTGATCGAGGCGCGTGAGCGCGCACTCAGCCCGGACCGCCCGATTCTGCGCGGTACCGCACAGAATCCCGACGTCTTCTTCCAGGCGCGCGAAGCCGCCAACGTGTACTACAACGCGGCACCCGACATCGTTCAGAACGTGATGGACCGCTTTGCCAAGCAGACGGGCCGCCAGTACAAGTCGTTTGATTACTTTGGCGCACCGGATGCAGAGCGCGTCATTATTCTGATGGGTTCCAGCGCAGGCGCTGCGGAAGAGGCCATTACCTATTTGATGTCGCAGGGTGAGAAGGTGGGCGTACTCAAGGTTCGCCTGTTCCGTCCGTGGGACATCTCGCACTTCCTGCGCGCACTGCCGAAGACTGTGAGCAAGATCAGCGTACTGGATCGCACCAAGGATCCGGGCTGCGTGGGTGAGCCGCTGTACCAGGACGTGATGACTGCCGTGTCCGAGGGCCTGTCAGAAGGCACGCACCCGGTGATCGTCGGTGGACGCTATGGACTGTCGTCCAAGGAGTTCACCCCGGCGATGGTTGTGGGCGTCTTCGAGGAACTGAAAAAGTTCAAGCCGAAGAATCACTTCACCGTTGGCATTGAAGACGATGTCACCTTCACCAGCCTGCCGTACGATGCGGACTTCTCTACGGAAGATCCGAAGACCATACGCGCGTTGTTCTACGGTCTGGGTTCGGATGGCACCGTTGGCGCCAACAAGAACTCGATCAAGATCATTGGCCAGCAGACTGATAACTATGCGCAGGGTTACTTCGTGTACGACTCCAAGAAGTCCGGATCGATCACGACCTCGCATCTACGCTTTGGCCCCAAGCCGATTAGCTCGACGTACCTCATCACCAAGGCGAACTTTGTGGCTTGCCACCAGTTCTCCTTCCTGGAGAAGGTAGACGTGCTGGAATGCGCCGCACCGGGAGCAGTCTTCCTGCTGAACTCGCATTATGGTCCGGAAGAGGTCTGGAACCATCTGCCATTGAAGACGCAGAAGACCATCATTGACAAGAAGCTGCAGTTCTACGTGATTGACGGTTATCTGGTGGCGGGTAAGACCGGCATGGGCAACCGAATCAACACCATTATGCAGACATGCTTCTTTGCCATCAGCGGCGTACTTCCTCGCGACGAAGCGATTGAGCATATCAAGAAGGCCATCAAGAAGACCTATGGCAAGCGTGGCGATGCCGTGGTGGCGAAGAACTTCGCTGCTGTCGACGGCGCACTCGCTGAGCTTCACCAGGTGAAGGTGCCGACGGCCGCAGACGCGAGCTTTGACATCCAGCCTGCCATCTCAAGCGACGCGCCGGAGTTTGTACGCAACGTGCTTGGCACCATCGCGGCAGGGCATGGCGATTCGTTGCCGGTCAGCGCACTGCCAGCAGGCGGTACGTTCCCGACGGGGACGGCGCAGTATGAGAAGCGCAACATTGCACAGGAGATTCCAGTCTGGGATCAGGATCTTTGCATCCAGTGCGGCAAGTGCGTGATGGTTTGCCCGCATGCGGTCATTCGCTCGAAGGTGTTTGATCCGTCGTATGCCAAACTGGCACCAGCAACACTGAAGGCCGTAAAGCCTAAGTGGAAGGGCATGGAGAACGATCTCTACACGCTGCAGGTTGCGCCGGAAGATTGCACCGGTTGCCGTCTCTGCGTTGAGGTTTGCCCGGCCAAGAGCAAGAGCGAGCCGAAACACAAGGCACTCAACATGGCTCCCCAGGTTCCGCTGCGCGAGACAGAGCGTGAAAACTGGAAGTTCTTCGAGAGCCTGCCAACGGTGAATCGCGATGTGCTGAACCACAACCAGGTGAAGGACGTGCAGCTGCTGGATCCGCTGTTCGAGTTCTCCGGCGCCTGCTCGGGTTGCGGTGAGACACCGTACGTCAAGCTGTTGACGCAGCTCTTCGGCGACCGCCTTTACATCGCCAATGCAACCGGCTGCTCGTCGATCTATGGCGGCAACCTGCCCACCACGCCGTACACGGTCAACAAGCAGGGACGCGGCCCGACGTGGTCCAACTCACTGTTTGAAGACAATGCCGAGTTCGGCATGGGCATGCGCCTTGCGGTCGATCAGCAGGATACATTTGCCAAGAACATGCTGACGCGGATGTTGCCGGTCATCGGCGAGGAGCTTGGCGGCGCCATTCTGGCTGCCGATCAATCCACCGAGCCGGGCATCAACGCACAGCGTGAGCGGATCGCGAAGCTCAAAGGTGAACTGAGCAAGATCGATTCGCAGGATGCTCGCAACCTGGCTTCGGCTGCCGATGCGTTAGTTCGCAAGAGCGTCTGGATCCTGGGTGGCGACGGCTGGGCCTATGACATCGGCTTCGGCGGTCTGGATCACGTACTGGCATCAGGCCAGAACATCAACGTGCTGGTTCTCGATACCGAGGTCTACTCCAACACGGGCGGCCAGATGTCGAAGTCCACACCGCGCGGCGCAGTTGCGAAGTTTGCAGCAGGCGGCAAGCAGAACAGCAAGAAGGATCTCGCCATGGAAGCAGTGAGCTACGGCTCAGTGTATGTGGCCCGGGTGGCAATGGGTGCAAACGATACTCACACCATCAAGGCATTCCAGGAGGCCGAGGCCCACAACGGTCCGTCCATCATCATCGCGTACAGCCATTGCATTGCGCACGGCTACGACATCACCTACGGTCTGGATCAGCAGAAGGCGGCTGTGCAGTCCGGCTACTGGCCGCTGATGCGCTACAACCCATCGTTGCGCGACACGGGCAAGAATCCATTCCAGCTTGATTCCAAGGCACCGTCTATTCCATTCAAGGAGTATGCGTATCATGAGGCTCGCTACACGATGCTTGTGCGTAGCCATCCGGAGATGGCCAAGGACCTGCTGAGGGAAGCACAGGATGATGTGGAGCGTAACTGGCGTGTCTACTCCGCACGGGCAGCGATGCCTGGCCGCGGTGAGACCCCGAACGTTGCACCGCCGGAGAAGGAAGGCGCTGTGACTCCGCTGGGACAGGGAGGCAAAGCATAGTGGTCGACCTCAGCACGGACTATCTCGGGCTGAAGTTGAAGAGTCCGGTGGTAGTCTCATCCACTCCGCTCTCTGACTCGAGCGATAACGTACAACGCATGGAGGACCACGGCGCAGCAGCCGTGGTCCTTTCATCGCTTTTTGAGGAACAACTCGATCTGGAAAGTCGTGCGCTGGATCGCAACCTGACTCGGGGTACAGAGTCGTTTGCGGAAGCGCTGACGTACTTGCCAGATTACGACGAGTATCGCGCCACGCAGGATGCGTATTTGGCGCATCTGGTCCAGGTTAAGAATCTGGTAGCCATTCCAGTGCTCGCCAGCATCAATGGGGTTACGCCGAGCGGCTGGGTGAAGTTTGCGCAGGATGTGGAATCGGCCGGCGCAGACGCGCTGGAGTTAAATACCTATTCACTTGCCATCAATCCAACCATTCCCGGCAAAGAGATTGAGAAGCAACTGGTGGAACTGGTGCGCAGGGTTCGCCAGAGCATCAAGATTCCGTTGGCGGTAAAGCTTTCGCCACAGTTCACCAGCATTCCCAACCTGGCTGCGCAACTGGATGCAGCGGGCGCGAACAGCCTGGTGCTCTTCAATCGTTTTTATCAGCCCGATTTTGATATTGAGGCGCTGGATGTGATGCCACGGCTTGCATTCAGCCGGTCAGACGAACTGCTCTTGCGCCTGCACTGGATTGCGATCCTGTACGGCAATGTGAAGGCCGATCTGGCCGTCACCGGTGGCGTGCATACTGCGGACGATGTGGTGAAGGGAATCATGGCTGGTGCAAAGGTGGCAATGATTGCGTCTGAACTGCACCAGGGCGGCATCGATCAACTGCAGGAGATTCACGATCGGCTGACGCAGTGGATGGAGGAGCACGAATATGCATCGTTCGACACGATGCGTGGTGCGCTCAGCCGCCGCTCGATTCCGGATGCATCGCCGTTTGAACGCGGCAACTACATCAAGACGCTCAGCTCGTATACGTTGCGGCAGTAGCATTTATTACGTAGAGGCCACCGCTGGTTGCGGTGGCTTTTCTGCGTCTATGGGGTGAGCAGCACTTTGCGAACGGCTTCGATGGCAGCGGGGATGGCGGCTTCGACTGGCGGCGTCAGCTTCTCTGAGAGATCGAATGAGCCTGCTCCAACGGTAACGGCGAAAGCGTGTGTGGGCATGTGGCCGTAGAGTTCCTTGGCCATTTTCATCAGGGATGCGGGATCGAGATGATGGGTCAGGATGGTGGGCAGCTTTTCGGCAGGATGAATGGTCATCGTCGTGACCACGCCGGCCGCAGTTACGGCAGAGCAATCCACAAAGACGACGACGTCTGATTCGCTGATATCGAAGGCGTGTTCGGGAAGAAGTTGCTGGGAGAGGATGACCTTGAGATTGCTGCGCGGTGGTTGATCCTCCACCGCACAGCCAATCTTCAAACCGATGCCGTCGTCGCTGCGCAAGCTGTTGCCGCAGGCCAGGATCAAGACACGTCCGGCTTCACTCGCGTGTGCGGGCGTTGCCATTAGCGCCTGTGGACCGAGTCCAGCAGTTTGCCATCGGGCGACTGCAGCTCGATGGAGAGCGGCATCTGTCCGAATGCGTGAGTGGAGCAGCTCAGGCAAGGATCGAAGGTGCGGATCACAGCCTCCACGCGGTTGAGCATGCCGTCCTGCAGCTTATCAGCCTTCACGTAGCGCTGAGCGACCTGCAGAACACCGCGGTTCATGGCGTTATTGTTCTGCCCGGTTGCGATCACGAGGTTGGCCCACGTCATCTTGCCCTCTTCGGTCACCTTGTAGTGATGCATCAGGGTGCCGCGAGGTGCTTCGGCAAAGCCCGCACCTTCCAGACGGTTTACGCCGGCGGTTGCACGGACGTGGGTATCCAGAATGCTGGGGTCACCGAGCAACTGTTCAATGGTTTCCAGGCCGTAGAGAATATCGATCAGACGAGCGTGATGATAGTAGAACGAGCCAAGCACGGGGCCATTGGCGAGCTGCTTGAACTCCTTCAGTTCGATATCCGCAAGCGGCGTACCAGCGTGGGTGGCGATGTTGAGCCGGGCCAGCGGACCGACGCGATACGCACCGTCGGGATAGCCGAGCGGCTTGTAGTACGGGAACTTCATGTAGGAGAAGGGCTCGACGGCTTCGCCGATCACGTCGTCAAAGTGCTCGGCGTCCAGCTTGTCGAGCAAGATGTTGCCGTTTGCATCGATCAGCCGTAGCTTTCCGTCGGTAAACTCCAGGCCGCCGTCTTCAGCGACCATTCCGAGGAATGCGCCGGGGAAATTGGCGAAGCTATCGATCTCGTCCTTGAACTTGCCAGCGATGCTCTTGTAGGCGGTGAGCGCCATCTTGATGTTGGCGTAGGCTTCCGGGAGCATGGCCAGGATCTCTTCGCGCTTGACGGGGTCCAGTGGTTCATTCACTCCGCCGGGAACGATCCAGCCGGGATGAATGCGCTTGCGGCCGAGTAACTCGATCATGTGCTGACCGAAGCGGCGCAGGCCAACGCCGGCGCGCCCCAACTCAGGGAACGCCTTAGCCACGCCGAAGATGTTGCGGTCGGCGGGGTCGGCGTCCATGCCAAGGAGCAGGTCTGGCGACGCAAGATAGAAGAAGCTGAGGGCGTGCGATTGGATGCTCTGCGCCAAGTTCAGGGCGCGGCGCAGTTTGGCGGCAGTGGGAGGGATCTGCACGGCCATGATGGCCTCGCAGGCCTTGGCTGACGCGATCAGATGGCTGACGGGACAGATACCGCAGATGCGCGCCATCATGGATGGCATCTCATAGAAAGGGCGGCCTTCGCAGAACTTCTCGAAGCCGCGTACCTGGGTCACGGTAAAGTACGCTTCGCTGACCTCGCCTTGCTCGTTGGTCTTGAGCGTAATCCTGCCGTGTCCTTCAAGCCGGGTTACCGGGTCGATCGTAATTGTTTGCGGCATTTGCTCTTTCTCCTACGCACCAAAGCGGGTTAGACTTGCGACGTCCGGCATGCGACCGGCCAATAATTCGCTCACCACGGTAAAGAAGGTATCTGCCGAGGGCGGGCAGCCGGGCAGGTACAGGTCCACATCCACAAACTCGTGAATGGGGCGAACCTTCTCCAGTAGCGCCGGGACTATCTGACACGGAGTCTGCGCCTGTAGCGAGACATTCTCGTGGTACGCACGCTGCAGCACTGCTTCCGGACCGAAGGGATTGCGCATAGAGGGGACATTGCCCGTCACGGCGCAGTCGCCCATGGCAACGAGCAGGTTGGTGTGCTTGCGGATGTGATGGATCTTGTGTTCATCTTCCACGCTGCTGATTGCGCCTTCGACGAGGGCGACATCGACCGATTCCGGATAGGTCTTGAAGTCGACCAGCGGGCTGTATACCAGGTCAAACTGACTGCTCAGATCGAGCAGACGCTCATCCATGTCCAGAAAGGACATATGGCATCCCGAGCAGCCGTCCAGCCATACCGTTGCCAATTTAATTTTGCTCATTGTTCCTCTCGCATCATGTTGAGGTAAGGCAGAAACTCCGGATACTTCGGATGATCGGAGCCTAGCTTGCTCTTGTCGAAGAGTGCACCTGTCGGGCAGACCTGTACGCATTTACCACAGCGAGTGCAGGTGGATTTACCCCAGGGATCCATCAGGTCGGTTATGACCATGGAATCGATGCCGCGGCCCATCACATCCCATACGTGCGCGCCTTCAATCTCAGCGCAGACGCGTACGCAGCGTGTGCAAAGGATGCAGCGGTTGTGGTCGGCCACGAAGCGTTCGTTGGAGGCATCTACCGGCAACACCGGGTTGCGATAGGGAAGACGGATGTGGGTGAGGCCCTGCGACTGCGCCATGCTCTGTAGTTCACAGTGGCCGTTGGCGACGCAAACCGCGCAGATGTGATTGCGTTCGGCGAAGAGCAGCTCAAGGATAGTCTGGCGGTAGTGCAGTAGACGGTCGGAGGTTGTGGTGACCTCCATGCCCTCTTCGACTTTGAGCACGCAGGCTGGGAACAGCTTGGGGGAGCCTTTGACTTCCACCAGGCAGAGACGGCACGCACCTACATCCGACAGCCCTTCCAGATGGCAGAGCGTCGGGATGAAGATCTTGTTTTCGCGCGCTACCTCCAGAACCGTCTGATCGGCATGGGCGCTTACGTTCACACCGTCGATAACGAGTGTCTTGATATCGTTGACAGCATTCATGCCGACACCTCCATCGTCGCCTTGCTGCTACAGGCGCAGACGCCGGCAGGGCAATGCTTGTTGTCAATATGTTCCAGATACTCGTTTTTGAAGTAGCGAAGCGTGCTCAGCACCGGGTTGGGCGCTGTCATGCCCAGTCCGCAGAGGCTGCTGTTCTTCACCACATCGCAAAGATCGATGAGGAGATCCAGATCGGCGTGGGTGGCTTCGCCGTTGCAGATCTTGTTGAGCAGAGCATGCATCTGTGCCGTGCCAGCGCGGCAGGGAATGCACTTGCCGCAGGATTCGGTCATGCAGAATTCCATAAAGAACTTGGCCACATTCACCATGCAGGATGTGTCGTCCATTACGATCATGCCGCCAGAGCCCATCATAGATCCGACACCGATGAGCGCTTCATAGCTCACCTGCAGGTCCAGATGATCTTCTGGAATACAGCCACCGGAAGGGCCTCCGGTTTGCACGGCCTTGAACTTGTGTCCGCCGGGAATGCCGCCGCCGATATCGAAGATGATCTCGCGCAGGCTCATGCCCATGGGGACTTCGATTAGGCCGGTATGAGTGATCTTTCCGGTGAGGGCAAAGACCTTTGTGCCCTTGCTCTTATCCGTGCCGATGCTGGAGTACCACTCCGGCCCCTTGCGGATAATGGGAGCGATGTTCGCGAAGGTTTCCACGTTATTCAGCAGCGTTGGACACTTCCATAGCCCCGAGTTCGCAGGATACGGAGGACGGACACGCGGCTGACCGCGCTCGCCTTCGATGGATGCAATGAGCGCCGTTTCCTCGCCGCAGACGAATGCTCCGGCTCCGAGACGGATCTCAATATCGAATGCAAAGTTTGTGCCGCAGATATTGCTGCCGAGGAAGCCGCGCTTGCGGGCTTCGCGCAGGGAGGCCGTGAGACGGCTGACCGCCAGTGGATACTCCGCGCGGACGTAGACGTAACCTTTGCTGGCTCCAACGGCATAAGCCGCAATGGCCATGCCTTCGATTACGCGCTGAGGATCGCTCTCCAGAACGCTGCGATCCATGAAGGCACCGGGATCGCCTTCGTCGCCGTTGCAGATCACATACTTCTGCGTGCCCTTGGCCTTAGCCACCATGCCCCATTTCAGGCCGGTGGGGAAACCGCCGCCTCCACGTCCGCGCAGGCCGCTCTTGGAGATCTGCTCAATCACAGTCTGTGGGTCCATCTGCGTGAGCGCCTTCATCAGAGCCTGGTAGCCGTCGTGCGAGATATACTCGTCGATTTTTTCGGGATCGATGTGGCCGGAGTTTTCCAGCACAATGTGGTGCTGTCCCTTGAAGTACTTTTCGAGGTGGGTTTGCAGCTTTTCGACCGGCTTGCCGCCGAGGCTGGCAATAATCTCTTTGGCATCGCCTTCATGCGCGCCGCCGTAGAGCGTTTCGGAGGGATCGACGAGCACCAGGGGGCCAGCGGCGCAGAGTCCCATACATCCGGTCTTGCGTACATGGCATTTTTTGCCGGATGCCGCAGCTTCCGCGGTAAGGGCATCGTGCAGCCTGTCGCTGTGTTGCGACATACAGCCTGTGCCCTCGCACACGTTCAACTCATAGTCGTACTTTTTGTGCTTGTCCGCGGTTGTCTCCGCGATCTGCAACAGCTCTTCACTAGTCATTGGCTGCCCAACCTTCCAGATGTTCCAGCAGTTGCGCCGGTTCGATCAAGCCCACCAGTTCGCCATCTTCCAGAGCTACAGGAGCGCGGCCGCAGGCCCCGACGCAGCGCGCCGTCATCAGCGAGATGTTGCCGTCCGGTGTCGTTTCACCGGCTTTGATGTGCAGGTGCTTCTCCGCCTCTGCGATCAGCTTGTCCGCACCCTTGATGTAGCAGGCGGTTCCGGTGCAGATGGTGCAGGTATGTTTGCCGGCGGGCTTCATGCTGAAGTGGTGATAGAAGGTGACCACGCCATAAGCCTGGCTCAGCGGCACGTGCAGGGAGAGGGCTACAAAACGGATAGCATCTCTATCCAGGTAGCCGAATGATGATTGAACGGTGTGGAGTGTCTCGATCAGGGCGTTGCGGGTGTATCCATGGCGGCGCATCGTCCCGTTAACGATCTTCCACCGCTTGTCGTCAGATGGTAGCGGGGGCATTGGGTAGGCTGACAAATTTCCTCCTGCGTTGTGCTAATCCTTGAAACCAGGCACCCATGTAAGAGCCGGGTACCGCACGCGTATTAATAACTACGTCGGACAATGCCTTTTTACCGCATTGTGATACCGTCGTCGGTGATGGCTATCACACGCGTATATAGGGACTTAGGAGGAATCTATGCGGATGACCAGCGCCGCCGAAATTAAGCTATCTCACATGGTGGAAGGTGCCTGTGATTAATGTCACAGTTCTTTTGGGGCGCACCAGCTAACATCGCTTAAGCAGTATTTAGAAGCATTTGAGTCACTCTATGCATGAACTCTCCATCGCGGAATCCATACTTAAGGGCATCCGCACAGAGTTGCTGCGCTACCCGGGCGCGAGGCCTACGAAGGTTGGAGTGCGCATTGGCGAACTAGCCGCCGTGGACGTGGATTCGCTGACCTTCTGCTTTGAGGCTGTACTCAAAGGTACAGAGTGGGAGTCGCTACAGCTGGATGCGCGTGTCTGTAAGCAGGTTCGCAGCTGCGCCGATTGTGGCGCTGAGTTTGAAGTGGTAGATTACAACGCCGAATGCCCAAAATGCGCGAGTAGCAACACCACGCTGAAGAGCGGGGATGAGTTGGATTTTGATTACCTGGAGGTAGATACCGATGGAACGCCTGCCGCTCAAGTCTAAGGTACTGAACGAGAACCAGATCATTGCGGAGCAGCTTCGCGAGAGCTATCGAGAGCATGGCATTCTTTGCCTGAACCTGATCAGTTCGCCCGGCTCGGGTAAGACAGCACTGCTGGAGCGCACGCTGGCCAGCCTGGATCCTGCGACCCGAGTTTGTGTGTTGACCGGCGATATCCAGACGGACAACGATGCTCGGCGGTTGGCACAGTATGGCTTTCCGGTGCAGCAGATTACAACCGGAGGCACATGCCATCTGGATGGCCGCATGATAGAGAGACATTTGGCGGAGTGGAATCTGGATGATATAGACCTGCTGTTCATTGAGAACGTCGGCAACCTGGTGTGCCCGTCGAGTTACGACCTGGGGGAAGCGTCAAAGATCGTGCTGCTTAGCGTGACCGAAGGCGACGATAAGCCGCTCAAATACCCATCGATATTTTTCAAGTCGGATCTGTTTTTGCTGACCAAGATTGATTTGCTGCCGTATGTCCCGTTCAGCGCGGAGCAGGTTGAGGAAAATGCGCGCAAGGTGCATCCGGGAATGGAAATTCTGCGTACTTCATCCACCACTGAAGGCGGGCTGGAGGCGTGGCTGACGTGGCTAAAACAGCGCATGAAGCTTGCGCAGCAGGGTGCGCTGGCAGCAGCAGGGAAATAGCGAGCGC
Organism: Acidobacteriaceae bacterium; assembly: GCA_036404255.1. Taxonomy (GTDB): domain Bacteria; phylum Acidobacteriota; class Terriglobia; order Terriglobales; family Acidobacteriaceae; genus JARLFX01. Next base: position 9,016 of record DASWOP010000086.1, on the reverse strand, counting down.
ATCACCGGATAAACCGCAGATACTACAGAAAACGCCACAGACGAGATATCGTATGCGGCGCTAGTTTTTTGCTCAGAAGATACAGCAGTCAGGTACGACGGATTCCTTACTCTCGACGTCAATCTATACTTACGACATATCGCAGGTAAGTCAGGATGGAAGCCGTGACATTCGATGTTCAGGAGCAGTTCGGGCAGATTGATATCTATGTTTTCGATCAAATTCTGCGAGGAAATATTACGCATGAAATGCGCGTGCTCGACGCTGGGTGCGGGTACGGGCGAAATCTGGTTCATCTGTTGCGCGAAGGGTGCGAGGTGTTTGCCCTGGACGCGGATGCAGATGGTGTTGACCATGTCCGCAAGCTGGCTGAATCGTTGGAGACAGGCCTACCTGCGGGGAACTTCCAGGTGGGCTCGATTGAGCACATGCCATTTGCAGATAACTTTGCAGACGTGGTGATCTGTAACTCGGTACTTCACTTTGCGCGAGACGACGAACATTTTCGTGCGATGCTGGCTGAGCTATGGAGAGTACTCAGACCCGGTGGAATGTTATTTTGCCGGCTGGGTTCCAGAATCGGGATGGACTTTGAACCGGTGGGCGGCAATCGCTTTGTGGTGGGTGACGGTTCGGAGTGGTTTCTGGTGGATGAGGAGATGCTCCTGCGGCTGACGGAGGAGATGAATGCGGTGCTTGTAGATCCGCTGAAGACAACCATTGTGCAGGACTATCGCTGCATGACGACCTGGGTGCTAAGAAAGCGCAGGGCTAAATAGACAGGCCGCAGGGATGGTTGTTGTGCATGCGAAGGATTGACCGTTGCAGGCAAGCTTGTAGAACTGGCACCTCAATTCATATTGCTCGGATTACTGGGGCAATGGGGCTGGGACAGTCCGGAAAATAGATCTACCCGCGCCTTGTTCTGTGCGGGGTCGCGGACTTCGATGGCGGCGTATGCTGCAGCGAGCGCTTTGGATTTGGCACGCAGGTCGAATTGCGAACCACCAGTTCGGCATCGACCATGAGTTGTCTGGCAGCATGTAAGGGGTCAGTCGGGGACTGGATGAGTCGCAACAGGCTTTGGGCTGCTAGCAATCCCATTTTTTTGAGTGGCTGTCGCACTGTGGTCAGACCTGGATTGAGATAGGCAGCAGTTTGAATATCGTCAAATCCAACGACAGACACGTCTTCCGGCACACGGAGGTTTGCCTCGCGAATCGCACGAATGGCACCAATAGCAGCAATGTCATTAAATGCGAAGATCGCAGTGAAAAGTTCTTTTGAGTCCAGCAGTTTTCTGGTGGCAATGTAAGCGGGCTCAGGTGTGGGATCATTCCCGTTGAGTTGAACGATAAGGGGGCGGAGAATCTCGAGATCGAGGGCGTGCGCAGCCTCTTCGATGGCATTCCAGCGGGTTGTGGAATCTGAAGTATGTGATTGGCCGCGCATGAATGCTATACGGCGGTGTCCAAGCTCATGCAGATGTCCAATGGCAAGAGCTGCTGCGCGGCCCTGATCCAGCACAATGTTGACGACGCCTTCCACTTCATCATGTCCGGAGATGGTGACTGTTGGTACAGGAAAGCGCGCTTTGAGAGGTGTGTCGATCGCCACCAGTCCTTCAATTGCTCTGGACATCAAAACGTTTTCATATTCGGCGATCAGGGCGGGCCGATGATGGTGGCTTACTACGAAATAGACATATCCCTCATCCATTAAGTGCTTCTCGATGCCGCTCAACACAAGTGTTGCGTACCCTTCGCTCACTTCTGCCACCATGACTCCAATGGTGTAACTGCGACGGCTACGAAGTGACCGGGCAAAGATATTCGGCTTGTAATTGAGTTCTTTTGCAACTTCGAAGACGCGTTCGTGCGTCTCCTTTGGAATGGATTTCGCTGCGGGGGAGTGATTCAAAATCCGCGAGACTGCAGCAATAGACAGGCCCAGATGACTCGCCAGCATTTTGATATTGATGGGCTTGTCCGGTTGTATTGCAGGAACTAATGCGCTGTCAGTCTTGCGTTTACGTGGCATAACAATTGAGTTTTACACATAGAAGCAATAGAAACAACAACTTCTGTGAACGGAAAGGTGCTGGCTGTGTATCCGAGAGTTTGCAAGTTGAAAACGGATGGGGATGGAGAGGGTATTTGCGGGCAATGTGTTGCAGCCTATGGGGAAGCCAGATTGATTTGCCAAGTATGGGGCAAAAAGAGTACACATATTCTCGTCGTTGAAAACGATTTCAAGAGCTCTTTCAGGGCGACGTTACATCAGCGTTAGGTCTAACTGTTCGTGAACCGGAGATATTATGCCAAAGACTTCCTGCCTTCGTGCCATAGCGTATTTGTTGCTGTGGGTGCCTGCAACGCTTATGCCCCTGCCGTCCATGGGACAGAGCCCAGCAAAAACTGCGCCTAAGGCATTGCCTGGCGAGACTCTGGTGTGGGCCGATGAGTTCAATGGCAAATCTGCTCCATCGGCTCCGGATCCTGCGGTATGGGCTTATATAACCGGTAAAGGCGAATCAGGCGGGGAGCAGATTTATTGCAAGTACAACTCCTCGCAACCGCCATGCGATCCCAATCAGCCGAACAGCTACGTTGGCCCGGATGGAAGCCTGCACATCACCGTTCAGAAGACCCCGTATGGTGGCTACACCTCGGCTTTTCTGCAGACGAAGAAGCTGAAGAGCTTCCAATATGGGCGGATTGAAGCACGCATGAAGATTCCTGCAGGGCAGGGCATGTGGCCGGCTTTCTGGTTGATGGGGGATACCGTAAGTCAGGTTTCCTGGCCCAAGTGCGGTGAAATTGATGTGATGGAAAGCCTGGGACGGCAGCCTGGCAAGGTCTATGGCACGCTGCATGCGACTGGCTATGCCAATGCCGGGCATGGCAAGACATACGATCTGCCCGGAGGCAAGGCTCTAGCGGATGATTTCCATATCTTTGGCATGATCTGGGAGCCGAAGAAGATCCAGTTGTATGTCGATTCGCCTACGAACATTTATGCAACCTTTACGCAGGCAGAGTTGCCTGCTGGCGAGGAGTGGCCTTTCGATACCGGCAAGTTCTATCTGCTGCTCAATACCGCAGTTGGTGGTAGCTGGGGTGGAGCGCCGGACGCCACCACAAAAACTCCTGCGGACATGCTGGTTGATTACGTCCGCGTATATCAAAGTGCAGCAGTAGCAGGGAAATAAGAGCCCGAGTTGTCGCGCGGTGATGGCTCGCAATTTTCAGAATAAAATCTTTTGACAACGGTTTTGAAAACGTTTTACTATTGCGCGTTTCCTGGATTCTGCATATTCCCGTTGTAATTTAGCCCGGTTCCGCTGAGCTTGATGCCGAACAGAAATGAGTTCCCAAATGCTGAAATCGAGATGGATCAACGACAGAAATAGTTCGCTATTTTGTTTCCGCCTGATGGCCTGCATTATTGCGGTCGGATTATTTGTATCGCTGAACTGTTCAGCACAGGATGCCGCTAAGGATTTGTATGATTTTGGCGATAAGGCCGAACTGGCCCGCATCGACCCCGCCCATGCGGAATTCAGCAGTGTGGATGCGCACACGTTGAAAGTTGATTTCGACAACCAAGGCGCTTATCCCGGCATCACTCTTGCGCCTCCGGGCGGAGCGAAGGCTGTCTGGGATCTGTCAAAGTATGCGGGAATCCAGGCGACTGTCACGAATAAGTCTTCTGTAGCCATCCGTATAGCACTTCGTGCGGATAATCCGGGTGATTTCCGGCTCAACCATTTGAACAGTACTTCCGTGCGTTTTCTTCCTGGAGAGACAAAGCAGGTGCAGCTTACCTTCGGATTGGCCGACGGTAAGCCGGGATATGAACTGGATGGTGCACAGGTCAGCAAAATCATCATCTTTGCGGTGAAGCCCACTGTTCCGGTGACGGCAATCATCACGAAGCTGACGGGGTTTGGAACCCATGCAGAGGCGGTGGCAGCTCGAGCATCGCTTCTGGCTGCTGCAAGAGCAGCGAAGTTACCCGCCAATCCGCCGACGACCGGAGCACTGGTCGATTACTCGAAAAACGCAGAGCTAGCGCGTCTCAATCCACAGCACGCTGAGTTTAGCGCTGTTGAAGGCAAGAAACTCAAGATCGATCTCAGCACCGATGGAACTTATCCCGGAATCACCATTCCAGCGCCGACGGCGGGGTGGAACCTGTCGCAGTTTGCGGGCATTCAGGTAGAGATAACGAATCAGGGTAAGGTTCCTGTTCGGATGGACCTGCTGGCAGGGGGGCAGGGGGACTGGGGGCAGGATGTTGCCAACAATGCAATGGGTCGAGTAATGCCTGGTGAGACGAAGATGCTACAACTCACATTTGGCACGGACTACGGTAATCCCGGAGTTGCGCTGGATACAGCGCGAATTTCCCGCGTTCTGATCTTTGGAGCGAAGCCGACCGAACCGGTCTCCATCGAAATCGGCCCAATCATTGGATTTGGAACACCGTCAGCGCCAACTGCATCAAAGTAAGTACTGCATGCCCGGTAGCTTAGGTAATTGAACGCGCAATGTCCACGCTTCGTCGGGTGCGTACATTACGTATTTTGGAGGTCAATATGTCGTCATCGTATCTACAACCAGGGCTTCTTCTCCGTCGTGCCATATGTTACCTCGCCATTTCCTCAACGTTGCTGCTTGCCGCAGGTTGCGGGATAGGGAGTGTCAGCGCTCCTTCCGCAGACGCTTTAGCGGATAGTGGTGGCGGATTTTCAGGCTTTGCTCATGGCGGGCAGAATCCCATCAGCGGGGGGACGGTCCGGCTATGGACCGTAGGGGCAACAGGGTATGGGAGCGCCGGTACTTTACTTGCCACGACGACTACAGATACCAACGGGTATTTTTCCTTTTTGACCGCAGGTGTGCCAACGAATTACACCTGCCCTAATGCGCTGGTCTACCTTACGATCAATGGTGGCGATGCCAGCGGTGGGAACGGGAATAATACGGCGATTGCCTTGATGACAATTCTCGGTACGCCAACTACCACGGGTGTATCACAGGACCTGTGCGCTACGGTCAAGACCAACCGGCCGACGGTGATGGTCAATGAAGTGACGACTGTTGCCTCAATTTATGCGCTACAGCAGTTTTTCAATGCGTTGGCGGAGGCAGGCGGTACGCCCCAGATCGGCACCAGCTCCACGAACAGCATGGGATTGACCAATGCGGTCAATACACTCAGCAGCTTTCTGGATCTTGCGAATGGGGTGATTTATCCGAACTATCAGCCCTACGGTGCACAGGTCATATCGACTTCGAATCACAATATTACGGTTACTCCGGAATACAACAAGATCTATATGATCGCCGACATCCTGGCGACGTGTGTCAATAGTGCGCTTCCAACGTCTGATGCCTGCACAACGCTCTTCAATGATGCTGTTCCACCGCCGGTTGCTGCTGCCACTTCACAAAGCGCAGCGAGCTTTCCAGCGGCTACGGACACGATGATGGCGGCTTACTATCTGGCTACGAATCCGATCAATGCCACTACAGCCGGAACGCCCGACAATACCAAGATGGCGGAGCTTTATAATTTGGTTACTCCACAGCCTCCCTTTGCGTTCACGGCCCCGCAGCCTACTGACTGGACGATTGGGCTTACTTACGCGAGCAGCGTGGTGAGTGGCGGTAGTACGTACGTTCTGAGCGCGCCCACTAATCTTGCGATCGATGGTTCGGGCAATGTCTGGTACCTGAGCAATACGTCATCCAACGTGGCTGTCTCGGAACTTAATCCTTACGGCGGCTTGACCAACGCAGGGGTCACTTCGCTGGTCCCGATGCAGGGATTAGGATTTGATTTTGCGAGCTTCGCCTATAGTGCAAGGATCTCGAGTAAAGTCCTCTATGCCTTGAAGGCAAGTGTGGCACTGCAGGCTGCTGCACAACCAGAGGACTCAGCTAACAGCAATGCCACTGTTCTGGCATCTGCTATTGCCGGGGACGCAACGAACATCTTTTTCCCGGTGATTTCATCTGGAACGGTCTTTCAGGTGCCAGCGGTGGCGCAGACATCCACGCCATTTACCAGCACCACAGTTACTGTCTTCCCGCAGTATGCGGTCAATAGCGGCCATGCTATTACCGGGCTGACGAATGCCTCGGGAATCGCAATTGACCACGCCAGCAATATCTGGGTGGGGGGTACGTCCAGCAATACGCTCTATCAGATTGCGTATAACGCTTATCCTTCCAGCACTTCGTCTACTTCTTCGACGCCTGTCCCCTATACCGGGGGGGCATTCAATCTGCCGACTTCGGTGGCGGTGGATCATGGTAACAATGTTTGGGTGGCTAATGGGGTGGGTGGGTCGCCGGTGGATGGATTCATCACCGAGTTGCCCTCCGCGACGTCCACTCCGGTGAAGGACACGGTTGCCAATCATGGCGGGATCAACAATCCCGCGGGTGTGGCGGTGGATGGAGCGGGGAACATCTGGGTCGCCAGCGCGGGACAGACAGCGGCATTCACAGGGCAGACGGTCAGCGAGCTATCGCTTGTAGGGGGCGCGCTGACTGCGTTCTCGCCATCGAATGGCTTCGCGCATACCTACACGGGGCCGGGTAGCATTGCGGTGGATGCGTCGGGCAATGTGTGGGTCGCTAATGCTGGCGGCGTTGCTACAGCTACGGTTCCTGGGTCGATTACGGAGATACTGGGCGCTGCTGTTCCGGTGGTGACTCCGATCGCTCTGGGCGTGAAGAACAATAAGCTTGGATCGCTTCCGTAAAGTGTCAGAACTTCACTCCCAACCGGCATTCCTTATGGGAATGCCGGTATTTTTTACGGTCCATGACGGTGAAGATGACGGGGAATGCGGTGCTATTACGGATGTCTCTTCAGGGGCGGTTGATGGTCACCTACCCCTCTCCCCTATTCAAATGCTAAATATCCTGTTTTCAGCTATTTGAGCCAGATGGCTTCTGCTAAATATTTCAAAACAAGGCATTTACGGGTAAATATTTCATTCGATAGGGGTTACTGAAGTGACCGGTATCGAATGCAATTTACTTTCTGTATTAATTGTAGTGAATTGGAACGGAAAACACGCCAAAGTTGGTGAAAAATATGATTCTGTCCAGGACGCGGTCAGGGCAGATCATGGGACAACTTCTGGATAAACCACGGTCAATGCCTGGATAGAAATTCACCGTGTACGGTCGTGCGGCGGAGGGCGGAAGAGATTCAGGAGCGCGTAGATGCGAAATGGCGGGAGGACGAGGGGAGGCAGAGCGCCAGCAGGAGGAGTCCAATGACGGCCGGTAGGCCGAGGGCTAGTTTGAGCGATCCAGAGTGTTGCGAGACGATGCCTACGAGCCATTGCAAGACCGCTGCGCCGAGTGCGGCGCTCGCCATGACGAATCCGGCGGCGCGGGCGCGGGGACGCGCTGTGCCGATGAAGAGGCTGCTGGTTACCGGGATGAAGGGCGCAAGGCAGAAGCCAACGACAGCGGATGAGAAGAGGAGAAGTGTGGCTCCTGTGGCGGCGTGCAGGAGTGCTGCGGCGAGGATGGCGGCAATGACGGCTGCAAGCTGAAGGGTTTTCTCAGAGAAGCGCCGTAGCATCAGCAGGGCGAACGCGCGGCCTGCGGTGATGCCAACCCATAGCATGGTGGTACTGTAAGCGCCCAGAGCCACGCTGGCGTGCGCGTAGCGTACTGCAAAGGTGGCCAGCCAGCCGCTGATGCTGTTCTCAAAGCCGCCGTAGAGGAAGAATAGGGCGGCGAAGTAGGCTAGCAGGCGCAGGGAGCCTTGTTTGCGGTGTGCTGTGTCCACCAGTTCGGACGTCTCCGGGGCTTGTGGGGCGAGTGCTCCGCGGGCAGGGGCTGCGCTGAGCCAGAACACGAACAGGAGCAGGGAGCAGAGCGCAAAGATCGTAAGCAGTGTGTGCAGGGAGAGGCGGTTTCTGACCAGGCCAATCAACAGAGGTGCGAGCAGGGCTCCGCTGCTCCAGGTCAGATTCAGAGACATCAGCTTTGCGCCGCGTTTAGCTTCCGCGCTGCGGCCGGCGATCAGGTTAATGGAGTTTATAAGCTGGCCGATGCCGAATCCGCCAACGAGCAGAGAGGTGACGCCGAGGAGGAACGTGGTGTGCAGGTATGCAGCGAAGGCGAGGCCAGCGTAGCCCGCGGCCATGCAGAGGTTGCCGAGGGCAAGGCTGTTGCGCAGCTCAGACTGCAACAGGACGGCTCCCGTATAGGAGCCGGCGAATTGCGCGGCCAGCAGCATTCCGCTCTCGCTGTCCAACAGGTTCCACTGCGCGGTGAGGCGGGGCAGCAGAGGGCCAAGCATGAGGATGCCTACGCCGGTCAGAAAGAACGCACTGTGCATGTATGCCGAGAAGAGCGTGGAATGGCGCTCGCTGCCGGTATCACTTTCTGCGTGGTTCATTCCACTCCTCAATCCTGCACCGAATCAGTATGGCAGGGTCTGGCGAAGGATCAAGCAGAAATCGCTTCATGCTGGATTGTGGCGACATTTAGGAAGCAGATTCCGCGCGCTGCGCTTCGGAATGACAAACAAAAGATGTTAGGGTTCCGTGCGGGCTGAAGCCGGGGGCTTAATCCCTTCTATAGACGATCTGAAATCCCTTCTGCACGATCTGTACTCTCTCTCTGCACACGATCTGCGAATTTGCTCTCGTGGGACGAGTCATTCATTCTTTGCAACATTACAGATGCTCACCTGGCCGAACATTCTTGAAAAGCAGATTCTTGCTGTGCTCAGAATGACAGTGGATTGAATAGTGACAATGCAGTGAATGACAAGCCAAATTCAACGGCCTGCCTGAGGTGGGCTTTCGTGCAGCGATAAAAGCAACTACAGGGATCCTCCTAAGTTCACAAACGAAGTGCAACAGGCTAAGGTCGTGTTGCCATGGAAGGCCACTACGGACAGTTGTCGCTGGAAGAGCGGTGCACGATTGCCCGGCTTCATGAAGCCGGGCAATCGTGTCGGGAAATTGCTG
>DASWOP010000085.1:0-2727 GCA_036404255.1 Acidobacteriaceae bacterium | reverse complement strand
CTTCATCCCCGCGGGCGAAACGCACAAGCGCCTGCGCACCATGGAGCGCCTCTGCGAAGAGCTCGCCGCCGCCGGTGCCGACCGCGACTCCCTGCTCATCGCCTTTGGCGGAGGCATCGTAGGCGATGTCACCGGTTTCCTTGCCGCCATCTACATGCGTGGCATCCGCTACGTGCAGGTGCCCACCACGCTGCTGGCGCAGGTCGATTCCTCCGTCGGCGGCAAGACCGGCGTGAACCTCGCCCACGGAAAGAATCTCGTCGGCGCATTCAACCACCCGCTCGCCGTCTTCGCCGATATCGACGTCCTCGGCACCCTCCCGCCCCGCGAACTCCACGCCGGCCTGCAGGAGAGCGTAAAAGCCGGAGTCATCCGCGATGCCAAACTCTTCGCGTATCTCGAAAAAAATTCCGCCGCCGTCCTCGCCGGTGATCCCGCCGCCTTGGCGCACGTCGTAGCAGCGTCCGTCCGCATGAAGGCGGACGTAGTCGCCATCGACGAGCGCGAGAGCGGCCTCCGCATGACGCTCAACTACGGCCACACCGTCGGCCACGCCATCGAGGCCGCCACGCAGTTCAAGAAGCTGCTGCACGGCGAAGCCGTAGGCTGGGGCATGATCGCCGCCCTGCGCATCGCGGCAAACCGCGGCTTGGTGAAAGAGAAAGAGGCCGAACGAATCGCCGCGCTTGTGCAGGCATACGGCCCGCTGCCGCCATTCCGCGCACCCGCGCAGAAACTCGCCGCCCTTACCGGCAGCGACAAAAAAGCTCGCGGCGGCGTCAAGCGTTTTGTACTCCCCACCAGGATCGGCCAGACGGTCACCGTCACCGACGTAACCGACGCCGAACTCCTCCGCGGCATCGAACAGATGTTCTCCGTCATGAAAGCCCAGATGTTCTCCGTCATGAAGGCCGCACGATGAAGCAGCAGCCAGCAGCAAAGGGTGCTCAGTTTGAAGGCGCGCAGACCGAGGCAGAAGCCGCCGCCGCCGTCCGCGATATGTTTGACAGCATCGCGCCCCGCTACGATCTTCTGAACCACGTGCTCTCCATCAGCCTGGACCGTCTCTGGTGGTGGCGTGCAGCGCGCAGCTTCGACAAAATTCTGCGCCGCCCTGAGGCCCGCGTGCTCGATCTCTGCTGCGGCACCGGAGACATGACCCTGGCCCTGCTCAAGCGTCGTCCCGCCGCCGGCGAGCGCCTCATCGCGCTGGATTTCTCCCACGTCATGCTGGCCCGCGGCATCGAGAAATTCAAAGCCGCCGGCTACAGCGCCAGCGTGGAACCCATTGAAGCAGACGCCATGCATCTCCCGCTTCCAGACGCCTCCGTAGACCTCATCGTCTCCGCCTTCGGCTTTCGCAACCTGGCGAACTATGACGCCGCCCTCGTCGAACTGCATCGCGTCCTCAAGCCCGGCGGCATGCTCGGCATTCTCGAAGCCAACCAGCCCCGCGGCCTCCTCGGCGCCATGTACGGCCTCTACTTCGAGCGGATTCTCCCTTGGATCGGCCGCCGCATCTCAGGCGACCGTGGCGCCTACTACTATCTCCCCGCCAGCGTCGCCCGCTTTCCCCAGCCGCCGGAGATGAAAGCCAAAATGGCCAGAGCCGGATTCGCCGCACCCCGCTGGACCCGCTACACCTTCGGCGTAGTCGGCCTGTATCGCGGCATGAAACCCGCCTCCACCACAGACCCGGACGCAGCATGAAGCCCGCCTCCGCCACAGAGTAAAAATCGTTGGTGTCCCGTTTTGTCATGGTGATGGGGTGTTTTGTTTTTAGGGATTAAGCCCCCGGCTTCAGCCGGGGGGAGTGGGGCTTCAGCCCCACGGAAGCAGGCACAGGAAAAGAAAGGGGCTTTAGCCCCGGAGGCACGCTTTTCTCTCCTCGTACTGTCAACATCTAAAACGAAAATACTCTAACCGCAAGACGGGGAAGCTCATGGCTATTTGCAGGTCATAGTAGAGGTTCCAGTTGTTGTAACTCCCGAGTCGGTCACGGTCCCGGTAATCGTAACCGGGACCGGCGTAGTGCCCAGGCAGGTTGCTACTTCAGAAGGAACGGTGCCGTTGTTCGATGGGCTAAGTTGAATATTCACATTGTCCGAACTTGTCCAGACGGGAGAAACGTATTTGACGAGAGCGGGCACGGCACAGCCCGCAGGCGCGGTCAATCCCTCATAGGCAAGGAATTGCTCCTGATTCCCGGGCGCTATCAACGTGTGGTCTGGTGGAGTGGACGGAGCTGCAGGATAAGGCTTGACCTCTATGGATAGCGATGCGGCGCAACCCGATGATGGAACCGGCTGACCACCGCAGCCCGCCAGGGCTCCGATGCATAGCACTGCAAATAGTCCCAGCATTTTCATGTTGGGGATTATACGACCCGCCGCATTAAACAATGTGACAGCGAACGCAATGCCTGTGACCGCTGACACGGTGCTCCACCCGCCCCAGGTGAGTAGAATATTTCCCATGCGTATCGCGCTCCGTACTCTGCTCGCCCTGCTCGCCGTCGCCGGCATCGTCATCTCCACCCTTGCCCTCAGGATTCATCGGCAAGACCCCAGCCAGGCGCCCCCCTGCGCTGTCAGTGAGAAGTGGGACTGCGGCATTGTGAACCATTCGCGCTTCTCCGTCTTCCCGCCCTCGCCCAAGCCCACGTGGGACAATCCCAACCCCGAGAGCGGCTTCAACGTGCCGATCGCAGCGCTGGGCATCGCCGGC
>DASWOP010000084.1:0-5742 GCA_036404255.1 Acidobacteriaceae bacterium | reverse complement strand
TGAAAGAGCTGGAAGTGGCGGGGCTGGTGGACGCTGTGCGCGAGGGCAAGAACGTGCGCTACGTGCTGCGGCGGGATGTGCTGAAGGCCTACACGGAGCAACTGGAGAAGATTTAATGAATTTAGCTGAACCCTTCGACTGACTGGTTCCATCTATTCGATGGTTGTCAAATTGTCGTAATGACGGAGTGTAGAACGATGAGCGATCTTAAGGGCAAGGTAGCAGTGGTAACTGGCGCTTCGAAGGGCATTGGCGCTTCGATTGCGAAGCATCTGGCGGCGGCTGGTGCGTCGGTTGTGGTGAACTATGCGACCAGCAAAGAGGGGGCTGACCGTGTTGTTGCAGAGATTAAGGCAAAGGGCGGAAAAGCGGTTGCAGTGGGCGGCAGTGTGGCGAAGTCTGTTGAGATTCCGGGGATTATCGCGGCGGCCAAGAAGGAGTTCGGACGGCTCGACATCCTGGTAAACAATGCGGGCGTATATGAGATGGCGCCGCTTGAGGCGATTACGGAGGAGAGCTTCCACCGGCAGTTCAATACGAATGTGCTGGGTTTGCTGCTGACGACGCAGGCCGCAGTGAAGGAGTTTGGCGCTGAGGGCGGAAGCGTGATCAACATCAGCTCGATTGTGTCGCGGATTACTCCTCCGGGAAGTAGCGTGTACAGCGGAACGAAGGGCGCGGTTGATTCGATCACGGGGGTTCTGGCGAAGGAGCTGGGGCCGAAGAAGATTCGGGTGAATGCGATCAATCCGGGGTTGGTTGAGACGGAAGGCACGAAGACGGCGGGATTCACTGAAGGCGAGTTTGCCGATGGCTTTGTGGCGAATGCGCCGCTTGGGCGCATCGGGCAGCCGCAGGATATAGCGACGGCGGTGGTGTTCCTGGCGTCGGATGATGCTTCGTGGATCACCGGTGAAACGCTGGATGTTTCGGGCGGACACTGAGGTCCTGCGCGGACGGCGAAGAGCGCGCTTTGCGCGCAAAGACAGACAAAGGCGGCCCGGATGTTCTGGGCTGCCTTTGATGTTTTAAAGACCAGACTTAGAGCTTGATCTGGAAGATGGCTTCGGGGTCGAGGTTGCGGGCGGCTAGCAGGCTGTCAACCAGTTCGCGGACGGCGCCGTGGCCACCATCGAATTTTGAGATGAAGGCGACCTTTCCCAGGACGTAGGGGTTGGCGTTGGCGGGGGCGGCGGAGTAGCCGGCAATCTTCATGGCGCTGAGGTCGTTCACGTCGTCGCCCATGAAACAGATCTCGGAGAGGCTGAGGCTTGCGCGGAGGGCGAAGTCGCGGAGGGCGGAGGCTTTGTCGCGGCAGCCCTTGGCGACGTCAGTGATGTGCATCTTGGCGGCGTAGCGGTCGACGAGGGGGCTGGCTTCTCCAGAGATGAGGGCGAGCTTGTAGCCGGCGCGGCGAGCGAGCGAGATGCCCATGATGTCTGCGAAGGAGAAGCGCTTGAGCTCTTCACCGTTGCCGCCCCAGATGAGGCCGCCGTCGGTGAGGGTGCCGTCTACGTCGAAGGCGAGGGCTTTGATCTTGGTGAGGTCGGTCATAATTTCATGATAGTGGTTGTCTCACCTTTGTCTAGCACGCGAGTTCAAGATTTGCGCGCGTCGCGCGGCCCTCGCTGCGCGACGCTATCCCACCCTAGTTGCAAAAAGCCGCGACGAGGATGGGGCACCCAGAGTGGTGGTGCTAATAAAAAACGCCGTGCCTTTGGGGGCACGGCGTTTTGTTTTGGTGCAGGGAGATGGCTAGACGGCTGCGCCGACGCGGCGAAGCTTTTTGATGATGGGCACTTCGCGCTCGAAGACGCGCTTGATGCCGTCACCCAGGGACTGCTCGACGAGGCGAACATCGCGGACGAGGCGGCTGATGCCGTTCGGCTCCAGCGATGCGGACTGGTCAGAGCCCCACATAGCGCGATCCATGGTGATGTGGCGCTCTACCATGCAGGCGCCGAGAACAGCAGCGGCGACCGAGGTGGGGATGCCGGTTTCGTGGCCGGAGTAGCCGATTGGCACGCCGTAGCGCTCGGCCATGGTGGGGATGGCTCGGAGGTTGAGTTCGTCGTAGTTGGCAGGGTAGGTGCTGGTGGTGTGCATCAGAACGAGGTTTTCCTTGCCCAGGATACCGACGGCGTGGTCGATCTCGGCGTAGGTGCTCATGCCGGTGGATGCCACGACGGGCTTGCCGGTCTTGCGGACGTGCTTGAGGAGGTGGTCATCGGTGAGCGAGGCAGAGGCGATCTTGTAGACAGGAGTGTCAAACTGCTCCATGAAGTCGACGGCGCCCTCGTCCCACGGGGAGACGAACCACGGAATCTTGATGGATTTGCAGAAGGCGTCAATCTCCTTGTAGTCGTCCTCTTCGAATTCGAGGGCGTACTTGAGGTCGCCGTTGGTGGTGCCGAAGGGGTTTTCGCGCGGCTTCGCCAGTTCTTCAGCGGTATAGACCACCTCAACAGTGCGCTTCTGGAATTTGACCGCATCGCAGCCAGCGGCGACGGCAACGCTGATGAGGCGCTTGGCGAGATCGATATCGCCGTTATGGTTGATGCCGATTTCAGCGATGATGTAGCAGGGCTGGGATTCACCCACCAGCTTATTGCCAATTTTAACGGTGCTCATCTTTGTGCGCTCCTTGCTTGATTGATGGGACGGGGACAGTGATCTCTAGGTTGGATGCCATCCGGCGGTCCGGATGTTGCTACGGTGAGTTTTGACTATATACGCAAGGTGAAGAGAATGACCATGCGGCCAAGGGAGAAGTCTTGAGACTAGAATAGCAGGGGATTTTCTGGAATCAGCAGAGGTCCAACCAAAGCAGTGCAAAATTTGATACGCTTTCTTTTGTACGAAGGGCGAATTATCTAAGGTGGCTATATATGAATCACGATGACAGGCTTTTTCCTTCCGATCCGGCAGCGCGCAAAGTGGCGCGCGCTCTTTATGCAACTGTGCGAGATTTGCCGATTATCTCGCCGCATGGGCATACGGATGCCCGCTGGTTCGCGGAGGATATGCCGTTTCCTGATCCTGCCACGCTGCTGATCAAGCCGGACCACTACATCTTCCGCATGCTGTATTCGCAGGGAATTTCGATGGAATCGCTCGGCGTTCCGGGGCCGGCGACGGAAGGCAAAGAGGTTGATCCGCGCGAGGTTTGGCGCATCTTTGCGAAGCACTACTACCTCTTCCGCGGTACGCCGACGCGCATGTGGCTGGACTTTGTGTTCAACACGCTCTTTGGCATGAAGGATCTGCTGAGCGAGAAGAACGCCGACGAGTATTACGACGCAATCAGCGCGCATCTGCAGAAGCCGGAGTTCCGGCCGAGGGCGCTGTTTGAGCGCTTCAAGATCGAAGTGCTGGCAACGACGGATGCAGCGGTTGACGATCTGAAGTGGCACCAGGAGATCAAAAAATCGGGCTGGAAGGGGCGGATTATTCCAACGTTCCGTCCGGATGCGGTGGTGGATGCCGAGTTTGCGGGCTTCCGTGAAAATTTGGAGAAATTAGGCGAGATCGCGGGCGAGGACACTTCGAACTACAAGGGGTACCTGAATGCTCTGCGCAGCCGCCGCGCTTACTTCAAGGCGAACGGTGCAACTGCGACCGACCATGGCCACCTGACTGCATTGACCGCCGACCTGAGTCCGGCAGATGCAGCGAAGCTGTATGCAACGATCTATTCGGGCAAGGCGAGCGAGCAGGAGATCAAGCTCTTCCAGGCGCAGATGCTGACGGAGATGGCCGGCATGAGCGTGGAAGATGGGCTGACGATGCAGCTGCATCCGGGGTCTGTGCGCAACCATAATAAGGTGGTGTACGAGAAGTTTGGGCGCGATAAGGGCGCGGATATTCCAAGCCCGACGGAGTATGTGCGTTCGCTGCAGCCGCTGCTGGATAAGTACGGCAACGATCCACGACTGACACTGATTCTGTTCACGCTGGACGAGACGGTTTACAGCCGCGAACTGGCACCTCTGGCGGGGCATTATCCTGCGCTGCGGCTGGGGCCGAGCTGGTGGTTCCACGATTCGCCGGAGGGCATGATGCGCTACCGCGAACAGGTGACCGAGACGGCAGGCTTCTACAACACGGTTGGATTCAACGACGATACGCGGGCGTTCCTATCGATTCCGGCACGGCACGATGTGGCGCGGCGCGTGGATAGCGCGTTCCTGGGACGGCTGGTTGCAGAACACCGGCTGGATGAGGATGAGGCGTTCGAGGTGATCCAGGACCTGACGGTTAATTTGGTGAAGAAGGCTTATAAGCTGGGGTAAGGCAAGGATGCCGCAGGCGGAAGAATTAGAGTGGTGGCGGGGATGAACCCGGGTCTCAGAATCGAGACCCGGGGCACCCGGCACCCTGCTCCGACCTGAAGTGTGGAACGGTTGTGGGTGAGAGCGAGAGGGTGAATATATGAGTCTGTATTTTGCGGCGGGTTCGCCCACGACGGAGATGACGCTGGCGGAGATTCGGGCTGGGCTCTTCAGCGCGCTGGAGAAGCTGGGGCCGAAGAAGAAGGTGCTTGGGCTGCCACCGGATTTCACGCGCTTCCACTCCAAGGCGGGTGAGTTGACCGAGATGGCGTGGGAGTTCTACGGTGCGGCGCTGACGGATGTGTTACCAGCGCTGGGCACGCATACCGGCATGACCGATCCGCAGATCGCGACAATGTTTGGCAAGACGCCGCGCAACCTGTTCCGCGTACACGACTGGCGCAACGATGTGGTGACGCTGGGCGAGGTTCCGGCGGAGTTTGTGCGCGAGGTGAGCGAGGGCAAGGTGGATTACACCTGGCCGGCGCAGGTGAACAAGTTGCTGCGCGATGGCGGGCATGATCTGATCCTGAGCATCGGGCAGGTGGTGCCGCACGAAGTCGTGGGCATGGCGAATTACAACAAGAATATTTTTGTGGGAACGGGCGGATCTATCGGGATTCATCGCAGCCATTTTCTGGGCGCGGTGTATGGCATGGAACGCATGATGGGGCGGGCGGATACTCCGGTGCGGCGGGTGCTGAACTATGCCAGCGACCACTTTGCGCAGGACCTGCCGATCGTCTACGTGCAGACCGTGGTGAGCAAGAACGAAGCAGGCGACCTGGTGATGCGCGGCATGTACATCGGCGACGACGTGGAGTGCTTTGAGCTGGCGTCGGCGCTGAGCCTGCAGACGAATTTTCTGATGATGGACCGCGAGATCAAGAAGGCGGTGGTGTACCTTGATCCGCACGAGTTCAAGAGCACATGGCTGGGTAACAAGGCGATCTATCGCACGCGCATGGCGCTGGCGGATGATGCTGACCTAATCGTGCTGGCCCCAGCGGTACATGAGTTTGGCGAGGACCCGGGGATCGACAAGCTGATTCGCAAGTATGGATACTTTGGCACGCCGCACACTTTGGAGATGGTGAAGCAGGATCCAGAGCTGGCGGGCAATCTGAGCGCAGCGGCCCATCTGATTCACGGCTCCAGCGAAGGGCGGTTCAAGATCACCTACTGCCCGGGGCACCTGACGAAGGAAGAGACGGAGAAGGCTGGCTTCCAGTACGGGGACATCAACGCGATGAGCGCGATCTATGATCCGGCCAAGCTGGCGGATGGCTGGAACACTGTGAATGGGGAGGAGATCTTCTTTATCTCCAATCCAGGGCTGGGCTTGTGGGCCTATAGGGGGCGCTTCCATAGCTAGGGAGGTTCAGAGGGCCCTGGCGTTCATTGCTGACGC
>DASWOP010000083.1:0-21274 GCA_036404255.1 Acidobacteriaceae bacterium | reverse complement strand
ACCTGGGCGACGATGATTACGTTTTTGCCGATGCGGCAGTTGTGGCCGATGTGGACCTGGTTGTCGATCTTTGTGCCCGCGCCGATGCGGGTCTCTTCCAATGCGCCGCGGTCGATGGTGGTGTTCGCGCCGATGTCTACGTTGTCTTCGATGACGAGCGTTCCCTGCTGCGGAAACTGCACGTGCTCGCCCGTCTCGGGATCGCGCACGTAGCCGAAGCCGATGGAGCCCAGCACAACGCCGGACTGCACGATGCAGTTGTCGCCGAGGGCGACGCCGGGAAAGATGGTCACGTTGGGAAAGATCTGGCAGTTGCGACCGATGTGGACGCCGGGAGCGACCACGACGCCGGGGCCAATGCTGGTGCCTTCGCCGATGTTTTGCGGTTCGACGACGACGGCGGTGGGATGTATCCCCGCTGGGGCGCGCTGGGGGGTGAGCCGCTGGGCCGCGCGGGCGAATGCGAGCTTGGGATGCTTCACGCGCAGGATGGCACGGTCAGCGTTTGCTGCGGTGGTGAGAGGGGCGAGGATTGCTCCGGCGTGGGAGGCGATGGCCTTTGCCAGCGCGGCTTCGTCTGAGGCGAAGACGAGGTCATGCTCCGTCGCGAGGGAGATCGCAGCTACGCGCAGGACTTCTACGGAGGCGAACTTCGGGTCGAGGTCAGCTCCCAGCCAGTCGGCTATTTCACTTAGTTTTGGCATTGCAACTCCACACTCTCCTGACCACGCTTTACTGTAGGGGGATAGAAAGGTGATCCTCCGGGGCTGAAGCCCCACTCCCCCCGGCTAAAGCCGGGGGCTTAATCCCGACAATCCTGGTGATTCGAGCACTCTTGGGTAATTCAAGCATTCTTGGGTAATTCAAGCACTCTTGGTAATTCAAGCATTCTTAGATGTTCAAGCAATCTTCTTGGTTCAAGCAATCTTGGTTGTCAAGCAATCTTGGTGATCCAGATAATCTGACTGATTCAGGCGGTCTGGGTTGATTCAGTTCGCCAGCCGATATTAACACTTGAAATAAAATCCTCTCGATCAATTTACCGGTTGGGGGAGGATTTGTGGCATCACTTGAAAAGCAGATTCTTCGCTGCGCTCAGAATGACAGGGTATATAAAGTGAACCCACAAATGGACAGGGTATATAAATTTAACCCACAAATGGAACAGGCTCTTTCTTCTACAGCTCACTTCTATAGCTCAATCTCAATAAATCGGTGGCTCGCCCGCGGGGCGGGTCTTCCAGCGGCGATGCACCCAGAGCCACTGGTCAGGATAGCGCCGGATGTAGCTTTCAATTGCTGCGGTGAACATGGCGGTGTTGGCGATGATATCGGCCTCGGCGTCTTCGCTGCGAACCAGCGCCATCTCTTCTCCGAAGTGGAGTATGTACTTCTTCCGCGCTGCATCCCACATCAGACAGCCGGGCAGCACTGCCGCTCCCGTCTTGAGCGCTACACGCGCCAGGCCGGAGGCAGTGCAGGCCTGCACGCCGAAGAAGGGCACAAAGACACCCTGCGGCGGCGTCATGTTCGTATCCATCAGGATGCCGACGGTCTCGCCTGCGCGCATGGCGCCGAGGAGGGCGCGGGCAAAATCATCCTTATGCAGGACTTTGTTGCCGTGCATGCAACGGATCTGGTTCACCAGTTGATCTACCAAGGGATTGTCGAGCCGGCGGATCACCATGCCCATGGGGTATCCGTTGAGCGAATGGAAGAAGCTGGAAAGCTCCCACGCGCCGAGGTGGCCGGTGACTACGAGTACGCCTTTGCCTTTTGCGTTTGCGTTTCGATAATTCTGCAGGCCGTCGTACTCGATGAATTTTGAGGCTTTGGGGGCGGTGTACTTCGCCATCTGGCAGAACTCGGCGATCTGCCAGCCCAAGGTGCGATACAGACCGCGCAATGTCGCTTTGTGCTGCGATTCTGTCTGCGCAGGAAAGGCGATTTGCAGGTTGCGCATGCCCACTTGGCGCAGGCGGGGCAGCAAAACCCATGCCAGCCAGGTTAGCCCCGCACTCATGCGGCGGGCTACTCCGCGCGGCGGCAGACGGAGCAGATGGATCAGCAGCCAGATGAAGCCGAACTCTATCCCCATGCGAAAACGGGTATGTTGCGTCGCGTGCATTCAGCCTCGTGCGGCTTCAAAGGAGCCGCCACCAGTGTACCCGTTTCG
The DNA here is from genome assembly GCA_036404255.1 of Acidobacteriaceae bacterium. GTDB lineage: Bacteria > Acidobacteriota > Terriglobia > Terriglobales > Acidobacteriaceae > JARLFX01. The sequence goes on along the minus strand of DASWOP010000083.1, from coordinate 19,098 downwards.
CGACTCTGCCCTTAAATATGCTCAAGAGGCATCCGGCGAGGTGTCAGCCTCCAGCTCCGGATGCCTCCTGGGTTGTCTACGGCACACAGTAGCTACTGTGCAGCCTTCGACGAGACGAAGTAACGGGCTACTGTGCGTACAAACGGACGCGCATCAGCTGGTACTGCGGTATCGCCAGCGAGGATGGTGGAGAACGGAATTGCTGATCCGTAGAACGTGCGGGTGTCATCCTGATTCTGCGAGAGCACGGTGCCGTCGAGATCGATTCCGGCAAAGAGGCCCTTGCTGCGGGACCAGGTCAGGAACTCAGCATTGAGCTTCCAGTCCGTGCCAGCCTGAGCATTGCGGCCCACTGGACCGGCAGAGGCAGCAGCATCGCCACCGATCTTGAACTTGTTCTTCAGCATGTCTTGCAGACCCTGCTGGTTCATGGCTACGAGCACAAGGTCAGTCGATTGCCCACCGATCTGGAAACCAAAGCTGCCGCCTTCAAGCTGAACGAAGACCGGCGCGCTCCAGCCATGGCCGGTACGGCAGGTGGCCACGCCCTGGCCATACTGTGCTCCGGCTACAAAGGCAGCTTTCTTGAACTTCGGGATGACAACCACGCAAGAGGCTCCGGCCAGAACGCTCTGCGGAATGCTCTTGTCGGGAGTGGCCATGATCTCATGCAGCACGTTCTGCGCGTTCAGAAGACGTTCGTTGAGCTTAGGGCGATCGGTCTCTGCACTGGCAAACCCTGCGCTAAGCGTCAGAGCCAATGCAGCAGTTATTGCGGCAAATTTCTTCATATCGTTCCACCTGGTTAAACTGATTTTGCAGTCGGCAGGATTACCCGCCACACCTTCTCTGATGGATATTATGGGGCGCAAGTTGTACTGAGGGGAAGAGTGGGAAGAGTTTGGGATAAAAGGCAAAAAAATGGGGGCCGCGAACTCCGGTATCCCGGTTTCGACAGCCCCGCTTCTCCCAGGTCTGTGTTACTTGGTTACTTTCGCTCATTCGTAAGGGGTGCGCAACGGTACTAAAGGACCTAGTCTGAATTACTTCCCGTTCGCGGCTAAGAGTCCAGACGCCGCCCTACCAGACCCCTGGCTATGACCTGCATGGTGAGCGCAGTACGGTTCCGGACACCCATCTTCTTCAGCAGGCGAGCCACGTGGGACTTTACCGTGCGCTCTTCAATTCGCAGGGCAAGGGCTATCTCCCGGTTGGACTGCCCAGCCATCAGCAGCATCATCACCTGCCGCTCGCGCGTGGTGAATGCCTCTGGCCGGGCCATGGAATCCGGGGCTGGGGTCTCCCCGATTGCGGTATGCTGCGCTTTCGAAGGCGTCCACTGGCCGCCTTCGTAGACTGAGGCCAGAGCATCCTCAATCTCGCCCAGCGCCGCCGCGGTGGTCAGGTATCCCTGGGCACCTACTCGCAGCACGCGCTCGATAAACTCCGGCTCCTCCGAGGTTGCCATGACGATCATGGGAGCGGTGGAACGAGCCCTCCGGATGCTCCGAATCAGCCCGAAGATCTGGTCAGTGTTTTGCGCCGCAATCAGCAGGATGTCCGCGTTGGGCTCCTGCAGCGGCTCATTCGCCGCGATGGGCACAATATGCACCACGATATGGCCATCGAAGAGCGCCTGAAAACCCAGCAGACGCAGAGGATCGGCCGCTATCACGCCAACGCGAAGTCTCGCATCCCGCAATGGCGGTTCCACCTTCGTCTGGGGCTTGGCAGGGGCCTGCTTCGACATGCAAACGCCTCGGGAGAAAGCTCACTCCGGCTCTACAACCTTACAGCTTGGGGAGGACGATGCCCGTCTGGTGCTGGTACTTGCCCTTGCGGTCCGCATAACTTACTTCGCAGACCTCGTCGGACTGGAAGAAGAGGATCTGGCAGAGCCCTTCGTTGGCATAGACCTTCGCCGGCAGCGGCGTGGTATTGGATATCTCCAGCGTGACGAAGCCCTCCCACTCCGGCTCAAACGGGGTCACATTCACGATGATGCCGCAACGCGCGTAGGTGGACTTGCCCACGCAGATGGTGAGCACGTCGCGGGGAATCTTGAAGTATTCCACGGAGCGGGCGAGCGCAAAGGAGTTCGGCGGCACGATGATGCTGGAGCCCTGCACGGAGACAAAACTGCGCTCGTCGAAGTTCTTGGGGTCGATGATGGCGCTGTTCACGTTGGTGAATATCTTGAATTCGTCGGACACGCGCAGATCGTAACCATACGAGGACAGGCCGTAGGAGATGCAGCCGTCTTTCACCTGTTTTTCGCTGAAGGGGGTGATCATGCCGTTTTTGGTGGCCTGCTCACGAATCCATTTGTCACTCTTGATCGCCATGCATCTCCTTGAAACGGAAGGTTCTGGAAGCCGGGAAATCCCTTGTTTAGCCGCTAAAATAGCGGGAATACGGCAGTTTTGTACCCGTTGAACTTGTTTTAGGTATCCATTCAGGTATCCAAGGGAAATCTTAAGCGCAAAATGATGCGTTGACAATCTGCAAATGTCTTCATACCATCCATTTAGCGGTGATTCGCACGGTGGATCATGACGCAAGAGAGAAGGTGCCTTTCTTGATCAAGCAGGACCTTATCCAACGTGTTGTAGAACGGACCGGATTGCCACGGACTAAAGCCGAGGCAGCCGTCGACACAATCTTCGACAGCATGAAGAAAGCCCTCTCTGGCGGCGAACGCATCGAGCTCAGAGGGTTCGGCGTCTTCAACGTGCGTCCCCGCAAGACCGGGATTGGCCGCAACCCTCGCACTGGCGCGGAAGTAAGCATTGCGCCGGGCAAGGCTGTCCGGTTCAAACCGGGCAAAGAACTTCATCTGCTCAACTAAAAATAAAAGCCGTAGCTTTATGGGCTCACAACGGCTGACTTTTCATTAATTTTTTTTGAAGGGCTTCCCCAGCCATGAGTACATCGTCAGGTCTTTTAGACGCCGTTTCTGTCCCCAATTACATGGCAGAGGCTCGCCCGGTTCCCTACTGGCGAAGTTCGCCGCGCCGTCTTGCATTCCAAGCTGGACTGGCGCTCCTGACATTTTTTTCCGCCACCGTCATCGGCATGCGGTACATGTACAACTTCCACCAGGGTCTCCCCCCCCTGGTCTCAGACGCAGACATCTTCCCCTACAAGTGGATTCTCCAGAACATGAGTCACTTCGCGGACGGGTTGCCGTTTTCGTGCACCCTGATCGGCATCCTGCTCTGCCATGAGTTTGGCCACTTCTACTTCTGCCAGCGCAACAACGTGAAGGCAACCCTGCCCTACCTGCTGCCGGCACCCACGCTCAGCGGATCGGCCGGCGCGGTGATTCGCCTGCGCTCGCGCATCCACTCCCGCAAGGCGCTGCTGCAAATCGGCATGTCCGGCCCCATCTGCGGAATCCTGTTTGCCCTGCCATGCATCGTCATCGGGCTGTGGCTCTCCACTCCCATGGGCGTTACCACGCCCAGCGAGCTGGACCACTTCCGGGTGAACTCTCCGCTGCTCATCATGCTGCTGCGCCAGGTGACACTGCTCTTCAAGCCGGACATTCCGCCGCTGCTGCACATGGTCCCCCATCCTATTCTGGTCGCATCCTGGATCGGCGTCTTCATTACTTCGTTAAATCTTCTGCCGGCGGGCCAGTTGGATGGCGGGCACGTTATCTATTCGCTCTCGCCCAAGCTGCACAAGATCACCACGACGCTCACCATTCTGCTGGCTATCGTTGCAGGCACCGGATTCTGGATTGGCTGGCTACTCTGGGCCGTCCTGCTGATGCTGCCCGGCATGCGTCATCCCACGATCAAAGCCACTGGCGATGAAGCGGAACCCGCGCATGTGAGCATGGTCGTCGGCTGCGTCGTGCTGTTTCTGCTGACCATTATGCTACAGCCCTTCAACCACACCAGCCTGATCGACCTGATCCACAAGATGCACTAAGGCACCCCGCGGCGCTACATCAGATGCACTGCGTCTACATCCACAATGAGATTGCGCCGCGGAATGCCTGCGGCATCTGCGTGCGCCAGCATGGCCCGCAGTGTGCGCTGCAAGGCGCTGCGCTGCTCTGCCTTCAGCACGAAGTGGTAACGGTAGACGCGCTTGAGCCGGACGATCGGCGCGGCAGCAGGGCCAAGGACGCGGATTTTCTCCAGCGGCGTCTTCTGGAACCAACGCCCGAGGGCCGCCGACCAGCCGGTCGCCTCCTCCAGCTTGTTGCTCTGGATGAGCACGTTGGCGAGCACGCCGTAGGGAGGATAGTGCATCCAGCGGCGATAGTGCATCTCCTTCGCGGCGAAGCCGATGTAGTCGTGCTGCGAAGCGAACTCAATGGCATAGTGGTCGGGGTGGTACGTCTGCACGACGACCTTGCCGGGGAGTTCGCCGCGGCCGGCGCGGCCTGAGACCTGCGTGAGCAACTGGAAGACCCGCTCCGCCGCGCGGAAGTCCGGCAGGCCGAGCGCGAAGTCCGCGCCGACGACGCCGACCAGTGTGACGCCATGAATGTCATGCCCTTTGGCGATCATCTGCGTGCCCACCAGAAGGTTGATCTCGCCAGAGTGCAGCTTGGTGAGCAGCCGCTCCATATCGTTGCGCCTGCGGACGGTGTCGCGGTCCATGCGGCCGATGCGCGCGCCGGGAAAGATCTCCTGCAGCCGCTCTTCGCCCTGCTGCGAGCCAGCGCCCATGTAATACAGGTGCTCGCTGCCGCACTTGGGGCAGATCTTGGGGACGTTGCGCCGGTAACCGCAGTAGTGGCACTCCAGCCGCTGGCCGGGCTGCGCATGCAGGTCGCTGCCCGCGACGGGCTTGTGATACGTCATGGAGATGGCGCAGTTTTCGCACTCGATCTTTTCGCCGCAGGCGCGGCACATGACTACAAACGAGTAGCCGCGCCGGTTCAGCAGGATGATGGCCTGCTCGCCACGGTCCAGCGTGGCCTGGGTCTCTTCGATCAGCTTGCGCGAGAAGAGATTCTCCGCGCCCGTCTCCTGAAACTCGCGGCGCATATCGATCAGCTCCACCGCAGGCAGCGGACGATGCATGACGCGCTCGAGAATCTCGATCCTGGCGTACTTACCCTTCTCCGCGTTGGCCCAGCTCTCCAGCGAAGGCGTGGCGGAACCCATCACCACCGTCGCCGCGTTGAACTTGGCGCGCATCACCGCAGTGTCGCGACCGTGGTAGCGCGGCGTCTCCTCCTGCTTGTAGCTGCCGTCGTGCTCTTCATCGACGATGAGAAGCCCAAGCCGCACCGCGGGCGCGAAGACCGCCGAGCGCGTGCCCACCACAATGCGCGCTTCGCCGCGGCGGATGCGGTGCCACTGCTCGGCGCGCTCGTCTGGCGTGAGCTGCGAGTGCAGCAACGCGACTTCATCGCCAAACGCAGCGAGCAACTGGCCCGCCATCGAGGGCGTGAGGCCGATCTCCGGCACCAGCAGGATCGCCGAGCGGCCTGCGGCGAGAGTCTGCTTCATCGCGGCGAGGTACACCGCCGTCTTGCCCGAGCCGGTTACGCCGTGGAGCAGGAGCGGTTTGAACTCGCCGGTGTGCATCGAGTCCGTGATCGCGTGCAAGGCCTTCGCCTGCGCCGGGTTCAGGATGTGGTCGTGCGTCTGCGTCTTGTGGTGCGTGTCCAGCGCGGTGATGAGGAAGCTCTGCGGCACCTCGTCGATGCGCACAAGCTCGCGCTTGACCAGCGTGCCGAGGGTAGACTCCGGCACCGCCAGCTCGCGCAACACTCGCACAGGGATAGTGCCGCCCGCCGCTGCCAGCTCGGCCAGGATCGCCTGCTGATTCTCGTTGAGCTTCGGCAGCCGCGCATCCGGCACGAGCACGGCCACGCGCTCCAGCCTGCGGGCATCGCGGCTTTCGGCCACGGCCTCGCGCGTGAGCCACTTCTTCTTCACCATGCCTTCGATGAGCGGCTTCCCTGCCTGCGTCGCCGAGCGAATGGCGGAGACCTTTGCGGGCTCGCCGCTTTCGAGGTAGTTCAGCACGGCGTACTCGCGGTTCTGCTCCTCGGGCGTTTTGCGCGAACGCCGCGACGCGCCCCGCTCCGCGCCCTCGTAGAGGATCTTCCGGCCCGTATCTGTGATGCGGTAGCTGAAGTGCCGCTTGACCTCGGCGGAGAGCGGCAGCATCCCGCGCAGGACCTCGCCCAGGGGTGCCACGTAGTACGTGGCAATCCACTCGGCCAGCTTCATCAGCTCGGCGGGGAGCAAGGCCGTATCGTCCAACACCTGCTGGACGGGCTTGGCCTCGACCTCCGGCTTCTCATTGTGCAGGCGGACGACCACGCCCATCAGCTTCTGCCCGGCAAACGGCACCAGCACACGCGCACCGACGGACGGGACTACACCATTCACCGCGTAGGTGAAGGTCTGGTCCAGAGGGACGGGGAGAGCGACATCGCAGAAGGCAGGCATCATCTCTCAGGGTAGTCGGTTGGGGTGGGTATGGGCTAGTGAGAGAGAAAATTGGCGTGAGACCTATATTTAGCCGAGTAGTAAAAATCGTGCTCTATTTGAATAAGGTGGGTTGTGCTCGCTTTGTTTTGAATCCCTGCTGTATCACCTGGTTTGGCAATTTGGGCATATCGCCAGCAAGCATGTCCTCTATTGTAAGAATCTGCACGACCGGCCATTCGTTTCCTGCGATTTTATCTTTGAAGGTCTTGATGGTTGCGGAATTTTTTACAGTTTGCCTGTACTTGTCGAAACAAACAAAGACGCCAGCTGTGGCATATGGTTCATTTTCTATATCAGAGTAGAGGGCCTTTACATCGTTGGGCTTTACGCTGCCGCCCTTTACTTGAATAATGGCATACGACTTATTTGCAGTATCGGCATAGAACTCAATTACACCGTCAATTCCACCATCCGCGCCTTTTGCTCCTGGCCTCTTGTAAAGTCCTTTTGCCCCAAGCTGTCCACAAACCCACTTCTCAAATTCCCAAGGGTTTTCATGGGCCAACTGCAGCGCTGATTCTGCGGTGGTTGGTATTCCGCTGACTTGGATATGATCTAGAATCTTTTTTTCAAAACTCTCCACAAGACGGCTTTTTACAACACCTACCGAAAATCTGCTGATGTCAATGCCTATCCAGTTGCGATTAAGGGATTCCGCAGCATGAAGCGTCGTTCCACATCCGCAGAAGGGATCGAAAACTACATCCTCTTCATCGCTAGAACACCTGATAATGCGCTCCAATAGCGCTGTGTGCTTTTGTGTTGGATAACCTAATTTTTGGGGATCATCTGGACTAGTAATCTTGGGAATGTCGGTCCACCAATCCTGCATTGGAGTCCCTTCTTCACGAAGACCTTGGTCAAAATACTTTCCCTTCACTGCTGTTCTGCCACGCTTTACTGTACCTGGAGTATATGGACGAAATTCCGGATGATATTTATAGCTATTGCCCTTGCTATAGCGAAGTATTACATCATGTTTTCGCGGGAAGTCGCTCTTAGGAATGCCCCCCCCCCGAATAGCACCAGATTATTTCGTTGCGGAAGTGTGTCGGGGTAAAAATATTATCCAGTGCCAATTTCAGGTAGTGACTTGCCGTAGGATCGCAATGCAAATAGAGCGTCGCCGTAGATTTCATGACCCGTTTTAGTTCATTCAAGCGGATAGTCATATTCACGAGATACGCCGATAAACTATCTTCGCCGCCACGAAGAATTTTCACGTTTTCAATGTAGTTCCATAGCGCGACTGTCCGCGATTCCGATTTCAGCCTTTGTTCAAGTTCACGCGTTGTATCGTCCCAGTGCCAAATATCTTTGAAGGCTTCAACTGCAGCAGTATCCTTCCCGAGCTTTTTGAATGGGAGGTTGTAGTGCTGATTGGAGTTGAAAGGCGGATCGAGATAAATAACATCTACACTCGCCGTATCAATCGCGTCAGACCTCAACACATCGAGGTTGTCACCGCAGATAAGTTTGTTATCAGGCATGTACGCACGATTCTAGCTCATGGCTTAGCATCTAGGCAGAAGTTCTTCGGCTGAATAGTGCCAAATTTAGGATACCAATAAGAATTCGCTTACGCTTTCCCCGGCGCCTTCAGCCCCAGCTCCGCCATGACACGCTGGAGGTCCTTCCAGGCTTCGCCCTTCTGGCGGGGGTCGCGGAGCAGGTAGGCCGGGTGATAGGTGACTGCAACCTTGGCTCCGCGCGCGCCGTACCACTTGCCGCGCAGCGACGAGATCGACTGCTTCACGCCTAGCAGATACGTGGCTGCGGTGGCACCCAGCGCAACGATCACCTTGGGCTGCACCACGTCGATCTGCTCCAGCAGGAAGGGGGAGCAGGTGGACGCCTCCACATACTCCGGCGTGCGGTTGGCGGGGGGGCGGCACTTGACCACGTTGGCGATGTAGACCTGCTCGCGCTGCAGGCCCATGGCGCGGATCATGTTGTTCAAGAGCTGGCCCGCCTTGCCCACGAAGGGGATGCCCTGGGTGTCCTCATCCGCGCCGGGGCCTTCGCCGACGAACATGAGCGCGGCGTTGGGGTCGCCGTCGCCGAAGACGATCTTGCGGCGGCCGCCATAGGCCAGAGGGCAGCGGGTGCAGTCACCGATGATGTCGTTGATGGCCTGTAGCGCTTCGGCTTTGGCGGCGGGGGCGATGCGCTGGGTGGGCAGGGGTGCAAGAAGATCGAAACTAACGGGGCGGGGCGAGATAGGCTCCTCCTGAAACGAGCGCGGAGGCGCAGCGGGCGCGGGCATGGGCGGCAACAGCGCAGCCTCGCTCATCTGCCCCGGCGGCGCCATGGTGGGCTTCGCCGCAATTAGTTCCGGCGCGCTGGCGTGGATGGTTACCTGCTCGTGCACAGGTTCCGGCTCGCCAAGCTGCCGGGTCTCCGCGCGGCGGTACAGATCGTACACGCCAAGATCGCGAAGGTAATCGACGTACGCGCGCACAGCCTGCCGGGTTTCTTCGTTGCTTGCCATTTCTTCTTCCGCGGCGGTGCGCGCTTCGTCTTTACTTCAGATCAAAATCAGGACGCGGCGCCGGTTCCGTGAGCACATACTTCACGTAGCCTGCGCGGATCTCATCCTGTGCCACACGGCATGCCTTGGTGGACTGCGTGTTCACCATCGGCACCGCGCCGGACTGTAGTTGCCGCGCACGGCGCGCAGCGACCTTAACCAGATTGTAGCGATTGTCGAACGTGCTCTCGATCTTCATCTATTGCCCCCTAGAAAGAAGTTCGTGCGGATAACCATCGCTCCTGCGCAAAAAGTATTGCATTGCGCGGAACGGGTCGAGCTGAAATAACTGTGTGTTTCGATTAGACCTCAGAATCGCGCTTCATGCAAAGTCCTGGGATGGGCAGATGGTGGATAACCCGGATTTTTTTGCAGGGTGCGCGGACTACTGCGCCGTGCCAAAACCAGCCAGCACCGTCCGCAGGCGGTCAGAGGCCGTCCGCGTCTCACAGTTGGCCGCCAGCGCACGCACGGCCTCGGCGTCCGGCTGCTCCATGCCGTGCCGGGCCCAGAGCACAATGGCGCGCAGCTCGGCCACGGCATCGTCCAGTACGTCGTTGATGAGGGCGTACTTATACTGGCCGAGCCGCTTCAGCTCTTCGCGAGCCTCCTGCAGGCGCGTCTCAATGACGGACTCCACCGTCATCTGCTCGGCGGCGCTGCGATTGCGCAGGCGCTTCTCCAGCACCTCAGGGCTCGGCGGCAGGATGAAGATCGATACCGCCTCCGGCAGCTTCTCCATCACCTGCATGCCGCCCTGCACGTCGATATCGAGCAGAAGGTCTTTGCCGCTGGCCTTCGCGTGGCGCAACGATGCAGCCGCCGTGCCGTAATAGTTGCCGAAGACCTGCGCCCACTCAAGGAACTCTCCGGCGGCGATCATGCGCTCAAATTCTGCGCGCGTGGTGAAGTGGTATTCGCGGCCGCTCTCTTCTGAGCCGCGCGGCGCGCGCGTAGTGTAGGAGATGGAAAAATCCAGCCCGCTGACCAGCGAGCGCAGTTGCGACACCAGCGTCGATTTGCCCGAACCCGATGGCGCCGAAATGATAAAAAGCAAACCTGCCAAACCGTTCTCCGTTCCGTCGTTCCCTGTTGCAGTTTTCAGCGAGAGTGCAGAAGGGGGATCTTCCCCCATCCGGGGCTAAAGCCCCTTTCTTCCCTTATCGCTTTTCCGTGGGGCTAAAGCCCCACTCCCCCCGGCTAAAGCCGGGGGCTTAATCCCTAGTATGGTGTCTCAGCAGTTCGTTGAAAAAATCAAAAGGTGCGCTGAGTTACAAATTCTTGAAAAGCAGATTCTTCGCTTCGCTCAGAATGACAGGGGTATGTAGAGTGAAGCTCAGAATGACAGGGCTTGTAAAGTCAAATTCAAAATGACAGGATTGGTAAAGTCGAGCGCTGAAACAATCACAGTCCCGGCTTTATTCATCCGGGCTTTATTCATCCTCACTTTATTCATCCCTGCTACTCCATGTTCTGTACTTGCTCGCGAACCTTTTCGATCTCGCTCTTGATCGCCAGCCCGAGTTCGGTGATGCGTAGGCCGTTGCCGGTCATGGCGCCGCTGGTCTTGGAGAGCAAGGTGTTTGCTTCGCGATTCAACTCCTGCAACAGAAAATCCAGTTTCTTGCCGAGCTCGCCGCCCGAGGCCATCAAGTCGATGAAGTGTTGCACATGCGTGCGCAGGCGGACGATCTCTTCCTCGACATCGCTGCGCTCGGCCAGCACCGCGGCCTCTTCTAGGATGCGCTGCTGCGTCATCTCCTGCACGCCGCCAGCCTGCAGCAGCTCGGTGATGCGCTCCTGCATGCGCACAAAGTACGCCTGCCGCACATCGCCGCGCAGCCCGGCCACTTCATCGGCGTCCGCTGCGATGCGGTGCATGCCCGCCGTCATCTCCGCCACCAGAGCAGCGCCCTCTGCCGCTCGCATGGTGTTGAGTTGGTCGATCGCAGCGTCTGCCTGCGCTAGCACTGCCTGCTCCACCACCTGCATCTCTTCCGCGCCGGAGTTCGTCTCTGCCGTGAGCACGCCGGGGATGCGCAGCACAGCGCTTGCTCCCACATCATCATTCAGCCCAAGCTCCTGGGCCGCATCCCGCGCCGCCTTCACATACGCTGCAACCAACGGAAGATTCAGTTGCATCTCCGACTTCGCCTGGCGGTCGAGCTGCACCGTAACGTCTACGTGTCCGCGATGCAGGCGCTCCTTCAGCAGCTTGCGAAGCTGCATCTCCAGCGCGTCGCAGTTCCCCGGCAGACGCATCTGCAGATCGAGAAAACGGTGGTTGATGCTCTTCAGTGTGAGCGTGAATCCAAGTTGATCGTTTGCCGTGCCCGTCACGCGGGCGAATCCTGTCATCGAATAGGCCGTGCTCAAAACATCTCCTTCACCGCCAGCATAATCGCTGGGTCAATGCCGCCTTCATTATGGTCCGGCCCCTCGCCGAACTGCATGTTGTAGAGCCGCTGGTAGGTGCCCGACTGCGCGAGCAGCTCGTCGTGCGTGCCGATCTCGGTGATGCGCCCGCCCTCCACCACCGCAATACGCGAGGCATTGCGCACGGTGGAGAGACGATGTGCAATCACGAAGACGGTGCGGTCCTGCATCAGGTTGGCGAGCGCCTCCTGCACCAGTTGCTCGCTCTCGGTGTCCAGCGCGGAGGTCGCCTCATCCAGCACAAGGATCGGCGCGTTCTTGAGGATGGCGCGCGCGATGGCGAGCCGCTGGCGCTCGCCGCCAGAGAGCCGTACGCCCTTCTCGCCGATCACGGTGTCGTAGCCCTCGGGCATACGCAGGATGAACTCGTGCGCCAGCGCCATTTCCGCCGCCTTCTGCACCTTGCTGAAGGCCATCTCCGGCTGGCCGTAGGCGATGTTGTTGCGCACGGTGTCGTTGAAGAGGATCGTCTCCTGCGTTACCTTGCCGATCTGCCGCCGCAGCGAATCGATGCTTACATCGCGGAGGTCAAGCCCGTCGATGGTGATGCGTCCGCCGCTCACGTCGAAGAAGCGCGGGATCAGATTCACCAGCGTCGATTTGCCGCCGCCGCTCGGCCCCACGATGGCCAGCACCTCGCCACGCTGCACGGTCAGGTTGATATCGTGCAGAACGCGCTTGGGGCCTTCTTCCGTCATGTAATCGAAGTCCACGTGGTCAAACACGATACGATCGCGGAAGCCGCGCACGCCCTTAGCCCAGCGCTTCTCGCGCACGTCGTCCTGCTCATCCAGAAAACGGAAGATACCCTCGCTCGCACCCAGCGCCTGCTGAAAGCTGTTGTAGAAGAGCGCGAACTTCCGCACCGGATCATACAGCGTAAACACCGCGGTCAGGAAGGCAACAAAGTCTCCCAGCGTCATCTGCCCGCGCTGGATCTGTGTGCGCCCCAGCAGCAGAAGCAGGGCAATTGCGATCATGCCCAGCAGGTCCATCAGCGGCGAACTGATCGCCTGCACACTGACCGACTTCAGGTTCGCACGGAACAGTTTTCGCGCCGCCTTGCGAAAGCGCATCAACTCCCACGCTTCCATGCTGAACGCCTTCACAATGCCGTGCCCGGTGATGGCCTCATGCAGGATGTTCTGGATCTCGGCCATCTTGTCCTGGCCGCTGCGCGTCGTCGTGCGCACCCTCCGGCCAATGCGGCGCGCCGAGCTTACGATCACGGGCACAAAGATCAACAGAATCCACGCCAGCTTGTGCCCAAAGTGGATCGCAACCAGCAGCAGGAAAACGAAGGTGAAGAACTGCTGCAGAAAATCTGTCAGCACGGTAGACATCGCAGTCTGCACCCGCTCGATGTCGTTGATCAGCGTGGAGAGCAACGTGCCCGTGCTGTGCTTTTGAAAGAATGCCGTCGAGCGCCGCAGGATCGAGTTATACAGATCGTTGCGCAGATCGGTGATCATGCGGAAGCCTGCATAGTTCACGAGGTAGGTGCCCGTGTAATCGCAGATGGACTTCACCACGGCGGACATGATCAGTAAATAGGCGACCACAGTCCATGCATTATGAAAATGGTGTGGCACCATCCATTGCAGATTCACCGTGCGCTGCGTATGCGGCAGCGTAAACATCAGGATGTTCTCGTTGATGCCCTCGGGCTTCAGTACCTTGTCAAAGATCGGCTTGATCAGCAGAATGCGGAATCCGGCCAGCGCACCGACGACAGCCATCAGCACGACCGACATCGAAGAATAGAGCGCGTAGGGGCGCACGTATTTAAGCAGCCGCCAGATCCGCCTCATGCCTTCCCTCGCGCGCCGTGTACTCTAACCATCCCATCATTCTAGCGATTTACCGCGCTTTTGGGGTGCATCTTCAGTTTAGGATCGCGGCATATCCCGGTGCGACACTTTCACCCGGTAGCCCCGCTTCTCCAGCCGACGCTGAATCTCTTCCGCGATGAAGACCGACCGGTGCTGCCCGCCGGTGCATCCGAACGCAATCGTCAGGTAGCTCTTGCCCTCGGTGATGTAGTGCGGCAGCAGGAACAGCAGCAGGTCTTCCGTCTTCTGCAAAAACTCTTTCGCCTGCGGAAAGCTCATTACATACGCCGCCACCTTGGGGTCGCGCCCGGTGAGTTTGCGGAACTCCGGCACAAAGTGCGGGTTCGGCAGGAAACGCACGTCGAAGACCAGGTCGGCATCCGTGGGAATGCCGTTCTTGAAGCCGAAGCTCATGGAGGAGAGCAGCATGGTCTTCTCTTTGTCGCCGCGATGGAACTGGGCGTTCACATGCGCGCGCAGCTCATGCACGTTGAACTTCGACGTATCCAGGATCACGTCGGCGACATTGCGCACGGGGTCCAGCAGATGCCGCTCCGCCGCAATCGCCAGCGAGATCGATTCGTCGCGGCCAATCGGATGCGGACGCCGCGTCTCCGAGAAGCGCCGCACCAGCACATCGTCCGACGCCTCCAGAAAGATCACAAGCACGTTCATCCGCGCGCGCAGCGTCTTCACCACGCCGGGGAAACGGTCGAGACGGCTACTTTCGCGCACGTCCACCACCAGAGCGGCCCGGGTGATCTCATCCGATTGCAGAATCAGGTCCGCGAACTGCGGAATCAGCTCAATCGGCAGATTATCCACCGCATAGTAGCCGAGATCCTCAAACGCCTTCAGCGACGAGAGCTTTCCCGACCCGGACATGCCGGTGATGATGATGAGTTCGCGCTTGTCTCTGCGGTCAGCCTTGCGCTTGCCGCGCTCCGCCGCAACCGCCTTCGCGGCAGGCGCTTTCGACGCACGCACCTTCGCGCCAGCCTTGCTGCCCGCCGCCCCTGCTCGCTTTACTTTTGATCCACCCGCCATGCCGACAATCCTAGCACCATGCCGTGGCATCTTTGTTATGCAGGCAGCGTCCACTGCGTGCGGACCAGCGCCGCCTCTGCCTGCTCCGCCGTCAGCGCGGGCGAGAAGAGATATCCCTGCGCCAGTTCGCAGCCAAACCGTTCCAGCTCCTGCAACTGCGGCATGGTCTCCACTCCGTCGGCCTGCATGCGGATATGCAATGACTTGCCCAGCCCGAAGATCGTCTCAATCAGCGCTCCCTGCGTGCCGCGCGCCGGCAGCACGCTGGTCAGCCGGCGGTCCAGCTTCAGCAGCCCAAACGGCAGCCGCAGCAGGTTCGTCATGGAAGCCAGCCCAGCGCCGAAGTTGTCCAGCGCCACCCGCACCCCCATATCGTTCAGCCGCTGCAGATGCTTCTCCGCCGCAACCGGGTCCAGCGTGATGGAAGACTCCGTAATCTCCAGCCGCAGAGACTGAGCCGGCAGGTCCACATCGCGCAGCACCTCTGCAACGATATCGGGCAAGTTCGGCTGGCTAAACTGCCGCGGCGAGATATTCACGCTGATGCTGGTCTGTACCTTGGGAAACTTGCGGTTCCAGCGCTTCATCTGACGGCACGCCTCTTCCAGCGAAAGCGTTCCCATCGGCAGGATCATTCCTGTCTCTTCCGCCATCTTCAGAAATTCGCCCACAGGAACCAGGCCGCGCGTCGGATGCCTCCACCGCAGCAACGCCTCGAAGCTGTCAATATCTCCGGAAGCGATGCGATAGACCGGCTGATACCAGACCTCGAACTGGCCCTGCTCCACCGCGTCGCGCAGCTGCGTCTCCAGCTCTTTCTGCACCGTGTGGCGCGCCATCATGGTGTTGTCGAATATCTCGTGGCGGGCCTTGCCATTCGCCTTCGCGCGGTACATGGCGAAGTCCGCATCGCGCATGATCTGCTCCGCGCTCACATACTCCGGCGAACCCAGCACGATGCCGATGCTGGCTGACACCAGCACCTCGATGCCACCCAGGTCGATGGGCTCGCACACCGCGCTCTGGATGCGGTTCGCCACGCGCACCGTATCGCCGGGCGCCTGCACCCGGTCCAGCAGGATGGCAAACTCATCCCCGCCAAAGCGGGCCACAATATCGTGCGGGCGCAGACACATCTGCAGCCGCTCCGTGATCTTCAGCAGCAGGGTGTCCCCATTGGCGTGGCCCTGGGTATCGTTTACCTGCTTAAACTGGTCTAAATCCAGAAACATGATCGCAAAGTTGCTCTCGGGACTGCGCTTCTCCTGTATCACCAGCTGCAGCCGCTCGTGGAACAGAACGCGGTTGGCCAGCCCAGTCAGCGAATCGTGCAGGGCAGAGTGCTGCAACTCAGCCTCCACCTTCTTCTGCATGCGGATGTCGCGGTAGCTCACAAAATGCCCCACGTCGTCGCCCGCAATCCGCACCGGCGCCATCAGCACCGATACATCCACCAGGTCGCCGGACTTGGTGCGCCGCACCGTCTCCAGATACGAGCGCTGATTTCGTCCCACGCTATCCATCAGCGAGGACGGCTCCTTCTCACGCCCCGGCGGCACTACCAGGTCATCCAGATTCTTGCCCAGCGCCTCCTGCATGGTGTAACCGAAGAGCCGGGTGAACTCGTGGTTCACATGCAGCACTCGCCGCCGGTGGATAATCGCCAGCGCCTCCGGTGCGGAGTCCAGCAGCTCCTCCAGAAATGTTCCGTGGCCGCGCAGATCGTCGTACAGCCCCGTCTTCCGCTCAATGGCGATCACCAGGCTGGCGGGCTTCCCGTCAAACAGGATCGGGCTGCTGATCCCCGTCACATTGCGGGGTTGGCCGTCCTCGGTCAGCAGGATGCAGTCAAAGCTATTTGGCAGCGCCTCTGCACTCGACGGGTGCTCGGCGTCAATGGGTTGCGCGTTGTTCTGCCCCGGCGTGCCCAGCAGGATGGTATCTGCCAGTACAGTCTGCCCGCGCCCCAGGCCGCAAGCGGCACGGGTGGCTGCATTCACATAAATAAAATTGTCTTCCTGCCGGATCAGCGCGAAGCAAGGTAATTGCTCCAGCACACCGCAGGCTTCCACCGGCAAATCACGCATAGTTTCAGGGGTTTTTTCAGTATATCCAGACGCATCACTCATTGTGCGTACGCACCCGTTCCACAACGACGCCCACCACCGCGACCGCTTCTTGACAGGCCGTGGTTTCAGAGCGGGGAATGCTCAGGCGTACAGACACTAAACAATATTTCATGAAACCGCCCCATCTCCTACCCCTAAATGTGGAGATGAGGCGGTATTTCTTACATTGCGATAGCCTGCACGTGCAGATCGTCCTTCGAGATCCTGGCATTGCGCTTACGGCCAATTACCTTTTCTTTCTGCCGCAAAGCCTGTTTTTCCGCCTTATCGAGAGCAGTTTGTAGCGCGGCCCCCATCACTGTCGCTTCGCCCCATCCGACGATCTCCGGCTGTCCCCAGTTGACCTTGATCTCGGCCACCTGGCGGTATTTATCGGTTGTGAGTACGACGTGGGCCTTGGCCGAGCGGCCAATGATCCGCTCGATTCGTTCCAGTCCGGTTGCCGCCTGTGCGCGTAGTGTTTGGGTAACGGTCATCTGTCTTCCGGTGTATTCAGTCTGCATCGTGTTTCCTCCGTCGCTACGGGTAAATTGGAATATTCGATCTGCTGACGTGTACTTTTCCGTTCTCTTCTGAACCCCTCCCTCGCTTCTATTTAGACGCGCACTCTCCTTTGATGTGTACTTGCAATCTGCATATCTTCGCGGTATTTTGCAACTGTCCGCCGCGTTACCTGGATGCCCTGCAGAGCCAGCGCCGCCGCGATATGGTCGTCCGTCAGCGGCCGCCGTGGGTCTTCCTCTTCGATCAGCTTCTTCACCTTGCGCTTCAGCAGCACCAGGGGCGTTCCTTCACCCTCCTGTCCGCTGCCGCCCTCGGAGAAGAAGAACCTCAACTCATAGACACCCTGCGACGTGTGCACATATTTATTCGCCACGGCGCGGCTCACAGTCGATGGATGCACGCCAATCTCTTCCGCCACATCCTTGATCATCATGGGCCGCAGACCTTCCACGCCGCGCTCCAGAAAATCCCTCTGCCGCTTCACAATCGCCTCGCAGGTGCGCACAATGGTGTTTTTGCGCTGCTCGATATTCCGCAGCAACTGGATCGCGGAGCGGTAGCGCTCCTTCACGTATTCGCGGACTTCCTTCTCCGTACCTTTCTGCCGCAGCATGCGCCGGTAGCCGGAGTTCAGGTGAAGCGTGGGCAGATCATCCTCGTTCATCACCACGGCGTACTCGTCGCCGCGCTTCACAAAGGCAACATCCGGCTCGATCAGCCGTGCTTCGCTGGCGTTGTAGCGTTGGCCGGGGCGTGGGTCCAGTGTGCGGATGTACGCCACCGCGCTCTGCGCCTGCTCCGGTGTCCGTCTGCAGGCCTTGCCCAGCTCGCGCATATCCTTGCGCTGCAGCAGCGGCAGGTGGTGCAGCACAATCTCTTCGGCAGTCGCGAACGTGTCCATCTCGTGCTCCGGCCTTCGTTGCCCTGCCGTCTCCGCTGGATCGGGAGCGTCATCGCTCTCCGCTTCCGTGGAAGCCGGGGAGTTGGACAATAGCACCGCATCGCCATCCATTGCAACTGCGCCGCCTGTGGATTCCGAATCTTCCGCCGCGCGCTTTGCCCGCTTCTTCGCAACCTGCAGCCGCGCCAGCACAATGCGCGCTTCCTGCCGCTGCGCACGGATCTGGATGAGCAGGCACTCGCGCAGATCGCGCGCCGCCACCCCGGCGGGGTCCAGATTCTGCACAACCGTCAGCGCCTCCTGCACGGCCTGCTGCGCCCGCACGGCAGAGACACGCAACCCAGCCGCGCCCTCATCCCCCCGCAACAGCTCCGCCAGCTCTTCGTCCGTGCAGTTCAGGTAGCCATCATCATTCAGGTTGCCGACGATGATCTCCGCCGCCGTCCGTACCTCCGGGGTCAGCACAAGCGAACCGATCTGCCACAGCAGATGGCCGCTCAGAGTCCCCGGCTGGGACAGAAAATTCTCAAACGATGGCTTATCGAGGTCTTCAAAGCTGCTGCCCGTGCGATATCCGGGGTCAAGATAATCTTGGAAGTAGCTGCCAAAATCCACTTCGTCGAAGGGATCTTTCTCTTCACCACGTTCCGAGTCCGCCACCTTCTCTTCGGCAGACCGCTCCATCGCACTCTCGCGCTGCGCTGTCTCTTCCAGCGGCGCGACGGACTCATCCACCTCCTCGAGCACAGGATTCTCAACGATTTCGGCGTTGATCATCTCCTTCAGCTCGAGTTTGTTCAGGGCCAGCACACTGACCATCTGCACCAGCCCTGGCGTAAGCACCTGACGCTGTCCAACGCGCAGATTCAGCTTTGGCTGAAGCAGCATGGCCCTCTTTTCTCGGCATCTCGTTGTGATCGCACGCGGTGCATAGTGCAAACATAGCAGCAGTGCCCCGCCCTGTGAAGACCGCCTGTCTCAACGCACGCTGTGGAAATGTTTACGCATGAACCCATACGCTTACAGCGGTCGCCCAAAGCTATTCCAGAAGCGATGTTCCCCGTTTGGTCATTCCCAGCATTTATAAGAGACACGGCAAAATACACTTTTAGGGAAGGTCTGATCAAGTACCTGCTGGCTTCAATTGGGTGTATTTTGGCGTGAGGGACGGGGTAGTTGTGGGTTATGGGCTCTGAAAACGCAGAGATTTTGCGTTTTTGGACATACTACTGCCCGGAGCGGACCAGAT
>DASWOP010000082.1:0-5512 GCA_036404255.1 Acidobacteriaceae bacterium | reverse complement strand
CGCCTCAATCGCAGTCTTGAACTTCGCCAGAAACTTATCCGCGAGCGCGTCCGCTACGATGAAGCGTTTTGAGGCGCAACAAGTCTGTCCGGCGTTGAACATGCGTCCCCAGACGGCCCAGGGAATCGTCTTCTCCAGATCAGCGTCTTCGAGCACGATGAAGGCATCGCTGCCACCAAGCTCCATGGAGCTCGGTTTCAGATTCTGCCCGGCGCGAGCGGCAATGCTCTTACCGGCTGCAACGCTTCCGGTGAGTGCAACGCCTACGATGCGAGGGTCATCGATGATCTGATCGGACTGCTTGTGGGAGATGATGAGGTTGGTATACAAGCCAGCGGGCGCGCCTGCCTCGATCAACAGTTTTTCGAATTCAATGGCGCACTGCGGCACGCAGCCAGCGTGCTTCACGACCAGGACATTGCCTGCCATGAGATGCGGGCCGGCGACGCGGGCGAGCTGGTAGTAGGGGAAGTTCCATGGCTCCACGCAGAAGATCACGCCCATGGGGCTGGACTCCATGTGGGCTTCGCCGAGGACTGGATTGAGTTTTACCGGAGCTAGAAATGCTTCGGCATTTTTGGCGTAGTAGGAGAGAATGTCGGCGCTGAATTTGACCTCGGCGCGCGCCTCGTTGATGAGCTTTCCCATCTCCAGGGTGGCGTGCTTTGCGAACCGGTCAACATTGGCGCGAATGATTTCCGCGGCTTTATTTAGGATCACCGCGCGTTCGGCGTAGGAGGTCTTCTTCCACGTCTGGAAGGTCTTTGCTGCGGCGGCGAGTTTTGCCTCCAACTGGGCGTCGGTTAATTCAGGGAAGGTCTTTATCGTCTTGCCATTGCTTGGGTTGATGCTTGCGTAAGCCATGTCACTTATCCTCGATCTTCATGTTCTGGTGATGTGAATCGTCGCGGTTCCGTGCAGGCCACCTGTGGTCGCAGGGGAATCGAGGCTGTAATGAGTTCGATGCGGATTGGGAGGAAAAGAAGCAAAGAGCGGGGAGTAGGGAATAGGGCTTTGTGCGGCTTGGGTGGGGCCGGATGCGGGATTTGCTGGGTGGAGGGCTGGGGATTTGTGCTGCGGAAGCTTTTTGGCGGTATGGGTAACGCGGAGGACGTCTGGATTCTTCGGCTTCGCTCAGAATGACTCGAGTTTTACTGTTTGGGTGTTCCCTGTTCCCTGTTCCCTGTTCCCTGTTTCCCTGTTCCCTGTTCCCTAAGCCCTAATCCCCTGTCTTTAGGACTTTTGAGGGCGGAAGTATTGGGTGCCGTTTACGGGCTGGTCGATGCGGGCGAGGAGCTGGTCGCGGTGCTGGGGGTTGTTCACGAAATCGATCTCGGATGTGTTGACCACGAGCAGGGGTGAGGCGGTGTAGTGGAAGAAGAAGTGCTCGTAGGCGTCGGCTACGCGCTCGATGTACTTCTCGCTGACGGCACGCTCGCCGGGGGCGGCTTTGCGCTTGAGGCGGGTTTTGAGGACCTCTGGTGTGGCCTGGAGGTAGATGATCAGCGAGGGCGGGGTGATCTCGCGGCGGAAGCGCTCGTAGTAGCGATTGTAGATTTCGAGCTCGGCGTCGGATAGGTTGACGCAGGCGAAGAGCTTGTCCTTCTCGAAGATGAAGTCGGAGATGATGGTGCGCTCGACGATCTCGGCGGGCGGCGCGGCCTGCAGGCGCTCGTAGCGCTCCATCAGGAACCACATCTGCGCCGCGAAGGCCATGCCGGGTTCCTGCCGGTAGAAACGGTCGAGGAACGGGTTGTTCTCCGGCTCGATCACTGTGCGGGCGTTCATTTTCTCGGCCAGAAGGTGGGCGAGGGAGGATTTGCCGACGCGCAGAGGGCCTTCGACGGCGATGGAGCGGGGTGTGGTGAAGAGGTTGGGCATAATTAGCGAATAAAAGACGAAGATAGCATGGGTGAGGGGGTGGGGGTAGTGGCGGGTTGGGTTCGTGGGGAGACTGGGGAAGGCCGCTGTTGCATAGCCAACTCCGCTGACTGCGAACTTGTACTTCAGTCTTGTCGCTCAGCGTGGGTGTGCGAATCGAGAGAATATCGCTTGCCGCTTCCTGAAAAGAAGATTGTGCCATCTCGAGCTACGCTCAATTGATCGATCATTCCAGTGTGATGGGTTAGTTGAACGAGATCTCCGCCAGTCACATTGCTCATCTGATAGACGTTGTAGTCATACATTCCATCTTTGCCCTCGGTTGCCGCTGTGAAGACAATCTCCATCCCGCTGGGCGTATAAGCAGCCTGACCAAAGGACGCTCCCATAGATGGCTCATTCGGAACATGGGGTTGGAAGATTCTTTTGACCCGAAGTGGTGTGGCTAGATCGAATTCTTCAATTAATGAGCCGATGGGGTATCCCGATGTGCTCACGAGAAACCTTTCTCCATCAGGTGAAACAGAAAGCGAACGAAGGTCAAAAAACTCCTGTTGCGTCAGTTCAACAGGTGCCGCACCAGAGACGGGTCTATCCGGACCGACCAATACCTTAACCACATCGAATTTGTGCCTCCGGGGCCTGGCTATAGGTGAATAGTGCCCATTGAAGCGTGATTTGACGTAAAGAAGGGTTCGACCATCTGGCGCGAACGCTGGCATCACGGCATCCTCTTCGGTGGCAGACACGCGATGCGCATTGCTGGCATCCATTCGAGAAACCCATACCTCTGACTTTGCCTCGGGTCCGTCTGCCAATGCGTAGGCGACGGCATCGCCGCTTGGGGAGATCATACCGTCTGCCTCCCAGCCGCTCTTCCGGCCAGTTAGCCGGTACGAAGTGCCCACTCCAGCCGGTTTTACATATAGGAAGGATGAGTCCCCGTCCACAACTGCGAATAGGTGAGCAGTCGCACTACTTTCTTTCGTATGAAGAGTGCTGTCCGGCTGTTTTGTGGCGGCAACTTGACCATGACATCCTGAATTTAGAATTACCGCGCCGAACAACGCGAAAACTATAGATCGTCCGATCATTCATCCTCCTGACCACCTAAATATATCTCTGTCGCGGCTCGTAAGAAACGAACAAATCGAATACTGAGTCCCTGCTGTCTGACCAGGTTGCTAAACTTATAGCTATGCTTACCCCGATTCTGAGTGCGGCTGGTGTGGCGGCGGCGGCCGTGGGCGGTTACGCTTATGCGGCGATGTGGCCGGAGTCGCAGATCTTTGGGCGGACGGTGGTCGCGGGAACGGACCCGAATGAGTTTGCGCTGACGTATGACGATGGGCCGAATGAGCCGGAGACGGCGATGCTGCTGGATCTGCTGGCGCAGTATGAGGTGCATGCGACGTTCTTCGTGATTGGACGGTTCGCGCGGCAGAGGCCGGAGATTCTGCGCGCTGTCGCAGCCGGGGGGCACGTGGTGGGGAACCACTCGATGACGCACCCGAAGCTGCTGTTTTGCTCGGCGCAGCGGGTGCATGACGAACTGGTGGGATGCAATGCGGCGATTGAGGATGCGCTGGGTGAGCCGGTTCGGTTCATGCGCTGTCCGCATGGGATGCGGCGGCCGGTGGTGCTGCGCACGGCGCGCGCGCTGGGGCTGACGCCGGTGCAGTGGAATGCGATGGGGCAGGACTGGAATCCGATTGGCGTGGACAGGATCGTGGCGAATGTGGAGCGCGGGATTGCGCGGAACCGCAGGCGCGGGCGTGGCTCGAACATTCTGCTGCATGACGGCGGACAGGCGGGGATTGGGCAGGACCGGAAGGCTTCTGTGGAGGCGACGCGCAGGCTGCTGGAGAAGTATGCGGGCAGCGTGCGGTTTGTGACTCCGCAGGTGTGGGTTTAGGAACAAAGGCGAACCACGGATTTCACGGATCACCACGGATCAAAAAAGCTCAAAAGTTCAAAGGTTCAAGACTTCAAGACAAGGCGAACCACGGATTTCACGGATCACCACGGATCAAAAAAGTTCAAAAGTTCAAAAGTTCAAAAGCTCAAAGGATCAAGACTTCAAGACAAGGCGAAGCACGGATTTCACGGAAAATCACGGATCAAAAACTTTAATGGATAAAGACCTTAAGGGATAAAAGACTTAGAAAGATAAAGACCCCTTAAGAGATCAAAACTCAAAGGATTAAACCTGGAGAATCTATCCGTGATTTTCCGTGAAATCCGGGGTTCCGCTTGTGCTTTGGTTTCTGCTGCGCTCAGCGCGGGGCGATGTGGGCGGGGTCGGGGTCCATGGTTTCGAAGGCGGCGCGGGCGGCGGCGATGGTGGCTGCAATCTCGGTTTCGCCGTGGGCGGTGGAGATGAAGGCGGCTTCGTATTGCGAGGGCGGCAGCCAGATGCCTGACTCCAGCATGGCGCGGTGGAAGACGGCGAAGGCTTTGCTGTCTGACGTGGCGGCGGAGGTGAAGTCGGTCACGGGTTCGGGCGTGAAGAACCAGGTGAACATGGCGCCGACGCGGTTGGTGGTGAGGGGAATCTTCATGCAGCGGGCGGCGTTGGCTACGCCTTCGGCGACGGCTTTGGCGGTGGCTTCGAGCTGCGGGTAGATGGTCTGCTGGTTGGCGACGAGGTGCGAGAGCGTGGCGATGCCTGCGGCCATGGCGAGCGGGTTGCCGCTGAGGGTGCCAGCCTGGTAGACGGGGCCGAGCGGGGCGAGCTGGTCCATGATCTCCGCGCGGCCACCGAAGGCGCCGACGGGCAGGCCGCCACCGATGATCTTGCCGAGGGTGGTGATGTCTGGCGTGATGCCGTAGAGGCTCTGCGCGCCGCCGAGGGCGACGCGGAAGCCGGTCATGACCTCATCGCAGATGAGGAGAGCGCCGTTGCGGTGGGCGATGTCGATGAGCGCGGCGAGGTAGCCGGGCGCGGGCGGTACGGTTCCCATGTTGCCGACAATAGGCTCGACGATGATGCAGGCGATCTGGTCTTTGTGCAGGGCGAAGGCGGCTTCGACGGCGGGGATGTCGTTGTAGGGGAGCGCGAGGGTGTGCTGGGCTGTCTCGGCGGGGACTCCGGCAGAGCCGGGGATGCCGAAGGTGGCGACGCCGGAGCCGGCTTTGACGAGCATGGCGTCAGAGTGGCCGTGGTAACAGCCTTCAAACTTGATGATGAAGTTGCGGCCGGTGAATCCGCGGGCGAGGCGGATGGCGGACATGCAGGCTTCGGTGCCGGAGCTGACGAAGCGGAGCTTCTGGATGCTGGGCACGGCCTGGATGATGATCTCGGCGAGGTCGGCTTCGGTGGGGGTGGAGGCGCCGAAGCTGGGGCTGTTGGCGGCGGCCTGCTGGATGGCGGCGACGACGCTGGGCGCGGCGTGGCCGAGGATCATGGGGCCCCAGGAGCCGACGTAGTCGATGTAGCGGTTGCCGTCTGCGTCGGTGAGGTAGGCTCCCTCGGCGCGGACGATCATGGGGGGATTGCCGCCGACGGCGCGGAAGGCGCGGACGGGGGAATCGACTCCGCCGGGGAGAAATTTTTCGGCGCGCAGTTGGAGCTGACGGGAACGGTCGTGGGAGCGAGTGGTCATTGGGTTAAGTATAAGGCGGGAGGGAA
>DASWOP010000081.1:0-11500 GCA_036404255.1 Acidobacteriaceae bacterium | reverse complement strand
TGCCGGATTGAACGATCTTTTCCCAGTGGCCGGTGGCGGTCGGTTCGGCGAGCTTGGCAAAGCCGAAGCCGTCGGCTCCGATGATGGCTCCGTTCTGCAGGCGGACGTGGTCGCCGAGTTGGCAGTATTCGCGGACGACGGCGTGGGCGTGGGCGAAGAAGTGATTGCCGATCTTTGCGCCGGGATAGATGACGGTGTGAGGCAGGAGAACGGCGTCGTCGCCGATGGTGACGTTTTCGGCGATGACGGCGTAGGCGCCAATGTGGGCGTTGCGGCCAATGGTGGCGGACGGGGCGATGACCGCTGTGGGATGGATCCCGGGGGAGTAGACGGGCGGCTGGTAGAAGAGAGCGATGGTGCGGGCGAAGGCCAGGTACGGATTTTTGATGCGCAGGGTGGCGGTGGTGACGGTGGGGAATTCGGGCTCAACCAGGATGGCGGCGGCGTGGGTGGTGCGGGCCAGCGCGGAGTATTTGGGGTTGGCGACGAAGGTGATCTCGCCGGGGCCGGCGGCCTCAATGCCGGCTACGCCGGTGACTTCTGTGGCGGGATCGCCGTCGAGGACGGCGCTGAGAGTTTGCGCGAGTTCAGCAAGAGTCATGAAGGAATTGTAGTCGCGCTGCGTGTGGGACGAGGCGCTCGGTGTATTTGCAGAGGAAAAGAGGGGTTAGTTGGGGCGGGAGTTGGAGGGGAGGTCGTCGAAGAGGCCTTCCTGTACGGTTTGCGTGGGCTTGGCGGCGGGCGCTTGCTTGGGGCGGGCCTGGCCGATGGTGGCTACTACGACCAGTTCTGCGATCGAGGTGCGGGGGATGTAGATGCGCTGGGTGTTGGAACGGGTGTCAGGCGGGGCCATCTGCAGACCGGCGTCGTCGGCTGCAGAGTCGAGGAGGGAGATGTCGTTGGCAGCGAGGCCTTCCAGCACGTCGCCGTCGTGGAAGGTGATGCGGAGCTGGAGGCCTTCGGCGCGGGGGCGGGCTAAGAAAGTTTTGCGCAGGAGGCGTTCGGGATTGATGCGGTCACTGGGGTTGAAATCGCGGACGAAGCTGACCATGCGGACCTCGCGCAGGGGAATGGGAAGGACGTGGCCATCGAGGTCGAGGAGCTCCAGCACAGCGGCGCTGCCCGAGCCGGTGACGAAGCCGGACTGGGGCAGGTAGCCGGGCACAATGGTGGCCGAAGAGGTGCCGTTGATACGCCGGAGGATGACTTTTTTGCGGCTGGAGGCCATAAGGAGTCCTGCGGCGGGAGGGCGTGGCCGCAGCCGGATTGTCGCACAAATGAGCGGCCAGCAGCGAAAAAGGTGCAAAATGTGTAGCCAAATGCTAACTGTTGTGTTACATTCATGTTTGTTATCGAGGCGCATTAGACCTCGTATCTTATTGAATCGTCTAGATTTATTTGGCGAACGCGAAGGTTGTCACGGCTTAGTTCCGTTCTTTTAGACAACCGCGCTGGAGTGCAAGGCACCGGCATGGCCGACTATATCTACCTGCTCGAAAACCGACTTTCCCCTTCTCAACGCGGTGCTCTCCAACATGTTCAGGGTGTAGTTCGTGCGAAAGGGCTTACGCTCTTTCTGACGGGTGGCGCGGTGCGCGACCTGACCAGCGGCTCGCCCGTGCGCGACCTGGATCTCAGCGTGCAGGGCAATGCGCTGAAGCTGAAGAAAGACCTGGAGAAGGCCGGCGGAGTGCTGGAAGGCGAACACGAGCCTTCGCAGACGCTGTATTTTCTTTTTCCCGGCAGCGTACGGGTCGAGATCTCCAGCATGCGCTCGGAGACCTTTCCTAAGCCGGGCAAGCCGGTCTACCATCCGGCAAATATTCTGGAAGACCTGCGGCGTCGCGACTTCACCGTAAACGCGATGGCTATCTCGCTGAACGCCGGATCGTATGGCCTGCTGATGGATCCTCTGAACGGCGTGGCCGATATTGAAGCGCGGCAGCTGACGCTGGTGAGCAACTACGGATTTATCGAAGACCCGGCGCGCATGATTCGCGCTGCGCGGCTGACGGCCCGGCTGGGTTGGCAGATGGAAGAGAAGACCGCCGCGCGCTACAAGACCGGTAAGGAAGAGGGCTACATCTCCGCGCTCTCAAGTTTCAGCAAGGGCTATGAATTGGAAGAGATCGTGCATGAGGAAGATCCGCTGCGCGTGCTGAAGGCCCTGGACCATGAAGGCTGGATGAAGGAACTCTTTCCAGCGTGGACTCCGGCGAAGGCAACGACCAGTGGGCTGGACGATCTCCATGACAAGCTGGGACAGCTCGACATGCAGGGGATTCACCCTGATCCTTCGACTGCGCATTTCCTTCTTCTGACGGCAAAGATGGCGCCGAAGGATATCGCGGATCTGAAGAAGATGTTTGTGCGGCCGGGATTTGCGGACGAGATTAAGAACCTGGAAGCGCACACCCGCGACTTCACGAAAAAGTTTACCGGCAAGGAAGCAGCGACGCCTTCGGCAACCTGGAAGCTGCTGCATGCTTCGAACCCCGAGGCGATATTGTGGCTGGCGCATACCGGTAAGGGCGCTGCGATCCAGAATAAGTTCAAGAACTTCTTTACGGTGTGGCCGGATGCCAAGAACAAGGTGCCGCACACGCTGATGCAGGAGATGCGGATTGTGCCGTCGCTGCCGATCTATACGGAGCTGGTGGACAAGATGATCTTCGAGCTGATGGACAATAAGCTGCAGACGCCGGAAGAGCAGAAGGCATGGCTGGAACCGCATTCGCCGCCGCCGCCGCCCGCTCCAGTGCATATCCGCCGGCCCCGCGCGGCAAAGGCTGAGAAGCCGAAGCGTGCGAAGAAGGAAAAGGTTGTAGCTCCAGTGGCGGAAGAGACTGGGGAAGCGGCAGTAGCTGCGCCAGTCGCAAAGGCAGCCAAGGCTGCTTCGGCGAAGGCTGCGCCAGTGAAGACTGCGCCGGCGAAAGCAGTGAAAGCTGCTCCCGCGAAAGCTGCTCCGGCAAAGGCCGTGGCAAAGAAAGCTGCACCGGTGAAGAAAACCATTCCAGCAAAGAAGGCTGCTGCGCCTGCGAAGAAGGTTGTGGCAAAGAAGGCTGCTCCAGCAAAGAAGCCTGCTGCGAAGCCAGTGGCTAAGAAGAAGCCAGTGACAAAGCCTGCAGCGAAGAAGCCGGCGAAGAAACGCTAAAACGGAATTGGAACGCGGGAGGGCGGCTCATAAAGCCGCCCTTTTTGCTGCCACAAATCTATTCTACTGAGGCTTCAATAGCCCACCGCCGGAGAGGGCGTACGTCTGGCCCCCAAGAGATGGATTTGCTGCTGACGAGTAGGAGATAGTGTGGCCGTTGCCAACGATGTTGGTAATGGATGTGCCCTGGATGCCAGCGGCGTCACTTAGCCGGTATACGGAATCATTGCCGGTAAGTACCCATTGGCTCGATGTATCCAATGAGATGGAGTTGAAGTTGCAGATGCCGGTAAAGACGGAGGCATTCTGTAGATTGAGCGAGCCATGGAACCCACCGGACAAGATTTGATGGCTGACATTCAGGGTGATGCTTTGGGCGAGGCCCAAAGTGTAGTCATATACCTGGAGGAGTGTATTTACGCCGGTCAACGTTACATTGGTCAGCGAGATGGTGGCTGCTTGACCGTCAAGCAGATAGAACAACACTCCTGATGTGGTACTCAGCGATCCACCGTTCATGGTGAAGGTTGATGTGCTGGCCGCAGAGTTGGTCGTAGAGATCATCTCGATGGTGGCGGCGGTCGAGCCGGTGGAACTAAGCGCAGTGTTGGTGAAGTTGAGGGAGCCGCTGTCAAGAATGGCGGCAACTGTGCCTGTAGCCGCGATACTGCCACCGTTCATGGTCAGTGAGCCGTTGTTGCCTACCTCAGCGCCATAGGATGGCGTGCCTGCAGTTGAGATGGTGGTGCCTGTGAGCGTGGCAGACGATCCCATCCCGGAGGCGAAAACGCCAGCTATTCCCGAGCCAGTGGTAGCGATGGAGCCGCCGTTCATTGTGAGAGAGCCGCCGGAGTTCGCGGTTTTCGAAGATCCGTACGCGAGAGCAGCCGCAGAGATCCCGCTGGCGTCGTAGGGGTAAACAGTACCCTGTGATTGGTCCACGTACGAATATCCTTCACTGCTCGATGTGATGATCGAATTTGTGAGGGTGAGGCTGGAACCGGTATTCGCCACGCAGACTGCACTTTGACTGCCAGAGGCGGAATAAGTTTGATTTGACTGGGCGGCGACGCCGCTGGTGATGGGGAGAGACGCTGCGCCGAGGCCACAGGCCTGGGACGAAGTATCCGCTACAGAGACTGGCACAGAGGACGATGCACTGTCGCTGTAGGCGAATGAGGGATCGTCGCCAGCATAACGTGCCTGCACCAGACGGGTTCCGGGGCGGGTGAAAGTCGCGGAGAAGACGGCAGTACCACCGCTCAGAGAAGCCTCACCGAGATAGACGAGTTTATTCGGGTTGGTTGCGTCGTAGAAGCCTACCGTGCCGCCGATCCCAGATGGACTGACCGTTGCCGTCAGACGGACGCTGTTTGCCGGGGAAACTGAGGACGGCGCAGAGATGGTGGTGGTTGTGCTACGCGGGGCGGGCGAGTCAAAGATAACAGAGCGCGACCCGGAATCGCAGCCGGTGAGCGAGAGGCTGAGCAGTGCAGCCATACCCAAGGAAGATAAAATGAACCGTTTCCCAGTTTTCATGAGTACCAACAGTCTACACTCAAGCCATTAATTGCTCAGCGATTGCCGCAGCCCTGGCTGGCGACGCGGGGCTTGCGCCACTCTTCGTCGGTGGCGAAGAGGATGCAGGTGAGTCCGCTGTCGGTGTCGAGGCGCCAGGTGAGATTGCCCTGGCGGTAGAGTTGGTAGCGGCCTGTGCCGGCAAACTTCATGTTGTCCGGTGGATTGGGCGCGATGCTGTCGCTGGTGGGAATCGTTGCGGCGTGCGGCGTGGTTTGGATGACGGTGGAGGGCTTGTCCGCGGCGGAGCGCATGCGGTTTACTTCGGCCTTGTCCATGACGACCTTGGTGTTTTCGTCGCTGCTCTGTACAAGCTGCACATCGCCGTTGGTCGCAGTCATTTGCCTCCAGCGGATCCAGGCATAGTATGCAATTCCGATAAAGACCAGGACTGCCAGGATGGCGAAGAGACGTTTTTTCATATTGCAGGAACCTCCCTTTCAGCCATCACGGCGATTCTATCCCGTCAGTCCTATCGTAGTGGAAGCAATATGCCCATGACTCAAAGAGAGAACATCGGCGGCTATTCGTTGGCGCAGCCGTGGCTGGATACGCGCGGGTTACGCCACTCCTCATTCGTAGCGAAGAGGATGCAGGTGTGGCCACTGTCGGTGTCGAGCCTCCAGGTGAGGTTGCCCTGGCGGTAGAGCTGGTAGCGGCCTTTGCCGGCGAAGACCTGGTGGCGCTGGGGATTCTCGTTGCCACTGCTGTCATCATTTTCCGTATCGCCGGTGGAGATGAGGGTGCGCGCCATGGAGCCTGCAGGGTCTTGAACGACCTGATCGACGCTGGCGGGGGCAGTGGTGGTTGTTGTGGTGGTGTTGTTAGCCGCGGATGTGGTCGTAGTCGTCGTGGTGGATGCAGCGATGTGCTTACGGTAGAAGTGCACGGCCAGCGGGACGATGATGGAGATAGCCAGGGCTACGATGACAAGGGCCACATACTGCTTTACATTGTCGATGATGTGATGGTGGAGGCGCTTTCTGCGTTCCACTGCGTCAGCGTGGGTGTGGGCAGGCGTATGGACTGCGCTCTCGGGAGGCGGAGCGTTGACAACCTCGCGATACGGCAGTTCTGCATGCATCCTAGACATGATTGCGGGAAAGAAGAGGCCTGTCTACGTGAAAACACTGGCAGGAATCGAGTTAGCTACACATGAAAGCTATAGGAAACCGGGTGCATGTACACCTGAAAAAGGGAGGCAGCCTTCTCGGAGAGGCGTGCATCACAGGTACTCGTGGCCGGGAAGGATTGGGCGAGTCGCCGGGCACAAATTCAGAACCGAGGAAAATCCCATGATGCTCGAAGACCTGATGGACTTATTTGTCGATGAACTAAAAGATCTGTACTCCGCGGAGACGCAGATCACCAAGGCATTGCCGAAGATGGTGAAGGCGGCAACCTCCAAGGATCTGAAGCTGGCTTTTGCCTCGCACCTGCAGGAGACGGAAGGGCACGTGAGACGACTGGATCACATATTCGAACTTCTGGAAAAGAGCCCGAAGGGCAAGACCTGCAAGGGCATGAAGGGTCTGCTGGAGGAAGGTTCGGAGATGATCAAGGAAGATGCCGACCCTGACGTGAAGGATGCCGGGCTGATCTCCGCGGCGCAACGTGTGGAGCATTACGAGATGGCGGGCTACGGCACGGTGCGTACCTATGCAGAGATTCTGCGGCGCGACGACGTCGCAAAGATCCTGCAGGAGACGTTGCAGGAAGAGAAGAGCGCAGACACCAAGCTGACGAAGCTGGCACAGCAGATTAATGTGCAGGCAAAGTCCGCAGCAGCAGCTTAAGTTGATTCAAATAATGAATGATGAGGAGCGCGGAGAGGTCTTCCGCGCTCCTTTTTCTGTGTGTGAACTTCAGGCTTCTATTTTGGGAGAGCGGCGCGTAAGCAGATTGCGGACGTGATCGCGCATTGGCTCTTCGTAGTAGAGGTAGATAAGACAGCAGACGCCCACAAGAATGAATGGAAAGAGTGCGGCGTCAAGACCGTGATGTACCCGGGAAAAGATCAGGTGCACGAGCATGCGCATGGGGCCTTGTAAGAGATAGACAGAAAAGCTCGCACCGCCGAGCAGGAGCAGGGGTGGGCTGGAGAGCGCGGTGGTGAGCCAGCCTCGGCCATCGGCCAAACGATAAATGGCCCATCCGAAACAGAGGAGGGCCGCGGCGGAGACGAGATAGGGGCTTGTTCCGGAGGCGATGATGGCCAGCCAGGGTAGCAGTCCGACTGCGGTGATCCAATCCTTGGTTACGATTTCCGGCTTAAGCTGCTGCCGTTGCAAAAAGAGGGAACCAAGTAACATTCCGAGGATAAACTCTGGCAGGCAAATCACAGGCAGAAGGATGTGATTGGTGAGCCATCCGGGGACAGCACCTGCATGTATGGTGGGCGAACGCAAGGCAACGCCAATGACAAAGAAGCAGGCAGCCAACGACCAGAGCAAGGCGGGCGGACGGTTACGGCGGAAGAAGAAGAGAAGCAGGGGAAAACAACAGTAGAAAAACATCTCTACGGAGAGCGTCCAGGCCTGCATGATCCAGGCATATCCACTATTGGATACAGCGGGCGTCCAGGACTGAACCAGGGAAAAGACCATCCAGTCGTGCCCATGGGGCAGGCTTCTGAGGGCCAGTGCCATCAAAACAGTCGCGAGCAGATAGACAGGATAGATGCGGGCGAGCCGGGCGACAAAGAACTTGTAAAGATCGCGCGAGGTCTTGAGATTGCCCTGGTAGGCGTAAAAGAGAATGAAGCCGGAGAGCATGAAAAAGAGACAGACGCCAAGATATCCATGCCGCAGAAAGGACGTGACGTGCCAAGGCATATGAGAGCGGTCGGAGAACCCTGCACCAAAATGAAAGGCCATGACCCAAATAGCGGCAAAGAAACGGATTCCAGTAAGAGAATGCAGACCGCTTCGGCGAATACGTTTGCCAGCTGTGGGGACGAGTCCCTCGTGAAGGAGCTCTTCTGTGGACATGCCTGAATTTACCATGTGGGGACTTATTCCCCGCCCGTAAGCTGAAAAACACTCTAAAATTAAATAAGTATGGAATTTTCTCGAAACTTCTTGCGGTATTCATCGTCCGATAGAGATATGCCGAAGTATTCGATTGTCGTGCCGTTTCATAATGAAGAAGAGAGCGTGACGGCGCTCTATGACCGCCTGAAGGGCGTGATGGAGCACGTGGGTGAGAGCTTCGAGATCGTTTTTGTGGACGACGGCTCGCGTGACCGCACCTACCGTCTGCTGGAGGAGATTGCAGCGGTCGATAGCAGGGTCCTGGTCATCAAGCTGCGCCGGAACTTTGGGCAGACCTCTGCGCTGGCTGCCGGGTTCGATCATGCCGAGGGTGACGTGATCCTGGCGATGGATGGGGATCTACAGCATGATCCTGCGGAGATTCCCGCGTTTCTGGAGAAGATTGAAGAGGGCTACGACGTGGTGAGCGGGTGGCGCGTGGAGCGGCAGGATGGTCTGCTGCGGGTGTTCCCGTCGCGCTGCGCGAACTGGCTGATGGCGAAGTTGAGCGGCGTGGATATTCACGATTTCGGCACTACGTTCAAGGCATACCGCCGCGAGGTGATTCACAATATCCCGCTCTATGGCGAGATGCACCGGTTTATCCCTGCACTGGCCAGTTGGTACGGCGCGAGCATCTGTGAGATCCCAATCACGATTGGGGACCGCGAAAACGGGAAGAGCCACTATGGCATCTCGCGGACGTTCCGGGTGTTCTTTGACCTGATGACGATTCGATTTCTGCTGAAGTACATGACGCGGCCGCTGCACCTCTTCGGCAGCTTTGGCGTGCTGGGCATGATGGGTGGCGTGGGGCTGGCGGCGTGGCTGCTGGCGCTGAAGGTTCTGACCGGGCAGCCGGTGATGGCAGCGCACAGCCCTCTGGTCGTGATCGCGGGTGTGCTGATCCTGGCGGGTATTCAGCTGATCGGTATCGGTCTGCTGGGTGAGTTGCAGGTGCGGCATTATCATTCGGCCACGCACCGCGCACCGTATGCGGTGGATCGTATTATCCGCGCACGCACGGTGGAGTCCATGGCGGACAATAGCTAGAGCGAACTGAAGTATCGTAGCTGGCTTTCCCTTCCAGCGATGAATTCAAAATTTATTTGCTGTGGTCACAACACATGCTGGTATTTAGATGGTGTTGGCAAGCGTGCGTGCAACTGAATGCATCACAGTGTTTGAGGGCATAATGAAAGCCATTCAGATTCAACATACAGGGGGACCGGAGCAACTGGTGCTGCGGGATGTGGCGGACCCGGTGCTGCTCTCCGGCGATGTGCTGGTGCAGGTCAAGGCGTCCGGCGTGAACTTTATCGATGTGTACTTCCGCGAAGGGCGCTATCCGGTGAAGACGCCGTTTATCCCGGGACAGGAGGGCGCAGGTATTGTGCTGCAGGTGGGCGAGGGCGTGGAGAGTGTACAGGCAGGGCAGCGCGTAGCCTGGTGCAGCGTGCAGGGTTCGTATGCGGAGAAGGCGGTCGTTCCGGCGCAGATGCTGGTATCGATTCCGGAGCTGTTGAGCTTTGAAGAAGCGGCTGCTGCCATGCTACAGGGGATGACCGCGCACTACCTGGCTCGCTCAACATATGCGATCCGTAAGGGTGATGATGTGCTGATCCATGCAGGGGCCGGCGGTGTTGGACTGTTGCTGACGCAGATGGCGAAGATGCTGGGCGCGCGCGTGCTGACTACGGTTTCAAGCGAGGCCAAGGCGAAGGTCTCGCAGGCTGCAGGCGCGGATGAGGTGATCGAATATACGCGGACGGACTTTACCGCCGAGGTGAAGAAGCTGACCGCGGGCAAGGGCGTACACGTGGTGTATGACGGCGTGGGCAAGGACACGTTTGAGGGATCTCTGGCTTCGCTGCGGCCACGCGGCATGATGGCGCTGTTTGGCGGAGCGAGTGGCGCTGTCCCAGCGTTTGATGTGATGCGGCTCTCGCAGATGGGGTCGCTGTTTGTGACGCGTCCTACACTGAAGGACTACATTGCCGACCGGACCGAGTTGGAGTGGCGGGCCGGCGAGGTGCTGGGATGGATCGCGGAGAAGAAGCTGAAATTGAGGGTGGCGCACAGCTATCCCCTGGCCGACGCACGGCGGGCGCACGAGGATCTGCAGGGACGGTTGACGACGGGGAAGCTCATTCTGACGGTTTGAGCGTGAAACACATCGCATGAAGCTGTGATGTATGAGAGTTAGGTGAATACCTCAGGGGATAAAGCCCGGGTTGGTGGCGGTGTTTAATGTGCGGGCTCAACTCCGCATCTACCCCAGAGACAACGATAAGAAGCCAAAGCAGATTCTTCGCTGCGCTCAGAATGACAAATCAAATAGATGATCAGAATGACAATTCCATGGTGGGAATGACCGCCAGCGATGGTGGAAATCCGGCAGAGTTATAATCAAAACTCCGGGGCGTTGAATTTAGTTTGATGCGCTGGAATTTTGCGGGTGGATGGTTTCACCTGTGCCACTCAATCCTTGTACCGCAACAGAAGTAAGGGAAGCGCGGTGAGATTCCGCCACTGCCCCGCAACTGTAAGCGCGCGCCTGCGACGCATGTAAGACGCCAGGTGATTTTGTCCGTCACACACCGAAGCCACTGCGATCCATATCGTGGGAAGGTGCGGTGGGAAATGACGGGCGACACGGTTCCCCAGGAACGTGACGCGTAAGTCAGGAGACCGGTTCTGCTGCCACATCAGCCAATATCCCGCGGGGGATATCAGGAGCTACTATGCATGTATCGTTGCGGCTTAAAGGCCGCCTCCCGGTTTTTTCTCATTTAAAACAACTTCGAATTTCTTTCTGCCTGCTTATGCTGGGCGCGACTGTGTGTGTGCAAGCTGCGGTGGTGCGTGGAACGGTGACCGACCGGCTGGGCGCGGCGGTACGTGGCGCGCGGGTGAACCTGGTGCAGCATGGCAAGGTGGTCTCCACAATACAGAGCGGTGCTGATGGCAGCTATGAGCTGCTCTCTGCCGCGACCGGCCGTTTTGTGGTGTCGGCGATCGGGATGGGTTTTGGGATGTCTCTCTCGCCCGAGTTTTACTCGGGATCGCTGGATGTAGTGAATCAAAACCTGGTGCTGAAGCCGGCAAATGTAGCGGAAGACATTACGGTGACGGCGACTGGCGTGCCCACTCCGCAGGCGCAGCTAACCGGAACGCTGGATGTGGTGCACGGGGATGATCTGACGACCCGGGTGGGCATCGTGGACGATCTGCGGCTGATGCCGGGTGTAAACGTGGTGCAGACGGGGCAGATTGGTGGCGTAACGTCGCTGTTTGTGAGGGGCGGCCCATCCACTGCGAACAAGGTGATGTTCGATGGCATGCCGGCGAACGATCTGGGCGGCATCTTCGACTTTGGCACGGTTTCTACAACGGGGCTGGAGCGGGTTGAGGTTGCACGCGGGCCGGTGACGGTGATCTCTGGAGCCGATGCGGGAGCCAGTGCGCTGAACTTTGAGACTCCGCGGGGCGTGACGGCGAAGCCGGTGCTGAATTACTCCGGCGACGGCGGCAATTTTCATTCGGTTCGCAACGAAGTGACGCTGGGCGGCACGCGCAATAAGCTGGATTATTTTCTGGGCTACTCGCGGTTTGACATCGCCAATGGCGTGCCGCTGGATAAGTATCACGATGGCACAGCGGTGGCGAACCTGGGCTATACGATGGGCGCTGTGCAGGCACGGTTTACACTGCGCTATAGCGTGAGCGCAACGGG